>NZ_SOHN01000010.1:0-223508 GCF_004404025.1 Cryobacterium serini
CTGACTAGAAGATGGTCCCACGTGAGGCCGAAAAGCACTGCGGCTTTTCGCACCTTTGGGGTACGTATAGATACATTACGGTCCCCACACCCACCCGTCAAAACGCCCCCCACCCGGGCGTGTCGCAACCCCGCATCCGCTCCCCAGCCCACGCAGGCCGGCCCTCGCCTGTTGAGAGAGCTCGTTATGATTCGGGGGCGTCGACCACGAAGAGTTCGCTCACAGAGTTGTAGTACTGGTCGGTTCTGCCCTGATGCGTCATGCCGATGCGCAGGCAGACACGCTGCGAGGGGCGGTTACTCGGAGTCGTGACGGCCACCACTCGGTCGAGCCCGGTCTTCCAGCCCTCGGCCAGTACCGCAGCTGCCGCTTCGGTCGCATAGCCGTTATGCCACGCGTTCGGGTGAAAGTGCCAGCCGATCTCGGTGTCCCCGGACGGCTCGAGCGGCGCGACCGGGCTCGAGGCCGGAATCGACTTGAGCAGCAGGTTGCCAAATATTTCGCCGGTGTCGGCATCCGTTACCGCCCGAACGGCGTGAATGGGATGCTCCATTCCCGCCCAGTGCTTGATCACCGCGATCGCCTCGGCGCGATCTGTCATCACTCGTGGATGCAACCCGATGTGTTGTTGCACAGCCCACAGTGAGTACAGCCCGAAGATGAAATCGGTGTCATCGAGTGTCCAGGGACGCAGCAACAGGCGTTCGGTTCGAAGAGTTTCCACGACGACATCTTGCCACCCCCACCTGCCACCACGCGCAATGCCGACTGTCGCTGCGGTCGCGTTATTGACGGGTTGCGCCTCATACCCCGGCAGGCAGCGGATGACACGCCGCTAGGCCGAACTACTCGACGAAAATTCCCGCGAGCGTTTTCTTGCCGCGACGCAGCACCGCTACTCCCCCTGGGAGCACTGATCCTTCAATGGTCAGGTCGACACTCGTGACCTTCTCATTGTTCAGGTACACCCCACCCTGTTGTACGGCGCGTCGGGCCTCACCGATACTCTTCGACAGTTCGGTGTCCACGAGCAGCTGCAGCACCGTAGCGTGCGGCGACGTCGTGGTGTGTGGAAGTTCGCGCAGGGCAGCCTCGAGGGTGTCGGGATCCAGCTCGGCGAGGTCGCCCTGACCGAAGAGTGCCTCGGCGGCGTGGATGGCAGCATCCGTCGCTGCGTGCCCGTGCACCAGGCTGGTCACTTCCAGTGCAAGCCGGCGCTGCGCTTCACGCCGGAACGGTTCGTTTTCGACGAGCTCGGCGAACCGCTCGATTTCACCGCGGGAGAGAAAAGTGAACACCTTGAGCCGAAAGACCACGTCGGCATCGTCGGTGTTGAGCCAGAACTGGTAGAAGGCGTAGGGGCTCGTGAGGTTCGGGTCGAGCCACACCGCGTTGCCCTCGCTCTTGCCGAACTTGGTTCCGTCGCTGTTGGTGATGAGCGGGGTGCCGATGGCGTGCACCGTGCCGCTTTCGGCGCGACGGATGAGATCGGTTCCGCTCGTGAGGTTGCCCCACTGATCGCTGCCGCCGGTTTGCAGCACGCAGCCGTAGCTGCGGAACAGCTCGAGGTAATCCAGGCCCTGCAGTATCTGGTAGCTGAACTCGGTGTAGCTGATGCCCGCGTCGGAATTGAGGCGCGCGCTGACGGCATCCTTCTTCAGCATGGTGCCCACACGGTAGTACTTGCCGATTTCGCGCAAAAAATCGATGGCGCTCAATGGCGCTGTCCAGTCCAGGTTGTTCACGAGCGTGACGGCGTTGTCGCCCTCCGAACTGAGAAACCGCGATACCTGAGCCTGCAGGTAACCGACCCATTCCGCGACGGTGTCGGCGGGGGTGAGCGTGCGCTCGGCCGTGGGGCGCGGGTCGCCGATGAGACCGGTCGAGCCTCCGACCAGGCCAAGCGGATGGTGTCCCGCCAGTTGCAAGCGCCGCATCAGCAGCAACTGCACCAGGTTACCGAGGTGCAGGCTCGCTGCGGTCGGGTCGAATCCGCAGTAGTAGGTGATCGGGTCACCGTCGAGCAGAGCCTTGAGCTCGGTCTCGTCGGTGGAGACGTGCACGAGGCCGCGCCAGTTGATCTCCTCCCACACCGAGTCGAAGGAGGGATCATTGGTCTGCTGGGCGAGAATGGTGGGGTCTGACACGCGCTTTAGATTATCAGCCGGGGCAGTTGCCCGAAGTACTGGCAGCATCCGTTCCTTTGCAGATTACTTTAGGTTAGAGCCTATAATCAGCTTGATTTAGCCTGTGGGCTTAACTATGCTGAATGTAGGACGGAGCCTGAGACCATGTTTGTCATCACCGCCGACCAGATCGGCAGCCGTAACGATCACGATCGCGCGCGGGAGATGATCGCGCAACTCGTGGCGCAGAGTCCCGACGCGTTCAGCCTGCCGCCCGACCAGACGGCCGGTGATGAAATTCAGTTGCTCCTATCGGCGGCCCGGCCCACGCTCGACGCGATTCTCGCGCTGCATCGTTCCGCCCATTGGAGCGTTGGGCTCGGTGTCGGAACCGTGCGCACCCCCCTACCGGCGTCGACCAGACAGGCCACCGGCGGCGCTTTCATCGCGGCCCGCGACGCCGTGCTGCGCGCTAAAAGAACCGAAGCGCACTTTGCGCTCGAGGTTGATCCGACACATGCCGCCTCCGGCGGCATCGAGGCGCTCTTCACCATGCTCCTGCTGCTGCGTCAACGTCGAACCCCCCAGGGCTGGCAGGCCGGCGACCTATTCGAAGCCGGATTGGCCCAAATCGATATCGCTGCCGAACTCGAAATCACGACCGGTGCCGTGAGCCAACGGCTTAAAGCCGCGCAGTACCGGGTTGAGCAGGCGGCGCGGCCGGCGTTGGTTAGGCTGCTGGAGCAGCTCGATCATCTCCCGAATGAAACGGATAAATCCGCATGACCTTCACCGTCCTTACATTTCTCTACTGGGTCGCCCTGCTTCTGGTCACGCTCGCCTCGCTCACCTGCGCCGCGATCGCCTTCAAACTGCACCGACAGATCTTCGCGATCTGGGCCATGGCAGGTCTCGTCGTTGCCCTCCTGCTCGCCGCGGTGACCGTTGGCGCCGGCCCGAGCGCCTTCGGCATCGTGATCGGCATGCTCGCCGTCGCCCTCGCCGTGATCGGGGGCGGCCCGATCGCAGTACTGGCGCTCGATCTCGCCACCAACAACTCGGTACCGCCGGGCCAGCATGGCGGCATCATGGTGCTGAACGCCGGCAAACCCGCCCCCACCATGGCCGGGGTCAGCGACCCGGAGACCCACGAGGTGCTGCGCGGAGGCGTAACCATCGGCATCCTGGAACGCCTCGCCGTGGCTGGCGCGATCCTGGCCGGTTTTCCCGAAGCGATCGCCGTTGTCGTCGCCATCAAGGGTGTTGGCCGCTTCACTGAGTTGGCCGCGGCCGAATCGCGTGAGCGGTTCATCATCGGCACCCTGTCGAGTCTGATCTGGGCGTGCGCCTGCGCCGCCCTCGTACCAATGGCCCTGACCTAACTGCCGGCTTAGCTTTTCGCAGGCCAAGCTGAGCGCCGCCGAATCGGCATGGTCTACCGGCTGAGGGCGGCCGTCAGGTCGCGCACGCGGGCCACGAGGTGGGCACGCTGTTCGGCGACGCGTACGGATGCGGTTCCGCCGGCACCGTCACGACTCTCGACCGATCCGCGAATGGTGAGCACCTCGCGCACCTGGGGTACGAGGTGCGGCGAGATCGCGAGCAGCGCCTCGTCGTCAACTTCGTGCAGGTCGAGTCCGTTGGTCTCAGCGAACTTCACCAAAGAACCGGTGATTTCGTGGGCGTCACGGAACGACACGTGCCGTTTGACCAGCCATTCCGCGACATCCGTGGCGAGGGAGAACCCCTGCGGGGCGAGTTCGGCCATGCGCTCGGTGTGAAAAGTCAGGGTGGCGACCATGCCGGTGAAGGCGGGCAGCAGCACTTCGAGGGTGTTGATCGAGTCGAAGACCGGTTCCTTGTCTTCCTGCAGGTCGCGGTTGTAGGCGAGCGGAAGACCCTTGAGCGTGGTGAGCAGCCCGGTGAGGTTGCCGATCATGCGGCCGGATTTGCCGCGGGCCAACTCGGCGATGTCGGGGTTCTTCTTCTGCGGCATGATCGACGAGCCGGTGGAGTAGGCGTCGTCGAGGGTGACGAAACCGAATTCGCGGGTGTTCCAGAGAATGATCTCTTCGGCCAGACGCGACATGTCGATGCCGATTTGCGCGGTGATGTAGGCGAATTCGGCGACCAGGTCGCGGCTTGCGGTGCCGTCGATGGAGTTCTCGACCACGGCGGCGAAACCGAGGTCCACGGCCACGAGGTGCGCGTCGAGACCGAGGGTGTTGCCGGCGAGGGCGCCGGAACCGTAGGGGGACGCGTCCGCTCTGCGATTCCAGTCCGCGAAACGGTCGAGGTCACGCACGAGCGGCCAGCAGTGCGCCAACAGGTGATGGGCGAGCAGCACCGGCTGGGCGTGCTGCAGGTGCGTGCGGCCGGGCATGATGGCGCTTTCGTGCGCTTCGGCCTGGGCAGCGAGGGCATCAATGAGTTCAATGACCAGCGAGGCGAGGGTGGCGGCGTGGTCGCGCAGCCACATGCGCACGAGCGTTGCGACCTGGTCGTTGCGGCTGCGGCCAGCGCGGAGCTTGCCGCCAATCTCAACGCCGATGATGTCGATCAGGCCCCGCTCGAGGGCCGAGTGCACGTCTTCATCGGCTTCGGCCGGCAGAAATTCGCCGGCCACGACGGCGCGCTCGAGTTCTTCGAGCGCGCCGACCATCTGGGTCAATTCGGTGTCGGTGAGATACCCGGCGGCGGCCAGGGCCCGGGCATGCGCGCGGCTGCCCTGCAGGTCGTATTCGGCCAGCATCCAGTCGAACTGGGTCGACTTGCTCAGCCGCGCCAGTTCCAGCGACGGTCCCCCGGCAAAACGGCCGCCCCAGAGGGCGCCGGCCTTGCCGGCGCGGTTCGCGTTCTTCTCACTCGACACTTCGGTGTCCTACTTTGCGGCGGCGTCGCGTCGTGCGGCCACCTTGCTCGGCAGCGACCACAGTTCGATGAAACCCTTGGCCATGGTCTGGTCGAAGGAGTCGCCGGTGTCGTAGGTGGCGAGGTTGAAGTCGTACAGGCTGGTCGTGCTTGAGCGCCCCGTCACGACGGCGCTGCCGGCGTGCATTTTCAAGCGGATATCGCCCGTCACGTACTTTTGCGTGTCTTCGATGAACACGTCGAGGCTCTTTTTCAAACCGGAGAACCACAGGCCGTCGTAGACGAGCTCGGCCCACTTGCTCTCGACGCCGCGCTTGTAGCGGGCAACGTCGCGCTCCAGGGTCATGTTTTCAAGCTCCTCGTGAGCGGCGATCAAGGCGATACCGGCCGGAGCTTCGTAGATCTCGCGGCTCTTGATTCCGACCAGACGGTCCTCGACGATGTCGACGCGGCCAACACCCTGATCGCCGGCGAGGCGATTCATCAGCTGAATCATTTGCAACGGGGAGACCTTCTTGCCGTCGATGGCGACGGGCACTCCCTGCTCGAACGAGATGACAACCTCGGTGGGGGCGCGGGTGACCGACGGGTCCTGCGTGTAGGTGTAGAGGTCTTCGATCGGCGCGTTCCACGGGTCTTCGAGGAAGCCGGTTTCAACGGCGCGACCCCAGACGTTCTGGTCGATGGAATACGGGCTCTTCTTCGACTGCGCTATGGGCAGGTCGTGCTTTGCTGCATACTCGATGGCCTTGTCACGGGTCAGTTCGAAGTCGCGCACCGGGGCGAGCGAGGTCAGCTCGGGAGCAAGGGCGGCGACGGCCGCTTCGAACCGAACCTGGTCGTTGCCCTTGCCGGTGCATCCGTGGGCGACGCTGTCGGCGCCGAGTTCCTTTGCGGTCGAGGCGAGGTACTTGGCGATCAGCGGACGGCTGATGGCCGAAACGAGCGGGTAACGCTTCTGATACAGGGCGTTCGCCTTGAGCGTCGGCACGATGTAGTCGTTGGCGAACTCGTCCTTGGCGTCGATGACGATGGATTCGACGGCGCCGCAGTCGAGGGCCCGCTGACGGATCACGTCCATGTCTTCGCCCTCCTGTCCGACGTCGACGGCGAGGGCTACGACCTCTTTGCCGGTAGCATCCTTGAGCCAGCCGATGCCGACCGAGGTATCCAGTCCGCCCGAGTATGCGAGTACAACGCGTTCCGCCATGGTTCTCCCTAAATCTTGATCTGTCTAAAGTTTACGTGCTGGGGCCCGCGCCCCCGTTCGTCCGGCCGGTTCCCTCACTCTTTCCGGGCCCGGGCCCGGAAAGCAGGCCCATGATCTATCGTGGGCCCAGTTTCCGGGCCCGGGCCCGGTCGAAGACGTTCGCGGATGCCTGCGGCTGGGACGGTCAGGCCGCGTTCTGCGCGAGCAGCCAGACCAGCAGCGCCTTCTGGGCGTGCAGGCGGTTCTCGGCCTCGTCCCAGATAATGCTCTGCGGCCCGTCAATGACGTCAGCGGTCACCTCGTAGCCGCGGTCGGCCGGCAGGCAGTGCATGAAGTGCGCGCCCGGCTTGGCCAGGCCCATCAGAGCGGCATCGACCCGATACTGACCGAGGTCCCCGAGTCTGGTGGCCTTCTCGTCTTCCTTACCCATCGAGACCCAGGTGTCGGTGATGACCACGTCGACGCCGGTGACGGCTTCGCGTGGGTCGGTGAACAGCGCGACCGAGCCACCGGTGCGGGCGGCGATGGCCGTCGCATCCGCTACAACCTGGTCGTTCGGGGTATACCCGGCCGGAGACGCGATGCGCACGTGCATGCCGGCAGTCGCGCCCGCCAGGAGGTAGGACTGGCCCATGTTGCAGGCGCCGTCGCCGAGAAAAGCAAGAGTCTGGCCGACGAGGTCGCCACGGTGTTCGCGGATGGTGAGCAGGTCGGCGAGCAGCTGGCAGGGGTGAAAGTCGTCGCTGAGCGCGTTGATGACGGGCACGGTCGTGCCGAGCGCCATTTCTTCGAGTCCAGCCTGGCCGTAGGTGCGCCAGACGATCGCGGCGACCTGGCGTTCGAGCACGCGGGCCGTGTCGGAGGCGGTCTCTTTGCCACCGAGCTGGCTGTTCGCGGTGCTGATAATGAGGGGGCTACCGCCGAGGTCGGCGATACCGACCGCGAAGGACACCCGGGTGCGCGTGGAGGACTTATCGAAAATAACCGCGACGGTCTGCGGGCCGGCGAGCGGGCGCACCGCAAATCGGTCTCGCTTCAGCTCCAGGGCCAGATCGAGAATCTCGGCCTGTTCGGCCGGGGAGATGTCGTCGTCGCGCAGGAAATGGCGGGTCACGGTGTCACTTTCGGTTGTCGAGCAATAGGTGAGCGGATGCTGCTCCCAAGGTGAATAGTCCCGCACCGGTCGCAACCCGCGCAAAGTGGGATTCGTCCAGCCTAGAGGCTGGCCAGTGCACGCCCGAACCGCTCCGTGAAGTCAGCGAGTTCGGTATCCCCGACGATCAGCGGTGGGGCGACGCGAATGCTGGTCTCGTTGGCGGCATTGATGATGAGCCCCTGGGCGAGAGCAGAGGCGCCGAGCTTCAAAGCAACCGGCTCGGTCAGGCCAATGCCGAGCAACAGTCCTCGCCCGCGTACCTCGTCGATCAGTGGCGAGTTAAAGCCGAGAATGATCTCGCGCAGCTGCTGGCCGCGGCGGGCGGCGTTGGCGGCCAGATTGTCACGTTCGATCACACCGAGCACGGCGTTCGCGGTCGCGGTCACGAGCGGGTTCCCGGCGAACGTCGAGCCGTGCTGGCCGCGACGGAACAGCTCGGAGGCCCAGCCAAAGGTGACGAGCGCGCCAATGGGAATGCCGCCGCCCATCCCCTTGGCGATGGTGACGGCATCCGGAAGAATGTCAGCATGGTTGTAGGCGAACCAGGCGCCGGTACGGGCGATCCCGGTCTGGATCTCGTCGAGGATGAGCAGCACGCCGTGCTCGGTGCACAGCTCACGGGCACGCTTCAGGAACCCCTCCGGCAAGTCGATGACGCCCGCCTCGCCCTTGACCGGTTCGAGGAACAGGGCGGCGACGGTGTTGTCGATGGTCGCCTCGAGGGCTTTGACCGTACTGTCGATGTGTTCGACACCGCCGGGCACGGGTTCAAAGGCCTCGCGCATGTGCGGCTTACCCGAGAGGGCGAGCGCGCCCATGGTACGACCGTGAAAGGAGTCGTGCAGTGAGATGATGCGGCTGCGATGTCCTTTGTTGTTGAGCCTGGCCAGTTTGAACGCCGCCTCGTTGGCCTCCGCGCCGGAGTTGCAGAAGTACACGCGGCCCGTGTCCCCGGCGCCCGTGAGACGCTTGAGGCGTTCGGCCAGTTCAATCTGCGGCGGCGTGGCGAAATAGTTGGAGACGTGGCTGATCGTACCGATCTGCTTGGTCACGGCAGCAACGACCTCGGGATGCGCGTGACCGAGCGAATTCACGGCGATGCCGGCGAGAAAGTCGAGATACTTCGTGCCCTTCTCGTCCCAGACGTAGCAGCCCTCACCGCGCACGAGCATGGCCAGCGGCGGACTGAACGTGCGCATCATCGAATCGGCGAACCGATCCTGCCAGGAATCTTCAGTCATGCCGGTACTACCTCCGTGCCGATGCCGCTTCCAGTGAAAATTTCGAGCAGGATCGAGTGCGGCACCCGTCCGTCGATGATCGCGGCCTTGGCGACGCCGCCTTCGACCGCGTCGAGGCAGGCCGTCATTTTGGGAATCATGCCCGATTCCAGTTCCGGCAGCAGACCGCGCAATTCGAGCACATCGATGATCGACACGAGCGAATCCCGGTTCGGCCAGTCGCGATAGAGTCCGGCGACGTCGGTGAGAATCACGAGCTTGGCCGCGCCCAGCGCGATCGCGAGCGCGGCAGCAGCAGCGTCGGCGTTGACGTTGAGGGACTGGCCCGGAACATCCGTATCGGGAGCGATCGACGAGACCACCGGTATGCGGCCGGCCGCGAGCTGGGCGAGCACCGCTTCGGGGTCGACGCCGATGACGTTGCCGACAAGCCCGAGATCGACCTCTTCACCGTCGATGACCACGCCGCGCCGTCGTCCGCGGAACAGGCCGGCATCTTCCCCGGAGAGTCCGGCGGCGAGGGGGCCGTGCTGGTTGATGTGACTGACCAGGTCGCGGTTGATCTGGCCGGTGAGCACCATGCGCACCACGTCCATCGCTTCGGGCGTGGTCACCCGGTAGCCGCCGCGAAACTCGCTCTCGATACCGAGGCGCGCCAGCATGGCCGATATCTGCGGGCCGCCGCCGTGCACGACAACCGGACGAATGCCCGCGTACCGCAGGTAGACCATATCTTCGGCGAACGAGCGTTGCAGCTCCTCGCTCACCATGGCGTTGCCGCCGAACTTCACGACAATGATCTGGTCGTGAAAGCGTTTAAGCCACGGCAACGCTTCGATCAGCGTCGCCGCTTTAACGGATGCTTCGGCCTGGCTGCTCTCGTCGGCGTTAGTTCTCGGTGTTTCGGTCATGATCAGCTCGAGTACGCGCTGTTCTCTTCGACGTAGTCGTGGGTGAGGTCGTTGGTCCATAGGGTGGCCGTTTCGCTGCCGGCATGCAGGTCGATCAGCACAGTCACGCCGCGGCCCGACAGGTCGACGAGCTCGCGCGGCTGGTCGGGCTCGCCCGCAGTACACACCTGTACCCCGTTGATGGCGACGTCGATGCCGTAGGGGTCGAAGGCGGCGTGCTCCACCGGAACCGTTCCGACGGCGGCAAGCACCCGTCCCCAGTTCGGGTCGTTGCCGAAGATGGCCGACTTGAACAGGTTGCTGCGCGCAACAGCACGGGCCACGGTCACGGCCTCGTCGTCGGAGACCGCGTTGGTGACGGTGATCGCCACGTCGTGCGCGGCACCCTCCGCGTCACTCTGCAACTGCAAGACCAGGTCGCGGCAGATCTCGACGAGGGCGGCGTTGAATTCGTTCTGGTCGGCGGCGACGCCGCTGGCCCCTGAGCAGAGCAGGCTCACGGTGTCGTTGGTCGACATGCAGCCGTCGGAGTCGAGGCGGTCGAAGGTGACCCGGGTGGCGGCGCGAAGCGCCGTGTCGAGGTCGGCCGAGTCGAGCACAGCGTCGGTGGTGATGACCACGAGCATCGTGGCAAGCCCCGGAGCCAGCATGCCTGCTCCCTTGGCCATGGCGCCAATGCTCCAACCGGCAGCAGAGGTGTGCGCGGCCTGCTTCGGTCGGGTGTCGGTGGTCATGATCGCCTGCGCGGCCAGAAGGCCGGCTGCGGGCGTCGTTGCGGCATCCGTTTTGATGTAAAGTGTGGCGTCCCAGACGCCGGCGGTGACGCGGTCGAAGTTGAGCTGTTCACCGATCAGGCCGGTGGAACAGACCAAAACGTCGCCGGAGGAGATGTCGAGGCGGGTCGCAACGGCTTCAGCGGTGGCATGCGTGGTCTGAAAGCCCATACTGCCGGTATAGCAGTTGGCGCCGCCCGAGTTGAGCACGATTGCGCTGACCCGGCCGTCACTCATGACCTGGGTGCTCCAGATGACGGGGTTGGCCTGGCAGCGGTTGCTGGTGAACACCGTCGCGGCGTTCTGCAGCGGACCGAGGTTGTGCACGAGGGCGAGATCGAGCCCGCCGGACTTTTTCAGGCCGGCGGTGACGCCGGCAGCAGCGAAACCGGCGGGAAGGGTGACACTCACGGAGCAACTCCATTCATGGTCAGACCGAGCGTTTCAGTCAGACCGAGGGCAATGTTGGCGGATTGGATGGCGGCGCCGGCGGTGCCCTTGACCAGATTGTCGATGGCCGTGATGGTGACAACGCGGCCGGCTGCTTCGTCGACGGCCAGTCCGATCAACGCCGTGTTGGCGCCGAGTACATCGGCCGTGCGCGGAAAATGTCCCTCGGGGAGCAGGTGCACAAATGGTTCGTCGGCGTAGGCGCTCTCCCAGGCGGCCCGCACGGCGGCGGCGCTCGTTCCGGGTACCAGCCGGGCGGTCGCCGTCGCGAGGATGCCGCGCGACATGGGTACGATCACCGGCGTGAACGAGATGGTGGCGTCGGTGGCGCTTCCGGCCCAGCGCAGCGACTGCACGATCTCGGGAATGTGCCGGTGCGTGCCGCCGATAGCGTAGGGATTGGCCGAGCCGAGGATTTCGGCAGCGAGATTCGGCAGCTTGAGACTCTTGCCGGCACCGCTCGGGCCGACCGCGAGTACGGCGACGAGGTCTTGCGCTTCGATCACGCCGGCGTGGATGCCGGGGGCTAGGGCAAGCGCAACCGTGCTGGCGTTACAGCCGGGCGCTGCGATTCGGCGCGCGCCGGCGATTTTGTCACGCTGTTTGCCGTTGGGCGTGATCAGTTCGGGCACCCCATAGGTCCAGGCGCCGAAGTAGTCGCCGCCGTAGAACGCTGCCCAGTCGTCGGGTTTTTCGAGGCGGTGATCGGCGCCGCAGTCCACCACGAGGGTCTCGGCGGGCAGGTGCGCCGTCAGCTCGCCGGATTTTCCGTGTGGCAGGGCCACGAAGACCACGTCGTGGCCGCTGAGATTCTCGGGGGTCGTGTCGACGAGGGTCAGGTGGGCGAGGGAACGCAGGGATGGTTGCACATCGACCAGGCGCTGCCCGGCGTTACTGTGCGCGGTGACGGTGCGCACCTCGAATTCGGGGTGACCGGCAAGCAGCCGCAGCAGTTCGCCGCCCGCATATCCGCTCGCGCCCGCCACTGCCACCGAAAAAACCATATGTTAAACCTAGCGCGGCCCCGGCGGCACCGTTTCCGCGCTCGCGCGGGGCATCATGCGTGCGGCGGGCATCCGCTAATGTCGCGGACCTCGTTCGCGGCACGCGTTTGAGAAGGTGGCACGTGTTCAAACCAGTGCCAATCTCTCAAGCACGTGCCGCGACAGAACGGATGCTGCTCCTCCACAGCCCAGACTGGCGCCAGCCGTCCACACATCGCCCCCACACCGACTTGGACGTCGCGTCCCGCAGCACAGTGACCGCATGCGAGAAGTCTTCGAGACCTGTGATGCCCTCTACAACGGTTTGATCCCGGCCGAGGCGCTGCGTGCCTCGGGCATGAACTCCCACACCGTGGATTCGCTCCTCAAATGTGGCGAGCTCGTGCGCGTGAGTCGTGGCTGGTACACGTTGGGCCGCAGTGGCAGCAGATGGGTGCCGATGGGCGGTAC
Organism: Cryobacterium serini; assembly: GCF_004404025.1. Classification (NCBI taxonomy): domain Bacteria; kingdom Bacillati; phylum Actinomycetota; class Actinomycetes; order Micrococcales; family Microbacteriaceae; genus Cryobacterium; species Cryobacterium serini. The sequence goes on from NZ_SOHN01000010.1 coordinate 12,193, forward strand.
CGGCTCGTCGTGCGGGCTACAGCTGCCCGAGCGGAGCGAGATTGGATCTATTCGCATCAGTCCGCCGCAGCGCTGCATGGTCTGCCGATGATCGGCCCGTGGCCGCGAGCAGTGCACGCCGTCGATCCTGGTGCCGCCGGGGGCAGCAGTTCGAAGCTGTTCACGACACACCGCGGGCCGGTCGACCCCGGCGCACTGGTCATCGACGGTGTCAGGGTGACGAGCCTCTCGCGAACCGTCGTCGATATGGCGGCCTGGTCAAGTTTTCTCGTCTCGGTCACGATGATCGACCACGTTCTTCATCACGAGGCCGCGCGCGTATCGGCAGAAAGAGACGCCGGGATCGTCGGCGCCCCACGGATCACCCAGGGTTCGCTCCTGACCGAGCTGGATTCGGCGCATCCGCGAAATGGGCACCAGGCAGCCGCGCGCGCCATCACGTTCGCGAACGGCCTCTCGGCCAACCCCGGGGAGTCGCTCGGGCGGGTGCGATTCGAGGAATTGGGCTTTGAAATTCCCGAACTTCAAGTGCGTTTCGACGTAGGCGGATGCACCTACTACGTGGACTACTTCTGGCGCGGGGTGCGCAAGATTGGCGAGTTCGATGGCCATATCAAGTACACCCGTGCGGCCGTTATGGACGGTCGTGACGCAGTTCAGGTCGTGGTGGACGAGAAGGACCGCGAGAGCCTCTTGCGTCCGCTGGTCAGCAGCTTCGACCGTTGGGGCTGGAAGCTCGCACTTTCACCGCACGCGTTCTACCGATTCCTCATGGACAAGGGCGTGCCACGAGCACCAACGAGGGGCCGCAGCTGACTCGGGGGCGCCTGAATGCGGCTTCGCGGCACGCGTTTGAGAAGCCCGCACGTGTTCAAACCAGTGCCAGCTTCCCAAACACGTGCCGCCACACGCGGATGCCGCGGGCCGGCGCCGAGACAGCAAGTCGCGGCGTCCAGTGGTCCCGACCGTCCCAACCGTCCTGGTCACGGGCGCGGCACGCGTTTGAGAAGCCCGCACGTGTTCAAACCAGTGCGAACCTCCCAAACACGTGCCGCCACACGCGGCGCGGCTACTCGCGCAGGGTCGCCCCAAAGCGATCCCCAGCGAGGGCAACCCCGGACAGGCGGGCGGCACTGGCCTCGGCGGCGGTCAGTGTGCGTTCCTCGCCGCGAAAACGCAGTGCGAAGGTGAGCGACTTCTGGCCTGGCATGACTCCGGCACCGCGATAGTCGTCGACCAGATCGATGGTCTCGAGCAGGTCGCCGGCCCCCTCGGCAACGACCGCGCGGAGGGCGGCAGCCGGCACCGAAACCGAGACGACAAGGGAGAGGTCCTGCGTCGCGGCGGGCATCGTGCGGATCGGCGTGACCGTCAAATCACCGCCGGCCTGCGCGAAGACGAGCCCGAGGTTGATCTCGGCAACGGCCACGACAGCGGGAAGGTCATAGTCGTCGGCAACAGTGGGAAGTAGTTCTCCGGCGAATCCCACCGACACGGTCGAAGCCGAACCGGTCCCGTCCTGCACGGACGCGGCCGGCAACGTGACGAACAGTTCGGCGGTGCGACCCGGGTGCATCGCCGGGTGCTGGCCCTGCCGTACCTCGATGCGCACGCCGGTGGCCAACGCCACCTGCTGCGCAGCGGCCAGCGCAGATCGCCAGCCCGCGGCAACGGCGGGCTGTTCGGGTTGGTGCCGAACGTCATTGCCGACGAGAACGATCCCGACCAGGAGCGGCTGCGGCACAATTCCCGCGTTCAGGTGCGCCTCCGCCTCGGCGCTGGGACGCCGAGCGCCGGCCGGAAGCGCGGCCGTGCCGTATCTCACCCCGGCCTCGGGCCGAAAGACCAGTCCCTGCTCGTAGATGGCCACATCGACCAGTCCGCGTGAGCGGTTGCGCTGCGCGATCTGCAACAGGCCGGGCAGCATCGAGGTGCGCAGGAACGGCGCCTCGCCGTCGAGCGGGTTAGCAACCTTTATCTGCGGCACAGGAAGCGGCACCGAGATCGACAGAGCGGATGCCACATCCACCGTGCTCGCGCCAGCATCCACTGCGCCAGCAGACACTGGAGCGGGTGAAACGGCCACGCCGAACAGATTGTTCGCGCGCTCGGAGACGAACGGGTAGGTCAGCACCTCGAAGTGACCGGTGGCCGCGAGTGTCTGCGCAACCGTGCGTCGCAGGGTCTGGGTGAGCGTCAGGCCACGGCCGGACGGTGCGACGGGCAACACCGAGGGGATACGGTCATAGCCGACAATGCGGGCGACCTCCTCGGCGAGGGTCCATTTATCGGTGAGGTCGGGGCGCCAGCTCGGCGGGGTGACCTGCAGGTCGCCGTCAATTTCGGCCAGCGAAGCACCGACGTCGACCAGGGCATCGCGCACTTCGTCGCCGGTATAGGCGAGGCCGATCAGGCCCGACACGAACCCGGTCGGCAGCAGAATCGGCTGTGGCACTGGAGCCTCGTCGTAGACCGAACCGAGATCGTCGGCGACTCCCCCCGCGAGGTCCACGAGCAGCTGCACGACGCGGGCCGCAGCGACAGCGGCCACGCGCGGGTCGACACCGCGTTCAAAACGCTTGCTCGCCTCGCTCGGCAGCTTGTGGCGACGGGCCGAGCGCGCGATCGACACCGGGTCGAAGTTGGCGGCCTCGACGAGCACGTTGACGGTCTGCGCGCTGATCTCGGTGCTCGCCCCGCCCATCACGCCAGCCAGGCCGATGGGCCCGGATTCATCGGTGATCAGCAAATCTTCGACGTTGAGCGTGCGGGTGACCGCATCGAGCGTGGTGAACTTCTCCCCGGTCGTCGCACGCCGCACGATAATGCCGCCGGCCAGCTTGTCGAGGTCGTAGCCGTGCAACGGCTGGCCGAGCTCGAACATCACGTAGTTGGTCACGTCGACAACGAGCGAGATCGAGCGGATACCCACCAGCCCCAGGCGCGCGATCATCCAGGCCGGGGTGGGCCGGGTCGGATCGACGCCGCGCACAACGCGGGTGATGAACACGCTTGCTCCGATCCGGTCCCGGATCGGCGCCTGGTCGTCGATCGTCACCGGGAACCGGGTGACCGGGGCCACGACGGTCAGTGCCAGCGCGGGGTCCCGGAACGGCACACCGGTCGCGTGCGAGTATTCGCGGGCAACGCCGCGAACGGAGAAGGCGTAGCCGCGATCCGGGGTGACATTGATCTCGACGGCACTGTCGTCGAGGCCGAGCAGGGGAATCGCATCCGTTCCGACCGGGGCGTCGATGCCGAGCGAAGCCAGCAACAGAATTCCGTCGTGCTCGTCGCCGAGGCCGAGTTCACGCGCGGAGGCGATCATGCCATCGGAGACGTGACCGTAGGTCTTGCGGGCCGCGATCGGAAAGGGGCCCGGCAGCGAAGCGCCGGGCAGGGTCACGACGACCTTGTCGCCAACGGCGAAGTTGTGGGCGCCACAGATGATGCCGTGGATGGCGGGACCGCCGTCAGCGGCGAGCTCGTCGCCCGGCGCAACCCGCACCTGGCACCAGTTGATCGTCTTGCCGTTGCTTTGCTCTTCGCCGACGAATTCGAGCACCTCACCAACCACGATCGGGCCGGACACTTGGAAGCGGTGTATGTCTTCCTCTTCGAGGCCGACGCTCACCAGGGCAGCATGCACGTCTTCCGGCGTGGTGCCGGGGGCAAGGTCGACGAATTCGCCGAGCCAGGAAAGTGGAACCCGCATTAGACCGTCATCCCATACTGCTGGCTGAACCGAATATCGCCCTCGACCATGTCGTGCATGTCCTTTACGTCATTTCTAAACATCACTGCTCGTTCCACGCCCACACCGAACGCGAATCCGGAGTACACCTCGGGATCGATTCCGGCGGCGCGCAGCACGTTGGCATGCACCATGCCACAGCCGCCCCACTCGATCCAGCGTGCACCGTCCTTGAAGGTGGGGTGCCAGATATCGAGCTCCGCACTGGGTTCGGTGAACGGAAAGTAATTAGGGCGCAGACGCACCTTTGCTTCTGGACCAAACAGGGCCTGCACGAAGTGGTCCAGCGTGCCGCGCAGGTTGGCCATGGTGAGGCCCTTGTCGATGGCAATGCCCTCGATCTGGTGGAACACGGGCGTGTGCGTGGCATCGAGTTCGTCGGTACGAAACACCCGTCCGGGCGCAACCACGTACACCGGCAGCTCGCGCGAGAGCAACGCGCGCAGCTGCACGGGTGAGGTCTGCGTGCGCAAGACGAGGTGGGCATCCGTCGGTTCGACAAAGAACGTGTCCTGCATAGCGCGGGCGGGGTGGTCCTCGTCGAAGTTCAGCCCGTCGAAGTTGAACCATTCGCTCTCGAGCTCTGGCCCTTCCGCCACTTCCCAGCCCATCGCGACGAAGACGTCGGCGGCTCGTTCACTGAGCAGCGAGATCGGATGCCGCGCCCCGGCCTTCCAGGTCGACGCTGCGGCGGTGACGTCCACCGTTTCGGCAAGCAGGCGGGCGGCGGCTTCAGCGCTACCGATGTCGTCTTCTCGGGCGGTCAACGCCTTGGTGACGGTGCCGCGGGCCTGGCCCACGAGCTTGCCTACTGCAGCCTTCTGGTTGCCGGGCACACTGCGCATCAGGGCGTTCAGCTTCGACAGCGGTGAAGACTCCCCCGCATGCTCGCTGCGCACGAGCTTGAGGGCGGCGGTGGTGTCGGCGGCGGCAATGGCCGCCAGTCCGGCGTCAACCGCGATGTTGACGGCGGCTTCCGAGATCAACGGCTCTGCTGGTTCGGCTGACATGGTGGGCTCTGGGGGAACGCTGGGAACAGACACAAGGCCCAAGTTTAGTGCGTGCAACGGACCGGCCCGCCCGGCACGGCCCCGTGGGCCGGAACGGGCATCCGCTTGCCTATGCGGCTTCGTTGACCAGTTGCTGCGCCCTGATGTTCTTGGCGGGGCCACGCTTGGTGCGCACCTCGATGAACTTTGCGAGGCCCGCCAACAGCAGGCAGAGCGAGATGTAGATAGCCGCGACGACGATGGTCGAGGGGATGATCGGTGACCCGAGCTGCACCTGTGTGCCGTAGGACTTAGCCAGATACAACAGCTCCTGGAAGGTGACGATGAATCCTAGGGCAGTGTCCTTGAGCACGACGACGAGCTGCGACACGATCACCGGAGCCATGGCACGCAGAGCCTGCGGCAGCAGGATCATGCGCATGACCTGAGTCTTGGTCATTCCAATCGCGTAGGCAGCCTCGGCCTGCCCCTTCGGCAGCGATTCGATGCCGGCGCGAAACACTTCAGACAGCACGGAACCGTTGTACAGCGTGAGCCCGGTTACGACGGCAATGAAGGGGGTGACAAAGGTGTAGCCGAGCGGCGGAAGGCCGTAGTACATGATCATGATCAGGATCAGCAGCGGAACAGCGCGGAACAACTCAACGAAAATGTAGGTTGGCGCACTGATCCATTTATGCTTCGAGACCCGGCCGACCATGAGCAGCAGCCCGAGTGTGAGACTGAGCACCGCGGCGAGGCCGAATGCGCTCAGCGTGGCGAGTGTGGCTTCGACGATCTTGCCCTGCGCATATGGAACGGTGAAGATGTCCCATTTTTGTGCAGTGAACTGGTCCGTTGCAATGAAGCGATACAGAATGAAACCAAAGATGGCGAGCACGACGAGCAGGGTGACCGCACCGATGTAACGGTGGCGCACGCGAGCGCGGGGGCCGGGAGTATCAAACAACACGTTACTCATCGCAACACCTTCAAACGGTTCTCCAGCATTCGCTGAACAAAGGATAGAACGGCCACGAGCAGGATGAAGAACAAGGCTACCCAGAGCAGAACGACGATGGCGGGTTCACCGCGCTCGGACAGGCTCGCACGAATGTACCCGGCCTCGGCGACGGAGAAACCCGCGGCAACCGTGGTGTTCTTGAGCAGCGCTATGAACACACTCATCATGGGCGGAATCACGGCGCGAAACGCCTGCGGCATCAAAATGTGCGACATGCTTTGGCCGAAGGTGAGCCCGATCGCACGGGCAGCTTCCGCCTGACCGAGCGGAACCGTGTTGATACCGGCGCGGAGCGTCTCGGCGACGTAGGTGGCGGTATAGAGTCCCAACGCGAAGATCGCTAACGTGGTGTAGCTGACGTTGGGGAGATCAAGCTTGGGGTACCCGAAAGCGAAGAAGAACATGAGCAGGGTCAGCGGGGTGTTGCGCACGAGGTTGACATAGCCGGTGCCGACCCAGCGCATGGGGGCGACGGGAGAAACGCGCATGGCGCCGACGATGGTTCCGAGAATCAGGGCGAAGAGGGCGGCCCAGAGGAACACCTGCAGCGTCAAAGTGAACCCGTCGACGAAGACGTCGAGGTTATTGAGCAGTGTGTCCATGGGCCGAACCTCTCCTTTCATTCTTGATATGACAAGTCGATACGGGTCGGTGGCAACAGCGTGCCGCCACCGACCCCTTGATCGTGGTGCTTAGTACGCGTCAACCGCGGGCTGCTCGACCACCGTGCCCGAGAGGCCCAGGGTCTCGTCATAGATGGCCTGCCAGCTGTCGTTGCCATTGGTGAACATGTCGTTGATGAAGGCGCGAAGGGCGTCGTCACCCTTCGGCAGGCCTACGCCATAGTTCTCGACCGAGAACGGCTCGCCGACGACCTTGAGGTTGTCGGGGTCCTGCGATGCGTAGCCGATCAGGATGGCCTGGTCGGTCGTGACCGCGTCGGTCTGGCCGTCCTTGAGAGCTTCGACACACTGCGAGTAGGTGTCGAAGGAATTCGTCTCGGTGTCAGGGAAGTTGGCCGTGATGTTCTGCAGCGGCGTTGAGCCGGTAGCAGAACAGACGGTCTTGCCGGCGAGGTCGTCTTCGCTCTTGATCGTATCGTTGTCAGCGGCGACCAGGAGGCCCTGGCCGGTGATGAAGTACGGTCCGGCGAAGTCGATCTGGTCCTTACGCTTGTCGGTGATCGAGTAGGTTCCGACGTAGTAGTCGATGTCACCATTGACGATGGCGGACTCGCGGTTCGCGCTCGGAATGGCCTTGTACTCGATCTTGTCCTGGGAGAATCCGAGCGAGGCGGCAACCCATTCGGCGATTTCGATGTCGAATCCGGTTCGTTCCCCGGTTGTGGCGTCGAGGAACCCGAGGCCCGGCTGGTCTTCCTTGACACCGATGACGACCTTGTCAGCCGACTTCATGGCTTCGTACGTGGGGCTGCCGGTCAGGGACACTTCGCTGGCGACCTCGAAGGCGCCCGCCGCTGGGGCGTCGGACGATCCCGTGTCTGTGGTATCTCCGCCGGCGCATCCGGCCAGAAGCAGTGCCGCCGTGGCTGCTGTGGCCAGGAGACTGAGTTTCTTACGCATTGTGATTCCTTTTCTGGTTGGGAAGGGAGTTGTCAGGATAAATTGTGCCGACCCTGTAGTCGGTGACGCCGCGCGAGTAGGCGTGCGACGGGTTAGTGGTCGAGAATTTTGGACAGAAAGTCCTGCGCGCGCGCGCTCTGCGGATTCGTGAAGAACTCCTCGGGTGAAGACTCTTCCACGATTTCGCCCTCGGCCATGAAGATGACGCGGTCCGCAGCTTTGCGGGCGAAGCCCATCTCGTGGGTGACGACGATCATCGTCATACCCTCGTTGGCGAGGTCGACCATGACCTCAAGCACCTCGTTGATCATCTCGGGGTCGAGGGCGCTGGTCGGTTCGTCGAGCAGGATCAGTTTCGGCTCCATGGCGAGGGCGCGCGCGATGGCGACGCGCTGCTGCTGGCCACCCGAGAGCTGGGACGGCATTTTGCCAGCTTGGTTGGCCACGCCAACTCGCTCGAGCAGAGCCATGGCCTTCTTCTCGGCGTCAGCTTTCGACAGGCCACGCACCTTGATTGGGCCGAGAGTGACGTTGTCGAGCACGGTCTTATGCGCGAACAGGTTGAACGCCTGAAAGACCATTCCGACGTCAGCGCGCAGACGGGCCAGTGCTTTGCCCTCTTCCGGAAGCTTCACACCGTCAATGGTGATGACACCGTCATCGATGGTTTCGAGGCGGTTGATCGCGCGGCACAGGGTGGATTTGCCCGACCCGCTCGGTCCGATGACCACGACCACCTCGCCGCGGTTGACCACGGCGTTGATGTTCTTGAGAACGTGCAGTTCTCCGTAGTGCTTGTTGATGTCTTTTACGACGACTAGCGGTTCGCCCCGACGAACGGTGATGTTCGAGGTGGCCGGGGACGAATCTGTGGGCTCCATACTCCCTAACTTAGGACAGAACGCATGTCTGGACATGCCAAATGCCCGGACAGCAACGCTTTTGTAACAGTCCGGGCATCGTGTATTTGTGCTAGGCAGCAGGTCAGGCGCGCTGGGCGAACGCGCTCTCATACAGGCAAACGGATGCCGCGGTTGCGAGGTTCATCGACTCGGCTTCGCCGTAGATCGGTACGCTCACACTGCGGTCGACCCGGGCCAGGTCTTCGTCGGTCAAGCCGCGAGCTTCATTACCAAAAACCCACACGGTCGGTTTCGCGAGCAGCCCCTCGTTGCGGGCTGTGAGCAAGTCCGAGCCCTTGATGTCGGCGGCGAACAGCTGCAGCCCGGCGGCCTTGGCACGATCGAGCACGTCGGAGAGATCAGCCGCGATCGCGACGGGCAGGTGAAAGATGGAGCCGGTCGAGGAACGGATGACCTTGGGGTTGTACAGGTCGACGCTGCGACCGGTGAGGATGACGGCATCCGCGCCCGCGGCATCCGCTGCCCGAATGATGGTGCCGGCGTTGCCCGGGTCGCGTACCTCTTCGAGAATCGCGACGAGCTTGGGTTCGGCGTTGAAGATCTTTTTTACCGACGTGGGGAACTGGTGGCAGACGGCCACGAAGCCCTGCGGGGTGACCGTGTCAGCCATGGCCTCGAGCACCTCCTCGGAGACGAACTCCACCTCGACCTGGGCGTCAACGGCCTTCTGGGCCAGATCGGCGTAGCGGTCGAGGGCTGTGGGCGTAGCGAACAGCTCCACGACAAGCTCTGGACGAAAGGTGAGGGCTTCGGAAACGGCCTGCGGGCCTTCGAGCAGAAAAAGACCGGACTCGAGGCGCGCATCGCGCTTGGCAAGTTTTGCGACGGAACGGACGCGCGGTGAACGTGGATTATCAAGCATGTACCCCAGTTTAGAGGCACAACGTTGGGTACAGAAAAGGAGCGGACGACCGCGTCGCCCGCTCCTTCATCTGAAAATTTTGACCACTTCACCACATAACGCCCAGGAGGCAACCGGTGACGAATCGATCAGGTAGCGCTTTACGCCGTGACGGCGACCTTCGGTGCCGAGGTGTCGGCGGGAAGGGCTGCCTTGGCGCTCTCGACGAGGGCGGCGAACGTCGCTGCCTCGTTGACGGCCAGGTCGGCGAGGATACGACGGTCAACCTCGATGCCCGCCAGGCCGAGGCCCTGGATCAGACGGTTGTAGGTAAGGCCGTTCGCGCGCGATGCAGCGTTGATCCGCTGGATCCACAGGCGACGGAAGTCGCCCTTGCGTGCGCGACGGTCACGGTAGCTATAGGTGAAGGAGTGAGTGAGCTGCTCCTTGGCCTTGGTGACCAGGCGTGAACGCTGACCGCGGTAGCCCTTGGCGCGTTCGAGAATAACGCGGCGACTCTTGTGGGCGTTTACGGCCCTCTTTACTCTTGCCATTTTTTACAAATCCTTATTCGTTAACGAGGCCTGTTTACTGACCTAAAAATTACAGACCGAGAAGCTTCTTGATGGTCTTCTGATCCGACTTAGCCAGCACCTGGTCCTGGTTCAAACGGGACTTGCGCTGCGTGCTCTTGACCTCGAGGTTGTGTCGAAGTCCGGCCTGCTGCTTCATGATCTTTCCGCTGCCGGTGACCTTGAAACGCTTCTTGGTTCCGGAGTGGGTCTTCATCTTAGGCATGTGGTTCCTCCTGTTTCGCTGCCTTATCGGCAACCTTGTCTGCCTTATCGGCGACCTTGTCTGCCTTCTCGGCAGCCTTGTGGGCGTTAATCTCAGCCTTGGCTTCTGACTTGTTTTTCAACGGGCCAATCACCATGACCATGTTTCGACCGTCGATCATCGGAGTAGATTCCACGGAACCGTACTCGGCGACATCCTCGGCAAATTTTTGGAGCAGTCGTACGCCCTGATCGGGCCGGGACTGTTCACGGCCACGAAAAAGAATCATGGCCTTGACCTTGTCACCGCTCTTCAGGAAGCCTTCGGCGCGTTTGCGCTTGGTTTCGTAGTCGTGCGTATCAATCTTGAGACGGAACCGAACCTCTTTGAGGATCGTGTTCGCCTGGTTGCGCCTGGCCTCCTTGGCCTTCTGCGCAGCCTCGTACTTGAACTTGCCGTAGTCCATGATCTTGGCCACGGGCGGCTTGGCTTCGGGTGCAACTTCGACGAGGTCGAGGTCGGCATCCTGTGCCAGGCGCAGGGCAACATCAATCGCCACGACCCCGACCTGCTCGCCGTTGGGACCAACGAGACGAACTTCGGGGACGCGTATACGGTCATTTGTACGGGGATCGCTGATGCGTCTCTCCTCCTGGTTAACTTCGTGATCACAACCAGCCAGCGGATGCCGACTGGGGACGAAGAGAGGAAAATCACGCGTTTTCCAAGCCAACATTCTCGTTGACCTGCTTCACACGACACCCTGTCTACCCTCGCTCTGTCATCTTCCCCAAGGGAGGTGATGGAACGACGGCGGAGTGCGAACTACCCGGTAACCTTGATGAAGCGGTATGCGCGGGTGGGAGATTCTCCACTTTCGTACCGAGACTATTGTCCCGGAACCAATGATCAGCCTAGCAGAGGAATGCAGTGAGCCAAAGTTTTGAGCACGATACAGGTTTTGAGCAGGATGCGAGCCTGGAGTACGAGGCGGTTCTTGAGCAGGAGGCAGCGCAGGCGACACGCGATATCGCCGATGTGGCCGCTGTGGAGATCATCACCACGGCCGCAGTGCACTTGATGAGCGCGGCCGCCGTGAAGTGCGGCCTCGCCGAAGATCCCGAGGCCCAGATCGACCTGGACGAAGCACGCAAGCTCATCACGGCCCTCGCCGGACTGGTCACGGCCGCCGCTCCCGACATTGCCGACATGCACGCCCGCAGCCTGCGCGACGGCCTGCGCTCCCTGCAGCTCGCGTTCCGCGAGGCGTCCGCCATCCCCGACGCGATCGGCGAGGGCCCCGGTGAGAAGTACACCGGCCCGGTCAACTAACTTCCTTCCGACGAACGGATGCCGCTGGTCACCGACCGTCGGCATCCGTTTTGCGTTCCCCGGCGGCGTCTCAAGTCAGGTCTGGCAGCGCGGGCACCAGAAGGTGTTGCGCTGCTCGACATCACTTCGGCCCAGGGTGCCACGACGGATAGGGGTACCGCAGCGACGGCACGCTTGCCCCCCTCGCCCGTAGACCCAGGTTTGGGCTCCGCGGCGCAGGTTGCCCGTGGTCGTGCGTTCGTCGCGGTCTTTGTTGGCCAGGATCAGGCGCCGGGCCAGGCCCACGAGCCCTGGCACGTCGGTGACGTCGGCCATGGGCCGGTTCGGCAGCAATCCGCGCAGAAAACAGAGCTCGTTGACGTAGACGTTGCCGAGCCCAGCCAGGTTGCGCTGGTCGGCGAGGGCCAGAATGACCGGTTGTTCGGGCCGAGCGGCGAGGCGATTGGCGGCCTCCGCCCGCTCGCCCGCTCCCCAGCCGGTATCGAGCAGGTCGGGTCCGAGGTAGCCGACCACCTCGGACTCCCCCCGGGTCGGCACAAGCTCCAGCACGCCGAGTTCGAAGCCGACGGCGACCCACTCGGCCGTCTGCAGCACGATTCGTGCCTGGAAGGCTGGCCGCTGCCACCGTGTGTTTGGCCGGTAGAGGTGCCAGGCCCCCTCCATCTTCAAGTGCGAGTGGATGCTCGTCTCACCGACCCGGTGCAGCAGGTGTTTGCCGCGACTGACCACCTCGTGCACGGTCTGCCCCGACAGATCGACGGTGGCGAAAGCGGGTACCCGAATGTCGCAGCCGGTCAGGATGCTGCCGCGCAGGGCCTGGTCGAGGGTGCGCGCGGTGCGATAGACGGTATCGCCCTCAGGCACGCAGCCTCAGCCCTTTCGGAGTCTCGGTGAACCCGGCTGAGCGCAGGGCCACGCCCACGTCGGTGCCGATCACGAACACACCGTTGACCGTTTCCACCGCGATCCTCTGCACGCGACCGTTGGTGACCAGGGCGGCCAGACTCACGGTGGCCGCCTCGAGCACCTGCTCATCCGTTTCAAAAGCCACCACCGTTTTGCCGCCGCGCTCGACGTACAGCACGAGGGCACCGTCGACAAGAACGACGAGTGCACCCGCCTTCCGGCCCGGTCGGTGGGTGGTGTCACCAGGCAGGGTCGGCCAGGGCAGCGCGGCGCCATAGGCGTTCGCCGGATCCGTCGCGGCCAGGGCTATCGCACTGGCCGGTGCGGCCCTGCGCGTGCCCGACGAGTCGGACGGCCCCACTGCGAAGGTACGCAGCCGGTCGATCGTGCCACCGGTAGCGAACTGGGCGGCGCCGAGCCCTTCGATGAAATAGCCGCGGCGGCAGCGGGCCATCTCTTCAAACCCGGTGAGCGTGCGGTAAACGAGGGAGAATCCGCCCAGAACACCTTCGGCCATCACCGCTCCCCGCGTCACCACACCGTAACGCTCGAGCAGGGTCTCCCCCAGGGCATGCGCGCGACGCGTCGGCGACTCGTCGGCCACCGGAAGGATCGACCAGCGACCCGACACCGTCGGCGGACCACTGCGACTCGGCAGGTTCGGCCGCGGCATCGAACGCCCGCGATGCAGACGGGCGCGCGGCGCGGCCCTGCTCTGCCGGTGGGCCGTATGCCCGCCGGCCAACAGCGACCGCACCGGAGCGAACGTGTCATTGTTGATCAAACCGGACCAGACCAGGTCCCACAACGCCTGCACCAGTGCGGCGTCGTCCTGGCTGCCGACGGCATCCGCCAGCTGCCGGAAGAAGTATGCACCGCCACCGCCCAGAGTCGCGAGGATCTCCTGCTGGAGCGGCGTGGTCTCCACATCGATGGGGAGCGGCAGGGTGAGCTGGGCCGTTTCCGCCAGGTGCAGACTGACCCAACCATCGTTGCCGGCGAGGGTTCCCGCGCCCGCCCAGAGCACCTCCCCCGCGTTGGTGAGTTCGTCGAGCATGCCCGGTTGGTAGTCGCTCACTCGGGCCGGCAAAATGAGCGTCTCCCAGGCGGACGCCGGAATGCGCGCCCCTTCGAGCTGTTCCACAACGGATGCGACGCCGTCGATTCCGCGCAGCTTGCCTCCCACGTGCTGCCAGACCGGCAGGAACCGTCCGATGGCCTGCTGGTCCACCGGTTCCACCTCGTGCCGAAGCGCCGCAAGGGAGCGCCGGCGCAGGCGCCGCAGCACCTCGGAGTCGCACCATTCCAAGCCGGTACCGTTTGGCCGGAATTCGCCAGCCACTATACGCCGGGCGTCGGCGAGGCGTCCGAGGGCAATCTGCACGACGGCCGTGCCGAGGCCAAACCGGTCGGCGACAGCGCCGGTGGTGAAGGGCCCGTGCGAGCGTGCGTAGCGGCTCACTAGATCGCCGAGCGGATCAGCCACGGATTCGGTAAACGCGGCGGACACCCCGATCGGCAGGGGAACGCCGAGCGCATCGCGCAATCGGCTGGCGTCTTCGACCGCGGCCCAGCGTTCCTCACCTCCGATGCTCACGCGCACAGCGCGGCGCAGATCGACCAGGCCCAGCAGGGCCTGCTCGGCGGGAAGGAGGCCGGGCGGGCCCTGCGCGGGCTGCGATTCCGGCGGGAGATTGAGCATCCGCTCGGAGACCTCGGTGGTGCTGAGCGGGCCCAGGGTGCGCAACAGATCGGCGACACCTTCCATGCCCTTGGCCAGGTAATCCGGCGCGAGCCGTTGCAGTTCTCGGTCGGTTTGGGCGATGACACTCGGGTCGAGGAGCTCACGTAGTTCGACCCGCCCCAGCAGTTCGGCGAGCAGGCTCGAATCGATGGCAAGGGCGGTGGCGCGCCGCTCGGCGAGCGGGGTGTCGCCCTCGTACATGAAGGCGGCGACGTAGCCGAACAGCAGTGTGCTCGCGAACGGGCTGGCGGTCTCGGTCACGGTGTCAACCAGACGCAATTCGCGGGAGGCGATCTGCCGGGACAACACCGCGAGGGCCGGCAAATCGTACACGTCTTGAAGGCATTCACGCAGGGTCTCGAGAATGATCGGAAAGGTGGGAAAGGTGCGGGCCACGTCGAGCAGTTGGGCGGCCTTCTGCCTTTGTTGCCACAGCGGCGAACGGGCACCGGGTTTGTACCTGGGCAGCAGCAGTGCCCGGGCAGCGCACTCCCGAAACCGGGAAGCGAACAGGGCTGAGCCACCGACCTCGTCGATGACGATCTGCTCAAGCTCATCGGGGTCGAAAACGAAGAGTTCACTGCCGGGCGGTTCGGTTTCGGTGTCGGGGATGCGCACGACGATACCGTCGTCACTCGCAACACAGGAGCCGTCGATTCCGTAGCGTTCGCGCACCCGAGCGCCCACGGCGAGCGCCCACGGCGCGTGCACCGGAGTGCCGAACGGGGAGTGCAGCACAACCCGCCAGTCGCCCAGTTCATCGCGAAAGCGTTCGACCACGAGGGTGCGGTCGGTTGGGAGCTGCCCGGTGACCGCGCGCTGCTCGGCGAGGAAGGCCAGCAGGTTGTTGATTGCGCGCTGGTCGAGGCCGCCCACCGCGCAGCGAGCCTGAGCTTCGAGGGGAGGCAGGGCCCCGACCTCGCGCACGAACGCCCCGATGGCCTGGCCGAGTTCGGACGGGCGGCCGAGCCCATCACCCTTCCAGAACGGAAGCCTTCCTGGCTGGCCGAAAGCAGGGACGACGAGCACCCGGTCGTGCGTGATCTCCTGGATACGCCAGCTCGTGGTGCCGAGGGCGAAGACGTCGTTCACACGCGACTCGTAGACCATCTCCTCGTCGAGTTCACCGACCCGTTTGCCGGTGACCTGTTCCCCACCGACCATGAAGACGCCGAACAGGCCGCGGTCGGGGATGGTGCCGCCGCTTGTCACGGCCAGGCGTTGCGCTCCGGGCCGCCCGGTCAGGGTACCGGCGTCTCGATCCCAGACAATGCGGGGGCGCAGTTCGGCGAACTGGTCAGACGGGTAGCGCCCGGCGAGCAGGTCGAGGGTCGCCTCGTAGGCCGAGCGTGGCAGGGTCGCAAACGGTGCGCTGCGCCGCACCGTGTCAAACCAGGTCTCCACGTCGATGGGCTCGAGCGCGCAGGCTGCGACAGTCTGCTGCGCCAGAATGTCGAGCGGGTTGGTTGGTACCCGCAGGGATTCGATGGCGCCGGCCACCATGCGCTCGGCGGCAACCGCCGCGTGGATAAGGTCGGCTCGATGCTTGGGGTAGATCACCCCGCGCGAAATCTCACCCACTTGGTGCCCGGCGCGGCCGAGCCGCTGCAGCCCGCTCGACACCGACGGTGGCGATTCAACCTGCACGACCAGGTCGACGGCACCCATGTCGATACCGAGTTCCAGGCTCGAGGTCGCGACGACACAGCGCAGCCGCCCCGATTTCAGGTCGTCTTCAATGAGCGCCCGTTGTTCCTTACTGACCGACCCGTGATGCGCCCGCGCGAGCAACGGCGCGGCGCCTGCGCTCTGCCCGCTTGCCCCCATCAGTTCGGCCGGCGGGCGCATCACACCGTGTTCGGCTATCTCGCCCTCGGCAGCCAAGACGGGCACCAGAGCGGATGCCTCCGCCCCGGCCAGGCGATCGGCATAGATTTCGTTGAACCGGGCGGTCAGGCGTTCAGTAAGTCTCCGTGAATTCGCGAACACAATGCTCGAGGAGTGCGCCAGCACCTCGTCAACGATGGCCTCCTCAACGTGGGGCCAGATAGACCCGGTTTGCGGAGCAGCGGCCGATGTGACCCCTTCGCGTTGCGGTACCGGTCCGAGGTCGCTCATGTCCTCAACCGGCACGACCACTCGCAGGTCGAACCGTTTCTGGGTGGGCGGCGCGACGATCTGAACGGACGCGGCGCCACCGAGAAAGCGCGCCACTTCGCTCTGCGGGCGTACGGTGGCCGACAGCCCGATGCGCTGGGCCGGGTGGCCGAGGAGCGCGTCGAGGCGTTCGAGAGATACGGCGAGGTGGGCGCCGCGCTTACTGGCCGCGACCGCGTGTATCTCGTCGATGATGACCGTCTGCACATCTCTCAACGATTCCCGAGCTGCCGACGTCAGCATCAGAAACAAGGATTCCGGAGTGGTGATGAGGATGTCGGGGGGCGAGGTGACCAATTTGCGGCGGTCGGCGCTCGGAGTGTCTCCGGAACGCACACCGACCGTGACCTGTGGCGGCTGAAGTCCGAGGCGTTGCGCGGCCCGGCTGATTCCCACTAGCGGGGCGGTGAGGTTGCGTTCAACATCGACGCCGAGGGCTTTGAGCGGTGAGATATAAAGCACACGGGTTCCGCGCCCACGGGTACCGCGCTCGGCTGATACCGGTTCTGACTCGTGCGCCAGCCGGTCGATGGCCCAGAGGAATGCGGCGAGGGTCTTGCCCGATCCAGTGGGGGCCACGACGAGGGCGTGCGACCCTTGCGCGATCGCAGTCCACGCACCGAGCTGCGCTGCGGTGGGCGCAGCAAACGCCTCGGTGAACCATGCCCGGGCCGCCGGGGAGAATCGATCGAGAACGTCGGTCATACCGTCATTGTCGCCTGACCCACCGACAGCCCACTGAACACGGCCAATATCGGGTATCAGGCCGAGGCGACGAGCTTGACGCTCAACGAATCAACGCCGGCCGTGATGGTCTCGCTTTCCGACCAGCGAGTGCCGAGACGAGTGAGGATTGCGTCGAGGTCAGTCTGGCTGAGGCCGTCGACCAGTTCCAGTTGAACCACGAGCTCGGGGCCGATGAGATGGCCAAGCGGATCACCGGCGGAGAGCTGAACGGTCAGGACCGAAAGCTCGGTTGCGATCGATGCCGTGAACGCGTCGGCGACGTGGTGATTGGCGTAACTCGGTGTCCACGGCAAGGATTGGGCGATGGCCCACAGGGCCGGACGTCGAATGACGAATTCACCGGGCGAGGTCGGGTCGAGCACGACGAGGTCGGTATTTTCCTGCGCGGCGGCCAGGGCGACGCGCACGGCATCCGCTGGAACGGGCCGGGCGAGGGGGTTCCAGACCGTCATGGCGGCGGTTGAAGAGAAAGCAGGCAGTACGGTGCGGCCGTCCGGACCGGCCACCGTGATGATCGACAGCTCCTGGGTTTTGTCGATCGTCTGGCCGCGTTCGTTTAGGGCGACATCGCCGAGTTTGGTCACCAGGGGGATGAGCAGGCGGGAGCCGCGAATGGCATCGATGACGCTCTCTTCGCCGGCCTCTCGCGCCTGAAAGCGGGCGAGCGCCTCAGCAAGGGGTGCGGGTGCAGATCCGTCATCGCCGGCATCGAGATTTGCCTCGAACTCGCGACCCGCCCACGGCTGGCCGGCAGAGTCGGCCGTGTTGGCCGACTCGATGTGATCGCCGGGTTGACCTGACGGCGCGTCACCGCCCAAACGTCCCGTTGAATCGCCGGTGGAACCGAGGTTTCGCGCCTTCGCCATTAGTCCCCCGCGACATCCAATGCCTCGGCAAGGGTGAATGCGCCCGCATACAGCGCCTTGCCCACGATCGCACCTTCAAGCCCGAGCGGCACCAGGCTGCGCAGGGCTTCAATGTCATCGAGACTGGAGATGCCTCCGGAGGCGATCACGGGTTTGCGGGTGCGGTCGAGCACTTGGCGAAGCAGGTCAATGTTCGGACCCTGCAGGGTGCCGTCCTTAGTGACGTCGGTTACGACGTAGCGGGCGCAGCCGGCTTCTTCGAGACGTTCCAGCACCTGCCAGAGGTCTCCACCGTCTTTTGTCCAGCCGCGTGCGGCGAGGGTCGTACCACGCACGTCTAGGCCGACGGCAACGGCGTCGCCGTATTGCGCGATGACGCTCGCCGCCCACTCCGGGTTTTCGAGTGCCGCAGTTCCCAGGTTGATGCGTTTGACGCCCGTGGTCAGTGCCGCTTCGAGTGACTCGTCATCGCGGATACCACCGGACAGCTCGATGTTGACACCCTTGACCTGACGGATGACCTTCTTGATCACACCGGTATTGTTACCCCGGCCGAATGCCGCGTCGAGGTCCACGAGGTGTATCCACTCTGCGCCCTGCCGCGCCCAATCAGACGCAGCCTCGACGGGGTCACCGTAGTTCGTTTCCGTGCCAGCCTCCCCCTTTGTCAGGCGCACTGCCTTACCGCCGGCCACATCGACGGCGGGCAGGAGGACGAGCCTCGGTGTCTTATTGAACTCGCTCATTGGTGTCCTTGGTTTGTGCGGTCGCGTGCTGCGACCAGTTTCATGGCAGGTGCCGGTGTGAGGTACGCGGGAGGTGCGAATTGTGAAGTCTAGGCGCACCGCGCTAGTCGCGCAGAGTGCCGATCCAGTTCTTCAACAAGCGGATGCCAGCCTCACCCGATTTTTCAGGGTGAAACTGGGTGGCGCTGAGCGGGCCGTTCTCGACCGCAGCCAGAAACGGTGCCCCGTGTTCTGCCCAGGTGAGCCGGGGCTCGGGAAACGGCGGCATGACCTCGAGGGTCCAGGATTGGGCCGCGTACGAGTGCACGAAATAAAACCGTTCCTCTTCGATTCCTCGGAAAAGCACGGAGTCAGGGGCGCTCGTGACGGTGTCCCAACCCATGTGCGGCAGGATCGGTGCGCGAAGTTCGGTGACCGTTCCGGGCCATTCACCGAGTCCCTCGGTGTCGATCCCACGCTCGACACCGTGTTCAAACATGACCTGCATGCCCACGCAGATGCCAAGCACCGGACGATCGCCAGCCAGGCGACGATCGACGATCTCGTCGCCGCGCACAGCTTTGAGCGCGGCCATCACAGCGCTGAACGCACCAACACCCGGCACGACGAGGCCATCGGCCTCGAGTGCGACCTTACGATCGCTCGTCAGGGTGACGTCAGCGCCCGCCAGCTCGAGTGCCTTGACCGCGGAGTGCACATTACCCGTGCCGTAGTCGAAGACAACGACCCGGGTCACAGGGCACCCTTGGTCGACGGAATACCGTGCACCAGCGGGTCGAGAGCCTTGGCGAGACGAAAAGCCCGGGCGAAAGCCTTGAACTCGGCTTCGGCGATGTGGTGCGGGTCGCGACCGCCCAGCACGGTGACGTGCACGGTCAACCCGGCGTGAAAAGTGATGGCTTCGAAGACATGACGCACCATGGAGCCGGTAAAGTGTCCGCCGATGAGGTGGAATTCGAAGCCTGCCGGTTCACCCGTGTGCACCAAGTAGGGGCGACCCGAGATGTCGACGACGGCTTGCGCGAGGGCCTCGTCGAGTGGCACCAGCGCATCGCCGTAGCGCGAGATGCCCGACTTATCGCCGAGCGCCTGGCGAATAGCCTGGCCGAGCACGATTCCCACGTCTTCGACCGTGTGGTGCACATCAATTTCAATGTCGCCGGAAGCGCGCACGGTGAGATCGCACAGTGAGTGTTTCGCGAACGCGGTGAGGAGGTGGTCGTAGAACGGCACCGAGGTGCGGATATCACTGACGCCGGTACCGTCAAGGTTGAGCGAGAGGTCGATGCTGGATTCACTCGTCTCCCGTTGCAGGTGTGCGACGCGGGGCGCGGAAATGCCGACAGGTGAACTCATACTGCTAGCTTATTCGGCTTGGGCCGAATCGGTTTGCCCGGGCGTCGCTGTGCGCCCCACGCGAGCCAACGCCTCGAGGAACTGTGACGTCTCCTTCTCGGTACCGGCCGTCACCCGCAAGTGGCCGGGAATACCAACGTCCCGAATGAGAATTCCCTCAGCGAGCAACGCCGCAAAAGTCTCCTGCGGGTCGGCCACTCCTCCAAACAGCACGAAGTTACTCCAGCTTCGGTGCGGAAAATAGCCCAGGCGGGCAAGCTCAACCACAAGTCGGTCGCGCTGCCCCCGAATCTCGTCGACCATGGCGAGCATCTCGCCGCTGTGCGCCAGGGCGGCGTTCGCAGCGGCCTGAGTCAGAGCCGAGAGGTGGTACGGCAGACGCACCAGGCGCAGGGCATCCGTTACCGCGGGATCGGCAGCCAGGTAGCCGACCCGGGCACCGGCAAAGGCGAAGGCTTTGCTCATGGTGCGCGAAATGAGAAGCCTTTCCCGACCGGGCAGCAGGGTGATCGCACTCGGGGTGCCAGCGGGTGCGAATTCGGCGTAGGCCTCGTCAACGACGACGATGCCGTCGGTCGCGTCGTAGACGGCGGCGATGGTCTCGAGCGAGAGCGGGGTGCCGGTGGGGTTGTTCGGGGAGCAGAGAAAAACAACGTCGGGGTTGATTCGCGTGACCTCGCTGACGGCGGTGACCGGCGAGAGCTCGAAGTCGGCGTCACGCGTGCCCGGAATCCAGGTGGTGTCAGTACCCGACGCGAGAATCGAGTACATCGAGTATGTCGGGGCAAAGCCGAGCAGGCTGCGCCCCGGCCCGCCGAAAGCTTGAAGCACCTGCTGAAGCACTTCGTTCGACCCGTTCGCCGCCCAGATATTGTCGGCGGTGAGCCCCGCACCGAGGTACCCGGCCAGCGCCTCGCGCAGGGCCGTAAACTCACGGTCGGGATACCGGTTTACCGAATGGATGGCTTCGGCCAGGCCAGCGAGGATGTCGCGCGCCACCGAGTCGGGAATGGGGTGAGTGTTCTCGTTGACGTTCAGCGCCACCGGAACGTGCAATTGCGGAGCACCGTATGGGGTGAGGCCGTGCAGATTGGTGCGGAGCGGAAGATCTTCGAGACTGGTCACCCTCTCCATGCTACGGCCCTGGGCCGCGGCCGATACCTTTTAGGAGTCGGCGGGGATTTCCAGACGCTGGCCCGGCTGCAAAGTTTCAACCGACAGGGCGTTGAGTCGTTTGATGTCGGCCACCACGTCGCGAGGGTCGGCTGCCGGCGAGATCTCTTCGGCAAGGTCCCACAGGGTCTGGCCGGGTTCGACCGTGATGAACCGGGCGGAACCGACGTCGGTTGGCGAGTACGCCAGGGTCGTAACGATTCCTGAGTCGGTCGTATACGACATGAGGTCGATGCCCGTGGCGGAGTCCACCGCACCGGCCGCACCGCCGTTGATGGCCAAAGACATGGCGCCGATCACCAGCGGGACGGTCGCGAGAGTTGTGAAAACAAGGCGGCCTCGGCGGGTGAGGCGAAGACGCGGTGTGGGCGTGAGGGCTGCCGGTACGGGAAGTGCTGGTGCACATACTGTGGTCATGTCAAACCTCCAAGGTAGGCGGGCTGCGAGTCTCGTATCCGGCCCTCGGCCGGGAGGGCCAGATACGAAACTATATTCCGAATATAACTTCGAACAATCGAACATGCAAGCTTTTTTTCGTCTCAGCCCGGAATTTGGCGCAACACACTCGAATAAGTGTTTGTTTCAGGGCGTGGAACTGGATAAACTTTCGATAGAACAATTGCTTGATTTACACTCAACCAGACACCACCGACATTCCCGCGTGACACGGTTTCGGGCCAAGCGGGACCTACTCCAGGAGGGCACATCGTGACACAAGACACCAGTGGTACCCGCGATAAGGGCGGCACTCGGCGCCGCAAGAGTTTGAGCCAACGCCAGCTCGCTATTCTCGACGTGATTCAGCGCTCGGTGAGTTCGCGCGGTTACCCGCCGAGCATGCGGGAAATCGGCGATGCGGTCGGTCTTGCCTCTCTGTCGAGCGTGACCCACCAACTCAACCAACTCGAACTCAGCGGTTACCTGCGCCGCGATCCAAATCGCCCGCGTGCCCTCGAAGTCCTCATCGAGATTCAACGTGCCCCCGAAGACGTCGGCACCGGCACCGGCGACCAGGATAGCTTTCACCCGGGAGTCCAGGTCGGCGACGCTGCGATGGTGCCCCTGGTCGGTCGCATCGCCGCGGGCATTCCGATCACGGCCGACCAGCAGATAGACGAGATCTTCCCGCTTCCCCGCCAGCTCGTGGGACAGGGAGAGCTGTTCATGCTCAAGGTCGTGGGTGAGTCCATGATCGACGCCGCCATCTGCGACGGCGACTGGGTCGTCGTTCGCCAGCAGAAGACCGCAGAGAACGGCGAGATCGTCGCAGCCATGCTCGACAACGAGGCCACGGTGAAGGTCTTGCGCAAGCGCGATGGTCACACCTGGCTACTGCCGCGCAACAGCAACTTCGAACCGATCGTCGGCGACTTTGCCGACATCCTCGGCAAGGTCGTCGCGGTGCTGCGCTCGGTTTAGGCCTCGCCCTGATCGATATCGCACGACACGGGCCCGGCCACCAAGCGGTGGTCGGGCCCGTTTTCTCAGTGCGTCGGTCGTATCAGGCGCTCACGTGGGCGCTCAGGCGTTCGCGCACCAGCCGCGTGGCGGCGAGCATATTCTGCAGCGACTGCACGGTTTCTTCGTAGCCACGCGTCTTGAGGCCGCAATCCGGGTTCACCCAGACCTGTCGTTCGGGAATCGATTCCAGGGCGGTGTCGAGCAGGGTCGTCAGTTCCTCTATGCTCGGCACCCGGGGTGAATGGATGTCATAGATCCCGGCGCCGATTCCGTGGTCGAACCCGCCGGCCTCGATCTCTTGCACGACCTCCATCCGGGAACGGGCCGCCTCGATACTCGTGACGTCTGCGTCCAGGTTGCGGATGGCTTCGATGACGACGCCGAACTCCGAGTAGCAGAGGTGGGTGTGAATCTGGGTCGCATCCGCTACACCGGCCGTGGCGAGACGGAATGAGCCGACCGACCAATCCAGGTAGTCTGCGTGGTCCTTCTTCTTCAGCGGCAACAATTCGCGCAGGGCCGGTTCGTCGACCTGAACGATCTTGATGCCCGCAGCCTCCAAATCAACGATTTCATCGCGCAGGGCCAGTGCCACCTGGCGGGCGGTCTCGCCCAGCGGCTGGTCATCGCGCACAAAGGACCAGGCAAGGATCGTCACCGGTCCGGTGAGCATGCCCTTGACCGGCTTCGCCGTCAGGCTCTGCGTGTACACCGACCAGTCCACGGTGATCGGGGCCGGGCGCGCTACGTCGCCCCACAGAATGGATGGCCGCGTGCAGCGGCTGCCGTAGGACTGCACCCAGCCGTTCTCGGTCACGGCAAACCCATCCAGGTTTTCGGCGAAATACTGCACCATGTCATTGCGTTCGGGTTCTCCGTGCACGAGCACGTCGAGCCCGATCTCCTCCTGCAGCGCCACGACCCGACGGATCTCGGCGCGCATCAGGGAACGATATTCGTCGGCGGCTATGGTTCCCTTGAGAAACTGGGCGCGTGTTCGGCGTATGTCGCCGGTCTGCGGGAACGATCCGATCGTCGTCGTCGGCAACGGCGGCAGCTGCAACGCCGTATCCTGCGCGCTCAGACGATCAGCGTAAGCGCCGCGGCTGAAGTCGGCGTCGGTGAGCGCCGCAGCACGGTGCCGTACGACGCCATCGCGCACGCCAGGGGCACTGTGCCGCGCAGCCAGCGCCGCCGCGGCGTCGGCCAACGACCCCGCGATAGCGGCCCGTCCCTTGACGAGCCCCTGCGCGAGGGTAGCGACCTGCCCGACTTTCTGGTCGGCAAAGGCCAGCCAGCTCGCCAACGAGCCCGGAAGCGACGTTTCATCGAGCACATCGTGCGGCACGTGCAGCAGGGACGTCGACGTGGACACGGCCACGGAAGGGGACAGTCCGCGCACGCTCTCAGCGGTTTCATACGCGCCGGCCAAGTCGCCACGCCAGATGTTGTGGCCGTCGATTACCCCGGCGACGAGGGTCTTGCCGGCCAGCCCCGGTACCGCCTGCGGCAGAGTTCCCCGCACCAGGTCGAGACCGATTGCTTCAACGGCTGTGGCGGCGAGAACGGGCAGGGCATCATCGAGGCTGCCATAGGGCGCCGCAACGAACAGAGCCGGCCGCACGGTCAACCGACCCAGCAGCCCATAAACGGATGCGACAGCCGCCAGTGTCTCGGCGCGCGGCACATCAATGGATTCACTGACCAGGCCCGGCTCGTCGAGCTGCACCCAGTCAGCGCCGGCATCTTTCAGCCGTGCGAGGAGCGCCGCGTAAACGGGAAGAAGATCATCGAGCCGGGACAACGGCGAAAAGCCGGCGGGAGCGCCGTCGCTGGCCTTGCTGAGCAGCAGGAATGTGACCGGCCCGACGAGCACCGGACGGGTGAGGAACCCGGCGGCTTTGGCTTCGAGGAATTCACGCACGATCCGGTCACTCGCGAGCGAGAACACGGTCTCCGGGCCGATCTCGGGCACGAGGTAGTGGTAATTGGAGTCGAACCATTTGGTCATTTCGAGCGGCAGGTTCTCGCCCTCGCCCCGCGCAAGGGTGAAATAGCCAGCCAGGTCGAGGGTTCCGTCTGCGGCGACGAGGGAGGTAAACCGGCCGGGAATCGCCCCAACGGCGACGATGGTGTCGAGTACCTGGTCGTAGTACGAGAACGACTCGGGGATCGACGAGTCTGTGCGACCGAGACCGAGATCGACGAGACGGTCGCGGGTCTGCTGCCGCAGCCCGGCGGCGACGGCTTCCAGAGCCGCCGCATCGATCGCTCCGGACCAAAATGCTTCGACGGCCTTCTTCAACTCCCGCCGCCGGCCGATGCGAGGGTAGCCGAGGATGGTGCCGGCGGGGAAGGTGCTGGATACGGACGCGCTGGGCATGGTGATTCCTTCACTGGAGCGTTGGTGGCTGGAATGGTCGAAGAGAATGAACGTGGTGGGTGGGCCTACGCGCCTGAACGGACGCGAGGCCTAGGGCATGGCGGCGGGCACCGAACGCGCCCCACACCCCTCGAGAATCGACAGCACGGTTTCGTGCTGGTTGAAGGCATAAAGGTGCAGGCCGGGGGCACCGCCCGCGAGAACGTCCTGCGCGAGGCGTACGGCGTAGTCGATGCCGATCTGGCGCTGTCCTTCCTCGGTCGGTTCGACCTCGAGTTCGATGGACAGTTCGGCCGGCAACTTTTCACCGGAGAGCTGCAGGATGCGACGCAACCGGTTGGGGCTGGTCACCGGCATGATGCCGGGAAGAATAGGAAAGAGCACTCCGGCGGAGCGGGCGCGTTGGATGAAGCTCAGGTAGTCGTCAGCGTGGAAAAACAGCTGGGTGATCGCCAGGTTGGCCCCGGCGGCCTGCTTGGCCAACAGTGTGTCGATATCCTGGCTAACCGACCGCGAGTTGGGGTGGCCGTTAGGAAAGGCCGCGACGCCGATACGAACCTTGCTGCGTTCGGTTTTTACCCCGCGAGCACCGGGAAGACCGGGAATGACCGTCTCGGTGTACGGCACGCGTTCGGTTTGCACCCGATGGATGAGCTGCACCAGCTCGCCCGCGCTGTGCAGGTCCCCGAGAAATGTAGTTTCGTCCGGGGCTGCGCCCTGTGGCGCGTCTCCTCGAACGGCCAGGAAGCTGCGAATACCGGCGTCTAGGAACTCGCGAATGAGACGGCTCGCCTCTGCGTGCGAGGAGCCGACGCAGGTCAGGTGGGCCATGGCATCCGCGCTCGTCTGATCTTTGATGTAGCGCAGCACGTCGAGCGAGGAGTTGCGCGACGAGCCGTTGGCTCCGTAGGTGACCGAGATGAACTCGGGACCGGCTGCGGCCAGGTGATCGATGGTGCGGGTGAGAGCGGATGCTGCGGCGCCCGTCTTCGGCGGATACACCTCGAACGAGAACGCCAGGCGGGCGTTACACGCAGAAATCCCTGTCGTGGTCATATTTCCTCATTCGGCAGAAGCGGTACAGCGGTGGTGGCCAGGCGGCCGCGGACGCCGCCAGGAGTCTGGCGGTTCTTCGCGGGCGGGTGCCGGGCTCGGCTGTCGCTCCATGCCGGAGAACGAATTCCGTCGGCAACGATTGGTTAGACACTAACAACACCGACGCTGACGTTGGCGAATATGACAATTCATGTCATCCCGCGGTCACTGTTATTGCGGGCAGGCATCCCGGCAACGCCATCGAACCCTGCCAGACGCGCGCGGGTCTTCGTGGTCTTGCGAGCGTGTCGATGATGCTCCCGGCGGGATTCGCTCTTCTGTCGCGACCGAGAAAGGACCGCGTCGTTGTGCAGTCGACCCTGTAGTGCCGCGTCGGTGAGGGCGCAAAATCCGCGCCGGCCGCGCGTCAGCCGTGCTCTATCCGACCCGCCCGTCCCGCACCGGAATAACATCGTCTTCGGTGAGCGGAATCCACGGCGACCCGTCAGGATCCGATGCCGCCGCCGCAGGACTATCCCCCTGGTTCCACCACTTTGACTCGTATGGCACGCCCTCGAAGAGCACACGGTCGCTCTTCTCGTACGCGGCCAGTCCGGCCCAATCCGGGTAGGTTCCCGCGGGCAGGGTCGTCGCCTCGAACGGCCTCTCGCCTGGCAAAACCGGGCCAACGAGCGTCCAGGGTGTTTCCCAATCATTGAGTACTGGGTTGTCGGGCAGATCGCCACGAGTCCACCACTTTGCCTGGTACACGTTTCGGTGCCACACAACTTTGGTGCCCTCGAGAAAGGAACCCTCCTCCGACCAGATCACGTACGGGCTGGTCGCCGGGTCGTCGACAACGTTTTCCTTCTGCGCCTCGGACATCGTCACGGCGGTCGCCGATGCTTCCGGGCGCCCGATGAATCCGTCGCCAAGCAGCTCGGCGAATCTCAAATCGCCCTGATCGATTCCGCTGCAGGCGTCGGAAACCCGTTTAAGGTCGACGTAGTTCGAACCGCACGGTGCATCACGATTCAATGACCAGAGCGACATCCGCCCGATCTTCATCTCCCGTGCGAACGCGTTCACCTTTCGTGCGTCGTCCAGGCTGAAAACCTCGTCACTGACATCGTTTTGACCGATCATCGGGGTAGCACCGATCTTCGACCAGACCGTCGCTGCGCTCAGCTCGGTACCGGCCCGTGAGTAGAGAGTGCTGAGCTGGCGGTGCGCAGAAGTGAGCGCCTGGATAGATGCCTCCGCCATACTCTGGCCTTCGGCGCGGCTACTGCCGTAGTCCATCGTCATCAGGTTGACCCCGGCCAGGTCGACCCCGGCCGAGAGCATCAGGCTGACCGCAGTGGTGCCATCTTCCGTCAGTCCGGCGGGCGACACTGGAAGAGTGAGCCAGACGGCCAGTTCCGTGCCCGCTTCGCGACGTTGGGCCTGCAGGCTACGGATTGCCTCGGCGCGTCGATGACCGGCTGCGGTATCCGTGAGACCCTCTCCTTCGAGGTCGAGATCGATGGTCGTCACCCTGTAGCGGTCGACCACCGCGGCATAGGCGTCACGCAACGCCCCTGGGTCGGTGCAGCCGGTCGCAAGTTCATCGTTGAGCAGACCGCCAAACGAAACGACAATCTGTCCACCCAACTGTTCGAGCCGGGCCAGCCTTCGGTCCAGGTCAAGGGCCTCAGACGCCTCGGCCAGCGTGTACGCCGTTCCCCAGCTCGGCTCGCAAGGGTCGTCCTTCCCTGCAACGATGAAGGACAACACGACGTCCCGACCGGCCTTCGAGGCAGGTGCCTCGAAGGCAAAGCTTGGCGTAGCCGTGACATCCACGTAGCCGGCGATCCACGGATCGTTTGCTTCAGCCGCCTGCGCAGCGCTCCATCGCTGCCAGCCCAGGTAACCTCCCCCGGTCAAGGCAGCAATGAGCAGCAATGACAGCAAGACCCGCACTGCGGACAGCCGGCGACGGATTTCGAGGTGTGACGCAGGCGTGGCAGAACCCGGGGCGATCATGAGGCCACACGGTTCGCGTTTTGAAGCGCGGTTTCGCCGACTTGCCGCGCCAGGGCAACGTTTGACGGCCCCACGGGCAGCGGGATATCCCCGCTGGCATGCCCGTGGTAGATGACCGCTCGCCAGTCGAGCACCGGAATCGGGTGAATCAGCGCCGGCGCGGAGCGGGCTCGACGCGGCTGCCTCTCGACGTACAGCCATTTGGTGAGCCCCAGCCACACATCGACGATGGAACTCCAGATTCCGATATTCGCGAGGATGGCCGTGGTCGCCAACAGGCCATTGAAGGCCGCGAATGCAGCGTTGCCCCAGTTCTGAGCCAACACGTCACGCCAAAGGGTCAGGGCGGAGAATGCCACGATCAGGTACGGTGCGACCACGAACAACAGCGGCGCGGCCGTACGGTTCCTCACCTTGGGCGTGCGCGCAAAGGGGATTTTCCTGCCCGTGACCGCCTGCTCGAGCGACTTCAACACGCCCGCCACGTTGACCGGCAACAGGACCAGGTTGAAGCCGTAGATCCGAAAAATATCGCTGAATCGGTAACCGCAGTACCGCAGGTCACTGCCCATGGCGAGAAAATACGGTAACGCGGCCAAGACGACGACAGGGCTGAGGAGTCGACTGTCGTAGGGGTAGACCAACAGGAACATGAGGCCGAAACTCGCCCAGGCGATGGAGGCCATGTAGTTGGCCCGCAGGAACAGCTCCAACATGCTTATCGGATGGCCGTTGCGTTTCCGCTCGCGCAGCTGCCGCCAGAGTTTGGGCAGGATGAGCAGCCCGCCGTTCGCCCAGCGGCGGCGCTGCACGATGAGGGAACCAAAATCCGGCGGGGTGGCGCTGTAGCTGAGCCGCTCCGGATAGTTCATCAGCGTCCAGCCGTGAGTGCCGAGGTCGATACTCGACTCCGTGTCCTCGATGACGGTTCGGTCCTGGACGTAGCGCCGGATCTCGAAGCCGCCAACGTTTTCAATCTCGACGATGTCTTCCAGGGCACGCTTTCGGATGACCGCGTTCGCACCAACCCAAAACGTTGCTCCGTAGTAGGACATCCCCTGGTGCAGGATGTGCTGGATGTCGGTGGTCGCCCCGGCGAGGCGCTCAATCCGGGTCGGCGCGCCCCGAAAAGACGAATACGGGGTCTGGGTAACGGCGACGCGGGCGTTGTCTGGCTGTTCAAGGAAATAAACCAGGCGCAAACAGTAGTCGCGCAAGAGCAGCGAGTCCGCGTCCAGGGTCAGGAGATAATCAGCGTCCGGAACGACGACGTCGGCATCCTCCGTCGCCGCGACAGGACGAAGGATGGCACCGTCTGGACCATCGTCGCGGCGGAATCGTCCGCCCATCAGTCCGATGTAGGCGTTGAGGTTCATGGCCTTGTTGGCGTCATGCGACAGTGACGCGTAGAGCTTGCGCTCAAATGTGTCCAATTCCGCCGAGAAGGTCCAGACGAGGCGGCGCTTCAGTTCGAGCATCCGCTGGGGAACGGGTGCCGCGTGTTCGTCGGCGGCGGCGGTGAGCGCATCTGCGGTCAGGGCGAGCTCGCCGGCCAGGCCTGCCAGAACCTGCTCGACGAAGAAAATATCGACGTGGTCGGACACCTCTTCCTCGTCGGCCATCCGGCGCAACCAGGCCGACGCCCAGAGGTAGTCGCGCGCCAGTTCGCGAACGGCGTTCTCGCTCACCGTCCCGTTCTCCGCCAGTTCAATTTCATGGTCGGGGAAGTCGGCACTGAAGCGCGCGTGCGGTTCGGCCAGCGCCTCGGCAATGCCCTGGGCGATTGCCCGCGATTCGGCGAGCCGCGCCGCAGTCGCGGGATCGGTGGGATGTGGCGGGTCGTCGAGCAGGAGAACGACGCGCAGGGCCGGATACTCCTGCAAAGCTGCCGACCAGAGGGTGGCCCGAACAACCCCGGGTTCCTCGCTGTAGGACGGTACCAGCACCGTCATCGGCCCATGGCGCCTTGCGAAATGGCTGTCAAGTTCGGCCCTCGGAACACGCACGTGGTCACGGAATCGCTGCAACGCCCCCTGCCTGGCCACGAGGTACATCAGCGCAGAGAAGGTCAGAAACGTAACGACGATGAGGTAGGAGATTGCCTCGGTTGTGAAGCGGAAGCTTTCGGTTCCGTTATTGAGGAACTCACGCATGACCGTGTAGATCAGATAGCCCAGCCACGACACCACCGTGGCGATGATGGCCAGACGCCCCCAGGTGATCTTCGAGTCACTGGGTCGTTCGTGAACCGTGGGCAGTGGTTGGGTGGTGCGTTCAGCACCTATTTGGCGTTTTCGGGCAGGCGAAGCTGCGGTTTTCATTGACATCGGTCATCCTCGGGTAGGGCCGGTTTTCTTCGGGTTCTCGGGTGCGCTCACGTCGGAATATATGAGATCTCCCCGAGATTTTGACCATAACTCACTTCGCGGGGGCCGCAGTAGTCCCCGGAAGGGGTCATTTCCAAGCGGCATGGCAACACCGGGTGACCGCGTGCACGTGCACCGGCCCCGAAACAACAGATGCGGTCGCGTGGCGCTCTCGAGGGCAGTGCGTGTGATGCTCGACCAAACGACTCGCGGCGATACGGTCGCGTTCAATCGAGGGTACGTCGCGGGCAACCTGCTTGCGGTCCGTAGCGGGGACGGACACCAGAATTGCGCACACGTATGCTGCCCAGACCAACACCCCCGACCCGGGACATCGATCGGTGCTTTGAACTGTGCCGCTACTGACTCACGGACCTAGGAGGAGACTGCGGGCAGAATGACGAACGGCGTGAACTGCGGTTCAATCTCCGCGGTGACGAACGCCGTGACATGGGTGCCGGTCTCCACATATTCGGTCGTCTCGATGCGGCCCAGATCGTGCAAAACTGCGACGAGGTCCCCCCGATCGTAGGGAATGAGCAGGTCGAGTTCGATCTGCGGCGTCGGAAGCAGCAGTGCCACGGCGGCGAGCACGGTCTCAATGCCCTCACCGGTGCGGGCAGACACAAACGTCGCCTTCGGCTCAAGGCCACGCAGCACAAGCCGGTCATCGTCGCTGATCAGGTCGCTCTTGTTAAAGACGACGAGTTCAGGAATGTCGCGGGCGCCGACCTCGGAGATGACGTCGCGCACCGTGGCGAGCTGGGCAACCGGATCGGGATGCGATCCGTCAACAACGTGCACGATGACGTCGGCATCGGCGACTTCTTCGAGGGTGGAGCGGAAGGCTTCGACCAGTTGGTGGGGCAGGTTGCGCACAAAGCCGACCGTGTCGGTGAGGGTATACAGGCGTCCGTCAGTGGTCGTCGACTTACGCACGGTCGCGTCGAGGGTCGCGAACAGAGAGTTCTCAACGAGTAGCCCGGCCTTGGTGATCCGGTTGAGCAGGCTGGACTTGCCCGCGTTGGTGTACCCAACGATGGCGACGGACGGAACGGCGTTGCGCTTGCGGTTGGCGCGTTTGGCCTCCCGGGCCGGCTTCATCTCGACCATCTGCTTGCGCAGTTTGGACATCCGGGTGTGGATGCGGCGACGGTCGAGTTCAATCTTGGTCTCACCGGGGCCACGCGACCCCATTCCCGCTCCGGCGCCACCGACCTGACCGCCGGCCTGGCGGGACATCGAGTCACCCCAACCACGCAGGCGAGGCAGCATGTAGGCCATCTGCGCGAGTTCAACCTGCGCCTTACCCTCGCGACTCTTGGCATGCTGGCTGAAAATGTCGAGGATAACGGCTGTACGATCGATGACCTTGACCTTGACCACGTCTTCGAGGGCACGCCGCTGGCTCGGCGCGAGTTCGGTGTCGGCGATAACCGTGTCGGCGCCGAGCGCCTTCACTATGTCAGCGACTTCCTGGGCTTTGCCCTTGCCGAGGTAGGTGCTCGGATCGGGGGTAGCGCGGCGCTGCAGCAACCCGTCGAGCACGGTCGCCCCTGCGGTTTCTGCGAGGGCCGCGAGTTCGCGCATGGAGTTTTCCGCGTCATCGACGGTGCCGTGAGTGTAAACGCCTACCAGTACAACGTTTTCCAGACGAATCTGGCGGTATTCGACCTCGGTGACGTCTTCGAGCTCGGTGGACAGGCCACCGACGCGGCGCAGGGCGTTGCGGTCGGCACGTTCGGACTGGTCACCGTCGTGGTCGCTGCCGTCGTACTCGCCGGAGGTCTGTGCTTGGAGGGCCTGGGCTGACCCGCTCCGGAACAGGGAGTACCCGGCAGCTCTGCTGTCGGCGCTGGCCAGCACTCTCGCCACAACGTCGTCTGCGTCGAGGGATTCTGCGCCTGGGTTTTCTACCGTGTCGTTGCCCGAGGGCGCCGTTGGATCATTCATCCCATTAACCTTAGTTCAACGAAGTTGAAAGGTTCCCTTATGTCGTCCGACCACTATTTTTCTCCGGCGCCCGGCACCGTACTGAAAACGCGCCAGATCACCGTGCAATTGCACGGCCAGGATCGGCTTTTGACGACAGCCAATTCGGTGTTCAGCCCTGCGCACATTGACACCGGCAC
This sequence comes from Cryobacterium serini, assembly GCF_004404025.1. Lineage (NCBI taxonomy): Bacteria > Bacillati > Actinomycetota > Actinomycetes > Micrococcales > Microbacteriaceae > Cryobacterium > Cryobacterium serini. The sequence continues at coordinate 44,513 of NZ_SOHN01000010.1, forward strand.
CGAGGTCTTACTCAAGTACGCCCCCGAGCCACCATTGACTGGCCATTTTCTCGATCTTGGCTGCGGCTGGGGACCCATCGCGCTGCACCTCGCGCTCGCTTCCCCCGCTGCAACCATCTGGGCCGTCGACGTCAACGAGCGTGCCCTCGATCTCGTGCGCACCAACGCGGCCACCCTTGGCCTGACGAACGTCAAAGCCGTGCTCGCCGCCGACGTGCCAACGGACGTATCGTTTCGTACGATCTGGTCGAACCCGCCCATTCGCGTCGGCAAGGACGAACTGCACGGGCTCATGCAGACCTGGCTGCCTCGCCTCGAACCGGAAGCGGATGCCTGGCTCGTCATCCAGCGCAACCTCGGCTCGGACTCGCTCCAGCGTTGGCTCGCAGCCGAACTCCCGTCCCACTTCGAAACCACCCGCGAGGCCATCAGCAAGGGCTTCCGAGTGCTCCAGGTGCACCGCGACTAACCCAGGTTCAAGACCCCATCGAAGACAAGTTCCGCTGGCCCCGACAGCGACACGTGTTCCCCGTCTTCCGCCGGAAACATCCGCACCCCCAGTACCCCACCGGGCACCTCTACCCGCCACTGGTGCGGCGCCGACTTACCGGCCCAATGCCGCGTGGCCAGGGCCGCCGCGACCGCACCCGTGCCGCAGGACAGAGTCTCCCCGCTGCCGCGTTCATGCACGCGCATGCGAAACCGCCCGACACCGTTGACGACCAGGGGGTCGTTCGGCACCACGAATTCGATGTTCACCCCGCCAGCAGGTTCGGGATCCAGCTGCGGAATAAAGGTGAGATCGGCCGCAGCGAGTTCGTCGTCGTCGGCGAGGGCGACAACCGCGTGCGGGTTGCCGACGTTGATGCCAAGGCCGGGGCGTGCTACCGACAGGTTCTTGGTGCGCACGAGCGGTTCGGTACCGTCGAGCTTCCACCGACCGAGGTCAACCTGAAAACCAGACGCGTTGCGCTGCACGTCGCGCACGCCACCGCGGGTGCCGATCGTGAGGGTAGCGCCGGGCAGCAGTTCGGCGAAATTGTTCTCAATGAGGAATTTGGCGTAGACCCGGATGCCGTTCCCGCACATTTCCGAGACGGTCCCGTCGGCGTTCCAATAATCCATAAACCACTCGGCAGCGTCGTCCTCCGCGAGGGCGGCCGCGCCGTCTGGCAGATTCTTACTGCGTACCGCGCGGATGACGCCGTCGGCGCCAACGCCGAACCTGCGGTCGCACACGGCGCGAATCTGCGCCGGGGTAAGCTCCGTCGTACCGTCGGGATCAGCGAACAGCACGAAGTCGTTGCCCGTGCCCTGGCCCTTGGTGAAATTCAACGTAATACCCATGCTGCTAGTTTACGGGGCGACCGCTGGGTACCTTCCCGAACCGGCTCACGCTGTCGGTGCTGACAGGGCGCTGCCCCGATCGACATGCGCGAGGGCCTCATTGACCCGGTCGGACGAATCGGACTCCATCCAGTGCGTGTGCGCGTAGCGTTTAAACCAGCTCACCTGCCGGCGAGCATAACGGCGCGTCAGCTGTTGTGTGGCTTCGATCGCGTCGGCCTGGCTGAGCGTGCCGTGTACCTGACCGAGGGCCTGGGCATAGCCAATCGCACGGCTCGCCGTGACCCCCCTCTCGATGCCGACCGACAGCAGACCACGTGCTTCGTCGACGATGCCGGCCGTCCACATCCGCTCTACCCGTGCATCGAGCCGAGGGGTAAGTTGCTCGCGCGGGGTACGCAGGCCCAGCAGCACGCTGGGCTGCCAGTACACCGGCTCCTCGGGTAGGGCAGCCAGGTGCGGCGCACCGGTCAGTTCGACGATCTCCAAGGCGCGCACCAGACGGCGACCGTTGCTCGGGCCGATCCGCAAAGCGGCCTGCGGGTCGACGGCTTGCAGGCGGGTATACATGAGGCCGGGTCCGCGCTCCAATAGTTCGGCTTCGAGGCGCGCCCGCAACACTGGATCAGTGCCGGGAAACTGAAAGTCAAAGACGACCGAGGAGACGTAGAGCCCAGAGCCGCCGACCAGGATCGGTACTGCCCCGCGCGCGACGATCTCGACGATGGCCCTGCGGGCATCCGTTTGGTAGTTGCTGACGGTGGCCTCGCCCGTCACGTCGAGCACGTCGAGCAGGTGGTGCGGAATGCCGCGACGCTCGGGCTGCGACAATTTGGCCGTGCCGATGTCCATGCCGCGGTAGAGCTGCATGGCATCAGCGTTGACGATTTCGGCCGGCTGACCACGCTCTATCATGCGTTCAGCGAGGTCGAGAGACAACTCAGACTTGCCGGTACCGGTCGAGCCGATGATTGCGATCAGTACCGCTGGTTCGGCTGTCACCGCCGGTGCAGACGACAAGCTCCTAGCGCTCGTCGTCGTTCACGTTGTAGATGGGAATCGTGGTGGAGCCGCTCTCGAGCCGCAGACCGATGGTCGGCAGGCCCAGAGAAACCGGTCCAGCGCCGCCGGTCCCACCACCATGGGTGGGCACTGCGCAGGAGTCAGCTTCCAAGCGGTCCCATGCAGCGCCTGCCCGGGTCGAGCGGATGCGCAGCGGCGCCCCGTCGGTCGAGTCGGCGATCAGGTGGAACGGCGCTGCCTGGGTGACGACGACGGTGACCATGTCGCCGGGACGAGGGCGGGCCGAACCGGCCGGCACATCGAAGTGTACGAGACGGCTATCGGGGGCGCGCCCGCTCAGACGATGGGTATCACTGTCTTTCCGTCCGCCGTTGGCGACGAGCAGTTCCACCTCGCGGCCGATCATCTTTTGGTTCTCCTCGAGGGAAATGCGCTCCTGCATAGCCGCGAGTCGCTCGTAGCGGTCTTGCACGATGGCCTTGGGAACCTGGTCGGGCATGGTCGCAGCCGGGGTTCCAGGACGAATCGAGTACTGAAAAGTGAACGCCGTCGCGAAGCGAGCGAGCTCGACGACCCGCAGGGTCTCCTGAAAGTCTTCTTCGGTTTCGCCGGGGAAGCCCACGATGATGTCAGTACTGATGGCGGCGTTGGGCATCTGGGCGCGCACCCGATCGAGGATGCCAAGGAATTTCGCTCCGCGGTAGGAGCGCCGCATCGATTTGAGAATGCGATCGGATCCGGACTGCAGCGGCATGTGCAGCTGCGGCATGACGGCGGGCGTTTCGGCCATGGCGTCGATGACGTCGTCCGTGAAGGCAGCGGGGTGCGGGCTGGTGAAGCGGATGCGCTCGAGCCCCTCGATTTTACCGGCCGCGCGCAGCAGCTTCCCAAAGGCAAGGCGGTCGCCGAACTCAACCCCGTAGGAGTTGACGTTCTGCCCCAGAAGGGTGACCTCGATGGCGCCGTCATCGACGAGCGACTGAATTTCGGCAAGAATCTCGCCCGGACGACGGTCTTTCTCTTTGCCACGCAGGGCGGGAACGATGCAGAACGTGCAGGTGTTGTTGCAGCCGACCGAAATGGACACCCAACCGCTGTAGCTGGAGTCGCGTTTTGTGGGCAGGGTAGAGGGGAAGGTCTCAAGAGATTCGAGAATTTCGAGTTGGGCCTCACCGTTGTGCCGCGCTCGTTCGAGCAGGCTGGGAAGGGAACCCATGTTGTGGGTGCCAAAGACAACGTCGACCCACGGTGCCTTCTCGAGGATTGTGGTCTTGTCTTTTTGGGCCAGGCAGCCGCCAACAGCGATCTGCATGCCGGCGTGCTTACGCTTGACCGAGGCGAGGTAGCCAAGGTTGCCGTAAAGTTTGTTGTCGGCGTTCTCACGCACCGCACACGTATTGATCACCACTATGTCAGCCTCGCCACCGTTGGCGGAGACGTACCCGGCCGCTTCGAGCGAGCCGCTGAGTCGCTCAGAGTCGTGCACATTCATCTGGCAGCCAAAGGTGCGCACCTCGTAGGTACGGGCCTGCCCCGAGTCGTCGATCGCGGCTGCCGAAGGGGTGATCACGGTGCGGCGGGCTAGTTCGGGGGTGACGATACTCATAGTGCATGTAGTTTACGCGAGCAATTCGGTGTGTGAGCCGTGCATCGGGCGAAGCGCTGCATTTGTGAAGGCGTCAACGGAACCGTACGCGAGAGGCGGCACCGCCGCCGCGGCTGTCCATAGCGGCCTTAACCGCGAGACGTACCGCTGAGGAGCTGTAGCCCTTACGCATGAGAAAACCGGTGAGTCTGCGATCGATAGTCTGGTCGTCGAAGCGTTCCATCTGTCCGATGCGCTTGGTGGCGAGGTCGATAGCGCGCTCCGCTTCGTCATCGGGGAGCTCTTCGAGCTTGTCCATCATGACGCTTGGATCAAGCTTGCGCCGGCGCATTTCAGCTTCGACACCGTTGCGTCCGAGACCCTTGCGCACGTTATGGCTGTGGATGATCTGATCGGCGAGTTTGGCCTCGTCGAGGTAGTTCAGCTCGATGAACTTTGCAATGATCTCACTCGCTTCGCCCGAGTCGACACCGGTGGCATTGAGCACCAGCAGCGCCTCGACCGTCGACAGCGAGCGGCCCCGCAGTCGGTGCAGTAGTACTTTTTCGGCCCGTTCGCGCTGGTCGATTGCTTCGGCCGAGGCGAGAGCGTCGTCGTCTAACGCTATGTCGGCCGTGACAGCTGCAGCCTCAGCCTTGGTGGCCGCTGCCGCCGAAAACCTGTCGACCTCGGCCGGACCGAGCGGAGCGACGCCGACCTCGACCGGACCGACCTCGACCGGACCGACCTCGACCGAACCGACCTCGCCCGGACCGACCTCGAGGGGGGAGCGACGCTTCATTCCCGGGGCCGCACCGTGCAGGTAGGTCACGGGAGCCAATCCGGCGTCTGTGCGTTCTGCTGCATCATCCTGGGGTTCGAAGTGAACCATTCCCGTGACCTGCCTTTCAGTGCTCGTTTAGTGCGGTTCCTTGCTGTAGCTGCGTTGCCGGCTAAGCGGTCTTGCGAACGGCCGGGGCCTTGGTAGCGACCGGGCCACCGGCCAGCAGAGCTGCGGCATCCGCTTCGGCTTTAGCCTTGGTTTCGGCCTCCAGCACGATGGCGGCAGCGGCCTTCTCGGCGGCCTTGGCCGCGATGCCTTCGGGGCCGATGCCGAGCTTGATGAGAATCTTGCGTTCAATCTCGTTGGCCATGTCGGGATTCTTGAGCAGAAAATTGCGCGAGTTCTCTTTGCCCTGGCCGAGTTGGTCGCCGTCGTAGGTGTACCAGGCGCCAGACTTCTTGACGATGCCCTGGTCAACACCGAAGTCGATCAGGCTGCCCTCGCGGGAGATGCCGATGCCGTAGATAATGTCGAACTCGGCCTGTTTGAAGGGCGGTGCCATCTTGTTCTTGACGACCTTGACCCTGGTGCGGTTACCGATGGCGTCGGTGCCGTCTTTCAGGGTTTCAATGCGCCGAATGTCGAGGCGCACCGAGGCATAGAACTTGAGTGCTTTACCGCCAGAGGTGGTCTCGGGGCTGCCGAAGAACACACCGATCTTCTCGCGCAACTGGTTGATGAAGATCATGGTTGTGTTGGTCTGGCTGAGGCCACCGGTGAGTTTGCGGAGAGCCTGCGACATGAGACGGGCCTGCAGGCCCACGTGTGAGTCACCCATCTCGCCCTCAATCTCGGCGCGCGGCACGAGCGCTGCAACGGAGTCGACGACGATCAGGTCGATGGAACCGCTTCGCACGAGCATGTCGGCTATCTCGAGGGCCTGCTCACCGGTGTCGGGCTGGGACACGAGAAGGGCGTCGATATCGACGCCGAGCTTCTTGGCATATTCCGGATCGAGGGCGTGCTCGGCGTCGATAAACGCGGCGATGCCACCATTCTTTTGCGCGTTCGCAATGGCATGCAGGGTGAGGGTGGTCTTGCCCGAAGACTCCGGACCGTAGATTTCCACGATGCGGCCACGCGGCAGTCCACCAACGCCGAGTGCGACGTCCAGGGCAATCGACCCAGTCGAAATGGTCTCGACGGGGGCACGATCGTCGCTGCCGAGACGCATGACCGATCCTTTGCCGAACTGACGGTCGATTTGCGCGAGAGCGGTCTCGAGGGCTTTCTCGCGGTTAGCTTGTGATGCCATGGTCGTGATCTCCTTGGGTTCTGCACTGCCGCCGACCGTGAACGGCGCTGCGGGGTGCGTAGTGGCGCCTATAGGCTGTCGGCGCACCCACCGGAAGAACCCCGGTGCGTGTTTCGACAAGGCAATTGCTGACGTTCTCTGACAGATTTGACTGTACGCCGCACCTCCGACACTGGCCGGGGGCACGAACGAACGGTGCACAATCTGTCAAGTTGTCTGCTGTGGAGGAGTCTATCAAGACCGAACAGATATTCGAGCATTGCCGGGAATTCTTTGCGGCGTGTCGAAGTATCAGCCTAAGCGGAAGGGTTTGACCGCGCTACGGGCGGGGAGCTGGGACGCCGGCGCCGTACCAGCGACTGCGGGGCACGTCGACCTCGGCGCAGAGGGCCAGCCAAACATCGCGAGCGGGAACACCGGCTGTGAGGGCCTGATCGGCTGTTCGACCGCCGAGCGGGGTGAGCACGAGATCGCGGGTAAGGACACGCCCGTACGCGTCACCAAACTCCTCTTTCATCGCGGTGCGGAACTCGCTCAGTCGCACAACACTCCTTCAATCCGTCGCTGCCTGACACTTGATACCGAAACAAAACCACCGCCGACAGACCTCGTCGGCGGTGGTTCTTATTGTAAATCCTGAAATGGCACCGATTGGTGACTAACGCACCATGAAGTCGGCATCGAACGTATTGACAAACTCGTCCGGTACCGTGTCGGGGAACTGATCGATACCCTCGATGATCGCGAGGCGGTCACCGACTTCGCGCATGATGACCGAGATCGGGGTTTCCAGTGCGTCTGCGACAGAGGCGAGAATCTCCGAGGAGGCCTCTTTCTGTCCCCGTTCTACCTCGCTGAGGTAGCCGAGCGCGACGCTGGCTTTGCTTGCGACCTGACGCAGGGTACGCCCCTTTTGCAGGCGGAAGTCCCTGAGCACATCGCCGATTTCCTGACGAACAAGAATCATCGGAACCTCCTTCTTATGCCTAATAATTTAAGGCCTATGACCATCGGATTGCGGTGGTGGATGCTTAGAATACTGCATCCCTTCCGATATTTTGACACTACCGAGAATCACTGGGCTTTGCTTGTGAATGTCCTCGATGTAACCAGCCCGTAACAGGAACTATTCCGCGTCACCCTCCACTATCAGCGCACGTACAGCATCAATCGCCTGACGCACAGTTTCGGCGCGAATCTCGGTCCGATCGCCGTCCAGGTGCAGCGGCACGGCCCACGAACCGCTCCCTTTTGACAGGCCGATGAACACCGTTCCGGCTGGGTGACCACCGTCCGGGCCTGGCCCGGCGACACCCGTCGTCGACACGCCGATATCGGCGCGCACGTCGTTGACCGCGAGCAGGGTACGCACTCCACCCGCCATCTGCTTTGCGACGTCGGCGTGCACCGGGCCGTGAACGTTAAGCACGCTGCTGTCGACCTGGAGCAGGTCGCGCTTCAAGGCGGTGTCGTACGCGACCACTCCCCCACGAACCACTGTGGATGCCCCGGGTATACGCACGAGTTCAGCCACGAGCAGCCCTCCGGTGAGGGATTCAGCGACGGCGATAGTGAGATGACGGGCGGTGAGTTCCGCAATCAACTCGGCCGTCGCATCCACTGCCGTCGCATCCACCGCCGTCGTCTGCACCGGCTCAGGCAACGTCGTGCTTTCGCAGGCGCCAGGCTGAGATGAGGTAGTCCAGGCCGGAGACGACGGTGAGCACGAGAGCGATGGTCATGGTCGCCGTGTTGACCCAGTCCACCCATTCGCCGAAGACCGGCTGGAACGGCAGTAGCGCGAGCGAGATCGACACGGACTGGGCGATGGTCTTGAGCTTGCCGCCGCGGCTGGCCGGAATGACCCGGTCGCGCAGCATAACGAAGCGGAACACGGTGATGCCGATTTCACGCACCAGGATGACGATGGTCACCCACCAGGGCAGCTCCCCCAGGATGGACAGGCACACCAACGCACCACCGGTGAGGATCTTATCGGCGATCGGGTCCAGGATTTTTCCAAGATCCGTGACCAGATTATGGCGGCGGGCAATCATGCCGTCGATACCGTCGGTGGCGATCGCGATGATGAACAGCACGGCGGCGGCCCAGCGCAGGGCATCCTGGGGGCCATTGGCGGCCAGCAGCATCCAGATGAAGACCGGGGCGAGCAGGATGCGCACAACCGTGATCAGGTTGGGTACGTTCCAGTTGCTGGGGCGGGAGACAAAGTCGTGCGGTATTGCCATGGTTCAGTCCCTGCCGGTTAGTTTCCAGGCATCCTCGTCATCCTCGGCGCCATCCACCTCAGGATACCCCTGTGACATTTTCCCTACCGGGTCGTCGGCATAGCGTGGGTCGGGCGCTGACTCGACACGGGAATCCCCCGACTGCGCCTTCAGGGCGTGCTGCTCGTCGTCGGAGCCGCGCAGGCGGGCCAGCACGCTCGGCAACTGTTCAGCATTCACCAGCACGTCACGCGCCTTGGAACCTTCGGACGGGCCGACAATTTCGCGGGATTCGAGCAGGTCCATCAGGCGACCGGCCTTGGCGAAACCGACCCGCAGCTTGCGCTGCAGCATCGAGGTCGACCCGAACTGGGTCGAGACGACGAGTTCGGCCGCGGCGAGGAGCACCTCGAGGTCGTCGCCGATATCAGAGTCGATTTCTTTGCGCGGGGCGACCATGGAGACGTCCGGCCGGTAGTCCGGCCGAGCCTGCATGGTGACGTGCTTGACGACCTTTTCGATCTCATCTTCGGTGACCCAGGCCCCCTGCACGCGAACGGCTTTGGAGGCGCCCATCGGCAGGAACAGCGCGTCGCCCTGGCCGATGAGCTTGTCGGCGCCGGGCTGGTCAAGGATGACCCGGGAGTCGGTGACGCTCGTGACGGCAAAGGCCAGTCGTGACGGCACGTTGGCTTTGATCAGTCCGGTGACCACGTCGACGCTGGGCCTCTGGGTAGCCAGTACGAGGTGAATTCCGGAGGCGCGGGCCAGCTGGGTGATGCGCACGATGGAGTCTTCAACGTCGCGCGGTGCGACCATCATGAGGTCGGCCAGCTCATCGACGACGACCAGCAGGTAGGGGTAGGGCTTGAGCTTGCGTTCGCTGCCGACCGGCAACACGAGCTCGCCGTTGACGACCGCCTTGTTGAAGTCGTCGATGTGGCGAAAGCCGAAGCTTGCGAGGTCGTCGTAACGCATGTCCATCTCTTTCACGACCCACTGCAGCGCTTCGGCCGCTTTCTTCGGGTTGGTGATGATGGGCGTGATGAGGTGCGGAACGCCGGCATAGGCGGCCAGCTCGACCCGTTTCGGGTCGATGAGCACCATGCGCACGTCACTTGGCTTCGCGCGCATGAGCAGGCTCGTGATCATGGAGTTGACGAAGCTCGACTTACCGGAGCCGGTCGACCCGGCCACGAGCAGGTGGGGCATCTTGGCGAGGTTGGCGATAACGAAACCGCCGCCGACGTCCTTACCGACACCGATGGTCATTGGGTGGGTAGCGTTAGTGGCAGTACTCGACCGCAATACGTCGCCGAGGGTGACGATCTCACGGTCCGTGTTAGGAATCTCGATGCCGATGGCGCTCTTGCCGGGAATGGGCGAGAGGATACGAACTTCGTTCGAGGCGACCGCGTAGGAGAGGTTCTTGCTCAGCGCAGTAACCCGCTCGACCTTGACGCCGGGGCCGAGTTCGATCTCGTACTGTGTGACCGTGGGGCCGCGGGAGAATCCGGTGACCTTGGCGTCGACCTGGAACTGGCGAAGCACCTCGGTGATCGACTTGACGACATCATCGTTGGCGGCCGAGCGGGCCTTGGCCGGCGGGCCGGCCGTAAGAGTGGATGCCGCGGGCACGAGATAGGGAATGGCCGGGTGGGGGTCGACGGAAGCGAGCGGCGGGAGTGCCGCGCCATCGGCATCCACTGCCTGACTCAATTCGGGAAAGACGTCGTCGAAGCCGGGAAGAACCTCAGTGTGCCCGGCCGGATCGTCGGAGTGCAGGCCGGTGGACGGCCCTGTGCCCAGGTCGACCTCGCCGGTAAACCGTTTGACGGCGAGCTCGGCCTTGCGCAGGTCTTCCAGCACCTCGGTGCCGTAATGGTCTCGTTCGGGCGGGGCGGTGTGGTCGGTCACCTCGGATTCGATGGCGCTGTCAAAACCACCGCGCGACTGCTTGCCACCGAGAAGGACGCTGAGCGGGTCGGCCTCAACCGGGCCAGGTTTGGATTCGGTTGACAATGCGCTGCCAAAGTCGGGGTCTTCCTCGCGCTTGCTGTTGTTTCGGCGCCACCACGGCAGTGCGCCCTCGGACTCGTCATCATCGACGCCGTCAAGCTCAACCTGGGCGGTCTTGCCCGGCTTGGCACCCTTGCCCGTCTTCTCGGCCATTCGTTCATCTTCGTCGGTGAACTCTGCTCCGAACAGCCACTCATACAGCTCGCGGGAACGCTGACCGACCCGGTTCGGCGGGGTTTTGGTGATGATGAACAGGCTCAGCAGCAACAGCAGAATGACGACGATCGTGGCGCCGATCGACGTGGTCAGCAGGATCAGCGGGGCGGCAATCATCCACCCGATGACACCGCCGGCCAGCGCGAGGGCTGGCATACCGTCTTGCGGCTCTGGCTGCTCACCGAAGATGTGGCAGAGGCCCGAAATGGTCACGAGCAGCAGGCTGAGCCCGATGCCGATGCGGCCATTGTCGTGCACGGAACTGGGTTTACGAAAAAGCCAGACAGAGAACAACAGCAGAATGACCGGCAGGGCAAAGGCAACCCGGCCAAACACTCCGCCGAAGGTGTACGCGTCGAGCTGCTGCGCCACGAAGTTGTTGATGAGGAACCATTCAACGACGGCTCCCGAGATGGCGAGCAGAACGAGGAAGAACGGCAGTCCGTCGCGCCGTTCATCTTTGGCCAGTTTCTCCGGGCCCAGGGCACGGGCGGCACCGCCGGTGAGGTGGGCCAGGCCCATCCAGGCACGGGCACCGAGGCTCGGTTTTACGTCGACGGCGGTGAACTTGACGGTTTTCTGTGCGGCGGTCGCGCCGGCTCCGCGGGTTGCCGGTTTGCGCGCCGGAACGCCCTTCGCTGCCGGCGTGCGGGCACGCCCGCTCGACTTAGTGCTCGTAGCCATGAAAGAACGCTACCAAGCACCACCGACATTCGCCCGACCCCACGCCCACGGCCTGCGTGGTCGGTAGGCAAAAGCCGAGCGGCGGCATCCGTTCAATTTCAATAGCGGATGGCGTCGATCACCTTCACCCGCACCGCAACCAGTGCCGGGATCAATCCGGCGAGGGCACCGACCACCGTCGCGCAGACCAGGCCAAGGATGGCCGCTTCGACCGGAAACGGCGGAAAGTCGGTGACCTGGCCCTGGCTGATGAAGTCCTCCACGAGCGGGCTCTTGACGATGAGCACGGCGGCGATCACCCCGACAATTCCCGCGACGACGGTTGCGACGACGCTCTCCATCATGACTGCGAAGAACACCCTGCCGGCGGTCGCGCCGAAGCTGCGCCGAATGCCGATCTCGCGGATGCGCTGTTTCAGCGTGACCAGGGCGATGTTCACCAGGCCGAGCGCTCCGAGCAGGAGCACAAGACCGGCGATGGCACCGACCGTGAGCTTAAGGGACAGGTAGGGGTCACCGTTTTGGTATGCCGCGTAGTCCTGTCGGTTCACCTGAACGAAGGCATCGCTGCCGAGCGCACCCTGCACGTCGCGTTGCAGGGCCGTCACGAGCTGCTCAGACACGTCAATCGGCACCCACAGCTCGTACGCAGGCGGTCCGAATTGCTGCAAATTCGGGTCAGTCACGACCGGGCTAATGGCGGTGAGAGCATCGGCGAGCATGTACATTGCCGGTTCGGTCTCCCAGGAGAGGGACGGGTAGACACCGGTCACGACGGCCGTCGTGGTGCGCTCGCCCACCAGAGTCGTCGTCGGGTGCGTGCGCAGGTCAGGACGACCGAGGCGGTCCCAGAAGATGGAGTTGATAAGTACGGCCGGGGCCAGCCGGTTCTGGTCGGCGTCAGTGAACCAGGTGCCTTCCTCGAGGGTGACGCGGTGCATGGTCCCGTAAGGCGGGTCGACGCCGATGGTCTGCACCGGCACTGCGCCGTCAGCAAATTGTACGGTCTGGCTGGTGTTGACGACCCGACTGGCATATTCGATCTGGTATCGATCCAACGCCGTGCGCCAGATTTCGGGCATACCGATCGGGGTCGAGCCGTCGTTCATCGAAGCCGACAGGTAGAGGCTCGCGGCACGACCTCCCGATCGTTCACTCTGTTCGATGGTGGCTTGTTGGGCGACCGCGCCGAGTCCGACCACGGTCGTAATGGCGCAGACGGCCACGGCCACACCGATCAGCGACAGCATGACGCGCGTCTTGTGGATGCGCACTTCCTGCCAGGCTTCGATCACAGCGCCGACCAGGTTGCTCGCGACGCGCTTCATGCGGGCACCGTTCCGCTCACCTGCAGCACACCGTGGTCCAGTCGGAGATGCCTGGTGGCGCGGGCGGCGATCGCCGGATCGTGGGTGATCGTCACCAGGGCTGCCCCGGATTCGGTGGCGACCTGGTCGATCAAGTCCATCACGGTTTCGCCGGTTTCGAGGTCGAGTGCGCCGGTGGGCTCGTCGGCGAGAATCAGGCGAGGGCTACGCACCAGCGCGCGGGCGATCGCCACTCGCTGCTGCTCACCGCCGCTCAACCGGTCGGGCAATGAGCCGAGCCGGTCGCTGAGGCCGACCCGTTCGAGCATCTCGGTGGCGATTCGGGCCCGCTTCCAGAATTGGCGACCTTCCGCGTAGAGCAGCGGCGTCATCACGTTTTCGAGGGCGGTGCGACCCTGCAGCAGGTTGAACTGCTGAAAGATGAAGCCGACCTCGCGGCCGCGCAGCCGGTCCCGCGCACCGGATGATAGCGACTGCACCGGGCGGTCTTCGAACAGCATGGTGCCGCTCGTGGGGTTGTCGAGCAGCCCGAGCAGGTTCAACAGGGTGGTTTTACCCGAGCCGGAACGACCCACGACTGACACGCGGTCGCCCACGTCGACGTCGAGGTCAACGCCCGAGAGAATGGTCAGCGGCGGCGCATCGATGAGCTGCACGGTGCGAGTGACACCCTCAAGATGTAAGAGGGTCAATGGGAGATCCCGCTGCTGGAGATGCTCGGCCCAAAGCAGACTTCACTACCGTCGGGTTGCAGTTGGCAGCCCTCGCCGCCGGGGCTGACTGCGGTGGCACCCGGTACGAACTGGTTGATCAGGTCGCCCTCCACGAGTCCGTCGATGACCTGCACGTTGATTCCGTCGGTCATGCCAAGCGTCACCGGGCGTTCTTCGGTGCCGCCGTCGGGCAGCACGAACCAGACGACGCCGGTTTGGGCGGAGCCCTTCACGGCGGTGGTCGGAACGACGAGCACGTTTTCGGCCAGGCCAGCAGCGATGGTGATCTGAGCGGCCAGACCGGAGAAGACAGTCACCTCAGCCGGAACGGCGCAGGTGACGGTGGTGCCGCTCGCGCCGGTCTCTCCACCGGCCCCGCCGTCACCGCCGGCCTGGGCACCAGCGAGCGGCGTGGTGATGGTCAGGCCGATGCAGGTGAATGGCGCCGGCCCATTAGTGATGGCAACGGATGCCTCGGTCGGCTTGCTCAATAGCCGGTACTGCTGCTCGGGGTTGAGCGCTCCGCTCACCGAGAAGCTCGGAGGCGCCACCTGGCCGGTGGCATCCCCCACGGCCACGCTCTGGCCGTGGATCACCGTGAGCGAGCTCAGGACGCCGCTGATGGGGGCCAGCACCTTGACGAAGGTGACCACCGGTTTCGGCTGGGTGACGGTGATGTTGCCGTCGGCATCCGTTGTTTCGACGGGGTCTTTGATCGTTTCGATCCGGATGTCGTAGATTTTGTCATCTTTGTTCACGGCCTGGCCGGCCGCCATGAAGATCTCGTCGACCGTGCCGATGGCGGTTGCCTTCACGGCGACGGCCGGATCGGCACTGACCGTGCCGGGCAGGGTGACGTCATTGCTGATGGTGCCGAGGGCCGCTGGAACCTGCGGTTCGACGATGACGCCGGTCGGTTCGGCGGGGTTGCGCTCGACCGCAGTGTCGGGGTAGAACGCGAGCTTCACCAGGGCCACAGCAATGGCCGCGATGACGATGAGTCGAAGGATCGGAAAGACCCATTTGCGTGCAATGTTCACAACACTCCCCACACAGCCGACCCGACGTGGTCAAGCTCGATGGGCTGAGCCTAGCGTTACGTGGGCCTGCGTGTCTCCGTCCACCAGACGCGTCGCGGCACCCGTTGAAGCTCGTGGCACCCGCAGGATCGAGTGCCACGAACGTTAGTGGGTGCCGCGACCACAAAGCCGTCCGGCGCGAGCTCTAGCGGGTGGTGCCGGCGACCTTGGGCAGCGATCCGCCTGCGGCCGCGTTGCGGTCCGGGCGGAAGTTGGAAAAGTCCACGCCGGGAATGTCCCTGACCAGCGACAGTTCGTCTTCGATCTGAGCGGCTTCAGAGTCTTCGGGGCCGACCAGGGGCAGGCGCACCCGCGGGCTGCCGATGCGACCGAGGCCGTGCAGGATGTACTTCACAGCAACGGTGCCGGGTACGTGGGTCATCACGGCGCGCACGAGCGGTTCAAGCTGCTGATGGGCGGCGGTGGCGACTTTGAGGTCGCCCCGGTTGACCGCGTCGACCATGTGCCGGTAAGGGGTCGCAGTGATGTTTCCGGTGACGCCGATCAGTCCGGTCGCACCGATCGACAGGTGGGCCAGCACGTTGGGGTCGTCGCCGGAGAAGTACATGAGGTCGGTCTGGTTGAGCACCCGACTGACCTGGGCGAAGTCGCCCTTAGCGTCTTTCATGGCGAGAATGTTGGGATGCTTCGCCGCGCGCAGGATGGTCTCGTAAGCGATAGCGACGCCGGTGCGGCCGGGGATGTCGTAGAGGATGACCGGGAGGTCGGTGGCATCGGCGATCATGCGGAAGTGGGTGAGGATGCCAGCCTGAGTCGGCTTGTTGTAATACGGGGTGACGATCATGTTGCCGTCGGCGCCGGCTTTCTCGCTCTGACGGGCGAGCTGCATGGCGTGCGCGGTTTCGTTGGAGCCACCGCCGGTGATGATCTTGGCACGGCCGTTAGCGACGGACTTACCGACCTCGACGAGGCGGATCTTCTCTGGGTCGGTCAGGGTGCTGGTCTCGCCGGTTGTTCCGGTGACGACGATGCCGTCAGCGCCGGCATTGATGACGTCGTCGATGTGCTTCTCCACACCGGCCCAGTCCACTTCGCCATCAAAAGTAAACGGGGTGACCAGGGCGACCAGCACCTGGCCAAAGGGATTCGTAGAGGTAGACACGATCTACAGGCTATCGTCTCCCCCTGCGCGGTCCACTACGGGGCCACTCGACCGTTCACATTGAAGGCGGCGTAGGTCAAGGGCATGAGCTTTTCGAAGTGGGTTTCCATCTGCTCGGCGCACATTTCGATCTCGCGCTGGGGGAACGACGGAAATGACGAGCCCTCCCGCTTGGTGCGCAGGCTGAGAAAGTTCATCAGTGAGCGGGCGTTGAGCGTGACGTACATCGAGGAGTAGATGTTTAGCGGCAGCACGATGCGGGCGACTTCGCGCGCGACGCCGGCTTCGAGCATCCGCTGGTAGGCCTCATAGGCGTGGACGGCGGCGGCGCGGGTCTGCTGCTGCACGAGCGCGATCTGCTCGACGGTGCCGGGCAGAAAGTCGTAGGCGCCCGGCTTGCCCACCTGAACGAGGTTACGTTCGGCGGACGGCACGTAGAACACCGGGCCCAGCTCCCGGTAGCGGCCGGACTCTTCGTTGTAACTGGCGATGCGGTGCCGCATGAATTCGCGGAAAACAAAAATGGGGGCACGCACGTAGAACGTCATCGAGTTGTGTTCAAACGGCGAGCCGTGCCGGTCGCGCATGAGGTAGTTGATCAGACCGCGGTCACGCTTTTCGTCGACCTCGCTCTCTGAACCGTCAAGCTGGCTCTGCTCGAGAGTCTGCTCCCCCAAAGTCGACACCCGGGCGGCAAACAGCACGTCGGAATCGTGAGCGCTGGCACGCACCAGCTCCACGGTCATTTCAGATCGAAACTCAATTTCAGACACCGCTTCAGGCTAGCCGGTCTGTCGGGCGGCGCGCCCGCGCGCAGTCGTAACGTGTCGTCACAGTCCCCCGAACGGGGCTGCGCCCACGTATCGTCGTTATCATGACTCCACTAGAAGCGATCGGACTTTTGTTCGCCCTGCTGGCCGCCACGACCGTTCTTGGCCTTGTGTGGCGAGCCCGTCAGGGACGAGTGGCCCCTGTTTCCGGCGACGTCATCACTCCAGCGGAGGTTGCCGCCACGGTCGCGTTCGGCCCCGCCGCCACCCTGCTGCAATTTTCGACCGAATTGTGCGCTCGCTGCCCGGGCACCCGCCGTCTACTGGGCGCTGTGGCCGCGCAACGCCCGGGGGTGGTCCACGTGGAAGTGGATCTCACCCACCGCCCCGATCTCGCCAACCGGTACGCGGTTCTACAAACCCCGACGACCCTGATCCTGGACGAGTCCGGTCGGGTGCGGGCCCGCGTGGGGGGCGCGCCTACCCGGGCCGATATCGGCGCGACCCTTGATGCGATCACGCAGAACACCACACTCAGCACCACACTCGGGAGTTCTCATGTCTAAAACACCTCGCGCCCGGCTCGATCCGCGCGGACCCCGATTCGGTGCAGGGCTGACGGCCGCACTCTTGCTCATCGTGGTGTTCCTGTCATTGACCGGGGCATCCGCTGCCGCGCTGGCCCTGCTCGCAGTGATCACCGCGCTGTTCGCGTGGGGTGCACTGGCCGGCGCCGGCCGGCATCCGTACGGCGCCCTGTTCAAGAAATTCGTACGGCCGCGTCTCGCCCCTGCGACCGAACTCGAAGACGCGGCTCCGCCCACCTTCGCGCAGGGCGTTGGCCTGGCCGTGACCTTGGTCGGACTCATTCTGGGCCTGGTCGGTGTACCGGGCGCGGTCGGAATCGCTGCGGCGGCCGCGCTCGTCGCGGCCTTTCTCAATGCGGTCTTCGACTACTGCCTCGGCTGCCAGTTCTACCTGCTTCTCCTGCGCTTCGGCGTGCTCAACCGGAGTGGCCGAACCATCGAGAACGTCTGATCAGCTCGCTGCGACCTGACCTGTACATCGGATCTCGCGCTGCCTGCACGTGTCGGCTGGCTCTCAGGTAATTCCCAGACGAGAGGCGTTCACGGTGCAGGTCGGGCGGTTAGGGTGGAAGCCAATCACCTGGAGGTAACACCATGCCCACGACACTCACGAGTGAAGCAACCTCAGTATGGACCGGCGATCTTCCGACCGGTACCGGCACCGTCACCCTCGATTCCTCGCACGCCGCCGAGTTCTCGGTGAATTGGAAGGCCCGCGCTGAGGGCGTGTCGAACACCACCAACCCGGAGGAACTGCTTGGTGCCGCCCACGCGGCCTGTTTCTCGATGGCACTCGCCAACGCGCTCGGTTCGGCCGGCCACACTCCGGAGAGCATCCAGGCCACCGCCGCCGTGACTTTTGCGGCCGGCACCGGGGTCATCGGAAGCCACTTACTGGTCAGTGCCAAGATTCCCGGCCTGACCGAAGCCGAGTTCGAGGTGTTCGCTCAGGACGCCAAGGACAACTGCCCGATCTCTAAAGCACTTGCGGGCATTCCCATCACCATCGAGGCAGAACTGGCCTAGGGTACCGACGTGCGCGTTCTGATCGCCGGCGCGTCCGGCCTCATCGGCCGGGAACTCAGCCGGCAGCTGGCCGCGGCCGGCCACAGTCCCGTGCGATTGGTGCGGCGGGAGGCCCTGGGCAAGAACGAGGTTCGGTGGGACCCAGCTGCCCATTCCCTGGACGCTCACGTTATGGACGATATCGACGCTGTCGTCAACCTCTCGGGCGCCTCACTGGCGCGACTGCCGTGGACCTCGGGCTATCGCAAGGAAATCCTGACGTCACGCCTTGGCGCCACCCGCACGATCACCGACGCTCTCGGGCGGGCCGCCACTCCCCCAACGGTTTTGCTCAACGGTTCCGCCGTAGGCGTGTACGGCAATCGGCCCGGGGAAATCCTGAGCGAGACGTCCACGGTCGGAACCGATTTTCTCGCCGATGTCGTTACGCAATGGGAGGCTGCAGCCCAGCTCGCTCCGGAACCGACCCGGGTTGTCACGTTGCGCACCGGGCTCGTTCTCGCCAAGGGCGGCGCACTGAAACCGCTGCTGCCCCTGGCCAAACTCGGTCTCGCGGGACCACTCGGCAGCGGGAATCAGCACTGGGCCTGGGTGAGCCTGCACGATGAGGCTGCGGCCATCCTTCATCTGCTCACCTCTACGCTCTCCGGCCCGGTCAACCTCGTCGGGCCATCAGCGGCTACGTCGAACGACATCATCAAGGCGCTCACCACTGCGCTGCACCGACCGTTTTTCCTGCCGGTTCCCCAGCAGGTCTTGACGCTGCTGCTGCAGGACGCCGCGCGCCAGCTGCTGCTCGCCGACCAGCAGGTCAGCGCCCAGAAACTCTTGGACGACGGGTTCGAGTTTGCTCAGCGTACGCCAGCCACCGCGATCGCCTGGATGCTCCGGCAGCCGTAGCCTGCGGCTACTTCGGGGCGCGCTCGAGGCTGATCGCGGTACGGATCGCCCCGCGAGCGCGCTTGCGATCGCCGGAGGCGTCGTAGGCGAGACCGAGGCGCAGCCAGGCGTGCCAGTTCTCTGGCTCGGCTTCTACCGCGGCCTGCGCGGCCGGAAACTGTTCGTCGGCAGCGTCCCGGTAAGGCCGACCGCTCGGTCGCACCGGCAAGTCGGCGGCGGGGAGGCCACCCAGCTCATCGAGTTCACGCACCAAGCGTTCCGAGCGGATGCCGAAGGCCACTTCGCGCGCCAGCGCCCAGAAACCAATCAGCGGCAGGATGAGAAGGGCAAGGCCGATGGCGATGCCGACCGGTTCCCCGCTCTGGATGAAGAGCACCGCGCGTACGCCCACCAGTACCAGGTAGAAGACGAGCAGAGCCGCCATGACAACAACAGCGAGCTTGCCCCTCATTTGGAGGCTCCTTCGCTGGCAGCCGTACTGAATCCCAGATCGACGATCTGGTCGAGGCCGACCGCCACACCTTCAATGGTTCGCGCGGCTTGGAGCGCGAGCAGGATGCCACTCTCATAGGCGCTCGGTGACAGGGTGTTGTGGCTGATGGTGAGGGTTTCGCCGGTGCCGCCGAGAAGGACGTCTTGCCGGGCAAGTAGGCCGGACAAGCGCAGGCTATGCACGGGCACGCTCGCTACCTGCTGGCCGCGGGCACGCTGATCCGTGTGCGGCGCGGAGACCGGACCGAGTTCGGCGCGCGCCCGGCCGATTAATTCGGCGGTTCGCACCGCCGTGCCAGAGGGTGAATCAACCTTGGACGGCTGGTGAGCTTCGACAATCTCAATGGAGTCGTAGAACCGCGCGGCCAGGGCGGCGAAGGCCGTGGCAAGCACCGATCCGATCGAAAAGTTCGGAATGATGATGACGCCGGTGTCGTCCCGGCCGGCTAGGCGTCGGGCGAGAGAATCAATTCCGTCCTGGGTCCAGCCTGACGTGCCGACGAGTACTCGCAAACCGTGCTCGGTCGCAAAATCGACGACGCTACGGCTCACATCAGGCCGGGTCAGGTCGACGGCGATCTGCGCGCCAAGCATCTCTTTCAGCTGACTGTGGGAATCGAGGCGGGCGACGACGTCGAAGCCCTCGGTTCGGTCTATCAGGTCGGAAACCAGACGGCCCATCTTGCCTGTCGCTCCGATAATGGCCACCGTCGTTGTCATAAAACCAATCTACCAATTGATCGCGTCAGCACGCGCTCGCGCAATAGCCTAGGCAGATGCCCCAGTTTCACTCCGTGTCGCTAGCGGATGCCGCCGCCCACGCTCTGCTCACCGAATACTTCTGCAGCCCTGAACTGGCGTTTCGACAATCCCACGGCACCTACCACCCGACCTATCCAGTCGCGGAGCAATTCGTGCCGCCACGGGGCGTGTTCCTCGTGGTACTCGATGGCCAGGCGGGAGACGACTCTGGCGGCGCGTATGTCGGGTGCGGAGGCATCCGTCGGCTGGACACCGCCGAAAGCGAACCGGTCTGCTTCGAGGTCAAGCATTTATGGATCCAGCCGCGCGCCCGCGGGCGCGGCTGGGGGCGGATGCTGCTGGCCGAGCTGGAGAGCAGGGCGCGGGACCTCGGCGTCGCCGAAACGGTGCTCGACACGAACGCAAGCCTCTCCACCGCCGAGGCGCTCTATCACAGCAGCGGGTATACGAGCATTCCCTCGTACAACGACAACCCCAATGCGACGCACTGGTATCGCAAACGGCTCAGCACAAATAGCTACAGCCCGCCAGTGCGACCTTAGAACATCAGCGGTTCCGGCAGCCCGGTACGTAGCTCCACCGGCAAGTGGCCCAGGTCGTTGTGCGTGACGAGCGTCCACGGTCGGCCTGTTTTTTGCTGCAGCACGGTGAGACCACAATTGGCCTGGTTGATTCCAACCCAGCGCCAGTCGGGAGCACCGAGCACCTCTCGAACAAACCACGCGATTACAAAATTGTGGGTGATCAGCAGGTCGTGCCGCTGGCTGCGGCGGGGTTGCAGAAATTCAGCGACGGCATCTTCCATCTGTGCACGGCCCGCCGCGATCTCGTCTTCGGTGACAGAGCCGAAAAACGGGTCGTAGGCCGACGGTGTCTCAGCCGCCCGACCAGAGGGAATGCAGTCGAACAGCAATGCCGACGACTCGCTGTGCAGCGCCGGAAGCCGTTCCGCCATAATGGTGGCGGTTTCGGCGGCCCGCTGCAGCGGCGAGTGCCACGCCCCGGTAAACGGAACTCCACTCAAACGATCGGCGATCAACAGCGCCTGGCGTTTGCCGCGCGGTGACAACGGGCCGTCGTGCAGGCCGTGTTCGGCATCCTGTTGTTCGCCGTGGCGTACCAGGTAGATGTACTGGGGCATCATTGTCCATTTCACAGTGCGGGAATCCGGCCGGGCCGGAACGTGCAGGAGACTGGGTCGCGGCCGGTCAGCTCGGAAGAATAGCCGTGAACGCGTCGTCATCAAGGGCACCGACAGCGGAGATTGACACGGGGCCGCTCACGAGTTCGGCGGCGAGCTCCTGCACGTCGACCGGCGTGACCCGCGCAAGGCGGCGCAGCGCTTCATCGAGATCAGCGAACTCGCCGAGGGTTATCTCGGAGCGGCCCAGCCGAGACATTCGGGTGTCCGAGTCTTCCAACGCGAGGGCCGACGCTCCACTCAGCTGGCCAGACGCCCGCCTCATCTCGTCGTCGGTGACACCGCCATCAGCGAGGCGGTGCAGTTCGCTGAGCATGAGTTCGGCGACCTGGCCGGCCTTGGCCGGCGTGCATCCGGCATACATACCGAACAGTCCCGCATCCGAGTAGCCGGGCGCGAACGAGTAGACCGAATAGGCCAGTCCGCGCTTCTCCCGCACTTCCTGAAAAAGCCGGCTCGACATTCCCCCACCAAATATCGAGGTGAGCACGCTCATCGTGACGCGGCGGTCGTCGGTCGCCAGCAGACCGGGCATGCCGAGCAGCAGGTTCGCCTGTTCCAGCGGACGTTTAACGATGGTCAGGGCCTGGCCCTGGTGAATCTCGGCTGGTACGCCACCCCGACGGCTGACCGGAATCTGGGGAATACTAAGGTCCCAGCCGGAACGTTCGAGGGCGCGGGTAACGGCGGCGACCAGCGAGTCGTGGTCGACGGCGCCGGCGACCGTGACGACAAGGTCTTGCGGGCGATAGTTGGCCTGGTAGTGCTCCCACACGGCCGTGCGGGAGGCACCACGAATGTCGTCTGCGCTGCCGCCGATGGGACGGCCCAGCGGATGCTTCCCCAGCACCGCTTCGAAGAATCGTTCATTGGCAACGTCGGCCGGGTCGTCATCAGCCATGGCGAGTTCCTCGAGAATGACGCCGCGTTCGGTTTCGAATTCACCGGCATCCAGTTTTGAGGAGGTCAGCATGTCGGTGAGAACGTCAATGGCCATACCGAGGTCGCGGTCTTGCACCTTGGCGTAGTAGCAGGTGTATTCCTTGGCGGTCATAGCGTTGTGCTCGCCGCCAACCGCGTCAAAAGAGATGGCAATGTCAAGAGCGGATCGCGTTGACGTGCCCTTGAACAACAGGTGTTCGAGAAAATGAGTGGAGCCGAAGTGACCCGGTTGTTCGTCGCGGGAACCGACTGCTACCCAATATCCGATGGTGAGGCTGCGGGCACCCGGCACCTGCTCGCTCAGGATGCGCACGCCGCTCGGCAGTACGGTGCGACGCACCAGTGCATCACCGGCGGCCCGAAACGAGAGTTCGGCCTGGTCTAGGGGAAAGTCGACGGCACCGTTCATATCAACAGCAAGCTTACAAGACGCGATCAGGGCTGCTGGCGCCCGTGTGCCAACTCGCCAACCTACCCCCAGTTCGACCGGAACGGTCCGTGCGGCCGATTACACCAGACTGGTCTGTCTACGGTGTGTTACAGTCTGGGAGCCCTCCGGGAATACGCCGGATCTGCGCTCATGCGGGACCGCTCGCGGACCCCTACTGAAGGAGTGACGCATGACAACGCTGACACCTGACGCTGTTCGGCCGGCGACGCACGCCAAGCTGCGTATCCTCGCCACTGCCGACCGTTTGTTCTACACCGAGGGTGTACACACCGTGGGTGTGGACCGCATCATCAGCGAGTCGAAGGTCACCAAAGCAACCTTTTACAAGTACTACCGCTCGAAGGACGCTCTCATCGTTGTCTACCTTCAGGGCCGGGACCGTATGGCACGCGATTTTCTCGCCAGCCTCGACACAAATTGTGACACCCCGGAACAGCGGCTGCGCGGCGTCGTGAATGAGATCTCCGCCCAGGTCATTCGCGGAGGCTTCCACGGCTGTCCGTTTATCAACGCGGCCGCTCAGTTCACCGACCCGGCCCACCCCGTGCGCCAGGCCGTTTCTGCGCATCGCGACTGGTACGGCCGGTCGATCGAGGACATGTTCCGCGGGATGGGCCATGCCCGGCCCGGAGACGCCGCCGATGATTTCTTCCTCGCCCGCGACGGCGCCTTTGCCGGCGCGAACCTCGGCGACCCGATCGGCGCCCACACCGCCCTACTGCGCGCGATCCAGCGTGTGCTCGACGAGTCCGGCGCCTAACCAGCTCCTAGTCGGCCGATACCCGGTCGAGATCGAGCAGGTCATTGCGGCCAAGACGGATGCCCGCCGCCGCGACCAGGGACTGCACCTGATCGGCCTCCCCTGCTCCGGCAACCGGTGCCACCACGTCGGGCCGGGCGAGCAGCCAGGCCAAGGCGATCGACGCCGGCGCTGCGCCCTGCGCGGCGGCAATACGATCGACAACGGCCAGTACGCGCAGCGAGCGACGGTTGAGGTACACCTTGGCGAGTTGTCCGCGGGCGGTACCGGCGACATCCGCCTTCGTGCGAAAAGCACCGGCTAGAAAACCGTGGGCCAGGGCAAAACCGGGCATCAGCGCGAGATGTTGGGCGCGGGCGACGACCGCGACGTCTTTTTCGAGTTCGGCGCGATGCACGAGGTTGTACGGCGTTTCGGCGGCGACGAACTTGGGCAGGCCGAGGGCGGACAGCACCCGGGCTTCCATGAGGCGTTCCGCGGAGAAGTTGCTTGCACCGAGGTAGCGCACCTTGCCGGCGCGCATGAGAACATCCACCGCAACGAGGCTCTCTTCGAGGGCGACGGTTTTGTCGTCGAAGTGAAAGTAGAGCAGGTCGAGGTAGTCGGTGCCGAGCCGCACGAGGCTGGCTTCGACGGCGGCGACGATGCTGCGCTGCGTCAGCCCGGGATTGTCAAGATTTCGGCCGATTTTGGTGGCCAGAACAGTCTCGGCCCGAGCACCTCGAGACCGCAGCCACGAACCGATAATCACTTCGCTGCGCCCGGCCGCGAAACTGTCGGCGGTGTCGAGAAAGTTGCCGCCGAAATCGCGGTGCGCGTCGAGAATGGCTTTGGACGCTTCACCCGTCGCTGTCCAGCCGAAGGCGTTGCAGCCGAGGGCCAGTGGATGCACGCGCAGCTCTGTTCCCGCAATTTGCCGCCGAACCGGGTCCGCACCGACCGTGGTCTCTGCCTGGTCGGTTTCGGCTGGCCGCGAAAGGGCGACTGACATCGCGTCGAGCGAAGACGAGACAACCTGTCGGGGCATTGCGTTCTCCTCCGGGGTGCTCGCCCGACCATTTGTCTCTGCCGGGTTTTTTCTTGATAAATTGCTCTGTGCCTGACCTTAGGCGAGGCCACTGACATTTTCTCGGCGGCACGCTAAACCGTTACCAAAATGTACGTCGGTGGCGGCCGAATAGGGGGCACTGGCTGTCGGTTGCCAGCTGACACGTTCTCGATTTGTTAGACTGGCGGTTGCGCGAAAACTGGGCTGCCTGTGCAGGTGCACATCCGCCCTGGGCCGCCTTCCATCGAATAGATCAATCGGTCGGTCGGCGAGGTATCCTGCCCGAATCAGCCGCAGGAAAGCAGCTATGACCACCGTCGCCGACGTGCCCAACCCCCAGGTTCCCCGCGAGGCTCTGCGTCGCCGCACCTTCGCCGTGATCTCCCACCCCGACGCCGGCAAGTCCACCCTGACCGAAGCTTTGCTGTTGCACGCCCGCGCGATCACCTCGGCCGGCGCCACGCACGGCAAGGCCGGTCGCAGCGGCACCGTCTCGGACTGGATGGAGATGGAGAAGGCCCGGGGAATTTCGGTCACGAGCGCGGCGATCCAGTTCGAATACCACGACGCCGTGATCAATCTGGTTGATACCCCCGGCCACGCCGACTTCTCCGAAGACACGTTTCGAGTGCTGTCCGCGGTGGATGCCGCAGTCATGCTCGTCGACGCGGCCAAGGGCCTCGAGCCGCAGACGATGAAGCTGTTCGCGGTCTGCAAGCAGCGCGGGCTTCCCGTCATTACCGTCATCAACAAATGGGACCGCCCCGGCGACACTCCCCTGGCCCTGATGGATGAGATCCAAACCCGCACCGGACTGCTGCCGACCCCGCTGAACTGGCCGGTCGGCGAAGCCGGCGACCTGCGCGGCGTGCTCGACCGCCGCTCGGGCGATTTTCTGCGCTATACCCGCACCGCGGGCGGGGCGACCGTGGCCGAATCGGTACGGCTGGACGCGGCCGACGCGGCGCTCGAGGAGGGCCCGGCCTGGGCATCCGCTGTCGAAGAATCTGAACTACTCGACGCGGAGTCCCAGAATCACGACTCCGAGCTGTTCCTCGACGGGCAGACCACCCCGGTGCTGTTCTGCGCCGCCGTAGCAAACTTTGGGGTGCAGCAGCTGCTCGACACCCTGGTCGAGTTCGCACCGCCCGCCGAAGCCCGCATCGACATCGACGGCAACCCGCGCAAGGTCACGTCGCCGTTCTCCGGTTTCGTCTTCAAGGTGCAGTCCGGGATGAACTCGGCGCACCGCGACCACGTGGCCTTCGTGCGCGTCTGCTCCGGCGAAT
The DNA here is from genome assembly GCF_004404025.1 of Cryobacterium serini. NCBI lineage: Bacteria > Bacillati > Actinomycetota > Actinomycetes > Micrococcales > Microbacteriaceae > Cryobacterium > Cryobacterium serini. Next base: position 70,185 of record NZ_SOHN01000010.1, read on the forward strand.
TTCGACGTGGCATGGTCGTCACCCACGCGGCAACCGGTCGCCCCTTTGCCACCAAATACGCCCAGCAGCTCTTCGGCAAGGAGCGCACCGTCACCGACCAGGCCTGGCCGGGCGACATCGTCGGGCTGGTGAACGCGTCGGCGCTGCGCGTGGGCGACTCGATCTTCGAAGACGAGCGCGTGGAGTTTCCGCCGCTCCCGTTGTTCTCCCCCGAACACTTTCGGGCCATTCGCCCGGTCGACAGCAGCAAGCACAAGCAGTTTCGCCGTGGCATCGACCAGCTCGACCATGAGGGCATCATCCAGGTGATGCGCTCCGAGGTGCGCGGCGAGCAGGCACCGGTGCTCGGAGCCGTCGGACCGATGCAGTTCGAGGTCGTCGAGGACCGCATGGTGCACGATTTTCATGCCGACATTCGCATGGAGGCGCTTCCCTACCAGGTGGCCCGCAAGACCGACAAGGAGAGCGCACTCGTGCTTGCTGGAACCCGCCAGGTGGAAGTGTTCACCCGCTCCGACGGCACGCTGCTCGCCCTGTTCAGCACGCCGTGGCGCCTGCAGGCGATTATCAAGGAGAACCCGAAGCTCGTGCTGATCGACATCGCAAACGCCACAGCCGAGGACTTCATGTAACTTCTTCGATGAAAAAGAAAGGCCGCATCCTCGTGGAGGATGCGGCCTTTCTCGTTCTGTCGGTGCTGGTTACGCGTCGACGACCACGGAGGTGATGACCGGGCTGCGACGGTACTTGCGGTTCATCCAGCGGCTCACCGACTGCGTGAACAGGTCTTCGAGCTCGGCGCCATCGACGATCTTGATACGGTTCGCGGCCTTCATAGCCTCATCGATGACCTTGGTCGCGCCCTTGACCCACTCGTCGTCGTGCACGAATCCGCGGGCCAGGAATTCGACGGGCTCGGAGAGCGTGCCGGTCTTGGCGTTGAGGATTCCGAGGATGGTGATGGTACCGTCCTCGGCGAGCTTGCGACGGTCTTCCATCGCGGCAGTGGATGCCCCGCCGACAGTCATGCCGTCGACGAAGATGTAGTCGGCGACGACCCGGCCGGTGACCTTGGCGTGGCCGTCGATGAGGTCCACAACGACGCCGTCTTCGACGACGATGACGTTGTCCGAAGGTACGCCGGTCGCGATCGCGAGGTCGGCGTTAGCCGTGAGGTGACGCCATTCGCCGTGGATCGGCATGACGTTGACGGGCTTGACGATGTTGTAGCAGTAGACGAGCTCGCCGGCGCTGGCGTGGCCGGAGACGTGCACCTTGGCGTTGCCCTTGTGCACGACGTTGGCGCCCCAACGGATCAGGCCGTTGATGACGCGATAGATGGAGTTCTCATTACCGGGGATCAGCGAGCTCGCAAGCAGCACGGTGTCGCCCTCACCGATCTTGATGACGTGCTCACGGTTGGCCATGCGCGAGAGTGCGGCCATCGGCTCGCCCTGCGAACCGGTGCAGATGAGAACGACCTTGTCGTCCTTCATGCGTTCGAGCGCCTTCATGTCCACGAGCAGATTCTTGGGAATGTTGAGGTAGCCGAGTTCACTCGCGATTCCCATGTTGCGCACCATCGAACGGCCGACGAAGGCCACCTTGCGGTTGTGCTTGACGGCAGCGTCGATGACCTGCTGGATGCGGTGTACGTGGCTTGCGAAGCTCGACACGATGATGCGGCGCGGGGAGGTACGGAACACGGTGTCGATCGCCGGTCCAATGTCCTTCTCGGCGGTGGTGAAGCCGGGAACCTCGGCGTTGGTCGAGTCCGTCATGAACAGGTCGACGCCCTCTTCGGCGAGGCGTGCGAAGGCACCGAGGTCGGTGAGGCGCTTGTCGAGCGGGAACTGGTCCATCTTGAAGTCACCGGTGGCAAGCACGAGGCCGGCTTCGGTGCGGATCGCGATGGCCAGGCCGTCGGGGATGGAGTGGTTGACGGCGATGAATTCGAGGTCGAATTGGCCAACGGTGCGACGTTCGCCTTCCTTCACCTCAATGAAGTTCTGGCTGAGGCGGTGCTCCTGCAGCTTGGCGGCGAGGAAGGCCAGGGTGAGCTTGGAGCCGATGACGGGAATGTCGCCGCGTTCCTTGAGCAGGTAGGGGACGGCGCCAATGTGGTCTTCGTGGCCGTGCGTGAGCACGATGGCCTCGATGTCCTGCAGGCGATCCCGGATGGCCGTGAAGTCGGGCAGGATGACGTTGATGCCGGGCTGGTTGTCTTCGGGGAAGAGTACGCCGCAGTCGATGATGAGCAGCTTTCCCTTGTGCTCGAAGACGGTCATGTTGCGGCCGATCTCGCCGAGGCCACCAAGCGGGATGATACGCATGCCGCGAGCCGGCAGTGCCGGCGGAGTGCTCAGGTCGAGGTAGTGGTTATTCATGAATCTCATTTCGTTGTCTGCGGTAATGCATGTCCAGGTGTGTGGGGACCGAGATCGGACATGCGGAAAGCCAGCGTTGAGGGGCTTTTGCGCATACGCGTACCTCGTGTCGTGTCTGGCGGGCAAGCAAAATACCGGCCGGGCACGTGTGTAGTCTACCGGCGCGTCGACAACAGCATTTCGATGCCACCGGTGCCGGCACCGAATACGACAAAAGGGACTCCGCTAAGCGGAGTCCCTTTTGTCGATTTCGGTAGCAACCGAACCGCGGCGCGTTACGCCGCCGCGGCCATGTGCCTACTGCCAGCCATCTGCGGCTGTGCGACGCGTGCCGGCGCGGTTGCCGTGGGGTGCGACACGTACTCGCCGGCGTCACGGTGCTCCGCCGTTCCGCTGACGTACCCGCTCCCCGTGGCCGCTCGACCAACGCTCTGGGAAATGTACTCGTTGGGACGGATCGTGCTGTCGCTGGTGTGCGATACGTAAGAATTCATGGTGCTCCTGGTGCGATCTATATGACGGATGCCGACAGGGATCCAGAGCAATGACTCGTCACAGATCACTCCAACTCGTTCTGGGGGAACTGGTTCGAGTGAAGCTGGGGTGTTGGCCCGTTCGGCGGGAAGTATGCGCTGCGCCGCGCGAGCTGAGAAATCCGGGTCCGATAGTGGACCGCCATGACTTCTCAGATTGTATAAGACTACGTGACCGTGTCACTCGGTGGGGGAAACGCACGATCTACACAGGGACTGTGCAGGCAGCTTGGATTCAGCATCGATACTGTTTTCGAATGACTTCTGCGCTGTACGACATTCCCCTCACCCTCATTGATGGAACGGACACCACCTTCGGCGCCTTTGAAGGAAAAACGGTTCTCGTCGTCAACGTGGCATCAAAGTGCGGTTTCACCCCGCAGTACGCCGGTTTGGAAGCCCTCTATCAGCGTTACGCGAACGACGGGCTGGTCGTGCTCGGATTACCGAGCAACCAGTTCATGGGCCAGGAACCCGGCACTGAAACAGACATCGCGCAATTTTGCGGCATGACCTACGGGGTGACCTTTCCGATGACGGCCAAGGTCGATGTGCGGGGCAAGCACCAGCATCCGCTCTACGCCCAGTTAACCAAGTTCAAGCGGGGCCTGCTGCCCGGTTTGATCAAGTGGAACTTCGAGAAGTTTCTGGTGACACCGACCGGCGAGATCGTGGACCGCTTCGCCTCCGCGGTAGAGCCGGAATCGACCGAGATCGTCGCCGCGATCAAAAAGGTGCTGGCCGCCAAGGCCGCCTGATTCGCACATTTCTTGGACGGGGCCCCGTCTGTGGGCCCAGTTTGTAAACTGGGCCCGCGTTCATAACATGGCCCGGAGAACTTCAGCGGGCGGCCCGGTATTTCAGCGGGCGGCCCGGCGCAGCACGGCCTCGGCGTGGCGCAGAACCGGGCCATCGATCATGCGACCTTCATGCTGGAAGACACCCCGGGCACTCGCTGCGGCCTCGAGCAGTCCGAGGGCATAGTCCACTTCGGCGGCGGTCGGCTGGTAAGCGGTGCGAATGACCTCAACCTGGCTGGGGTGGATGCATGCGGTGGCGCTAAAGCCGCTCGCGACGGCATCCGCTGCCTCATTACTCAGGCCGGCCGTGTCGGTGATGTCCAAATGTACGGCATCGATCGCGGCCTTGTCGTGGGCTCGCGCGGCCAACAACACCTGGGAACGTGCATAGCGGGCAACATCACGGTAGCGACCGTCGGCAAACCGGCTCGAGGTACCACCGAGCGAGGCGACGAGATCTTCGGCGCCCCACATGAGCGCGACAACATTACGGGCGGCGGCAATCTCCGTCGCTGAGACGACGCCGGCGGCGGTTTCGCACAGGGCGATCACCCGGAACTGTGCGAGGCGTTCGACTTGGCCGGAGCTGACAGTTTTAGCGAGCATGATGTCGCGGTATTCTGTGCGCTCGAGCGCGGCCAGGTCGAGTGCGAAATCGGTCGTGTCGGCCGAATTGATGCGCACGATCGTGCGGGCCGCCTCAAGCGGATGCTCGATCAGCGCGCGCCGCGCAGCGGCCCGATCCTCGGGCGCGACGGCGTCTTCCAGGTCGAGGATGACGGCGTCGGCGCGCTCGACCGCCTTCGCATAGCGTTCTGGCCGGTCGGCCGGGCAGAACAGCAGGGCCGGACCGAGCGTGAACGGCGCCGGGGTGAAGGGGCTGAGCCCGGCAGGACTCTCGTCGAACGGATCGGGGCCGGCCGGGTCGAAGTCCGAGTCGTACGCTTCCCCACCGAACGGGTCGCCGTCGAACGTGCCGCTCATTGCGCGGCGTCCCGGCACCAGACCAGCACGGTGCGCACGGCCGTGCCCACCACGACACCGTCCTGGTTGCGTCCGGTGTGTTCGAGCGTGATGATGCCCTGACCGGGGCGGCTTTTCGACAGCCGTTTGTCGGTGACGATGCTCTCCGAGTAGAGGGTGTCCCCGTGGTGCAGCGGATGCGGAAACGTCACGGCCGCAAATCCCAGGTTCGCCACGATCGTGCCCTGGGTCAATTGCGCGACCGAGCTGCCGACCATGGTCGAGAGGGTGAACATGGAATTGACCAGACGTTCGCCGAACGGCTGGGTGGCTGACCAGGCTGCGTCGAGATGCAACGCCTGCGTGTTCATGGTCATCGTCGTGAACAGCACGTTGTCGGCCTCGGTCACGGTGCGACCGGGGCGGTGTTGATAGAGCGCATCGAGGTCAAACTCCTCGAAGTAGAGACCGCGCTGGCGCACCGGGTGGCGGTCGGGCGTACCGGGGTCGGTCATCCGCTTCTCCTCAATCACTGGTCAGCCGGCGAATCCCAGGGCCCGCGAGATGACCATGAGCTGTACCTCGGTTGTGCCCTCGCCAAGCTCGAGCACCTTGGAATCACGATAGTGCCGCGCGACCGGATTCTCGTTCAGAAAGCCGTATCCGCCAAAGATCTGCGTGGCATCGCGGGCATTGTCCATAGCCGCTTCACTGCCGACCATCTTGGCGATCGAGGCCTCCATTTTGAAGGATTTGCCGTTGATCATTTTCAATGCAGCGTCGTAGTAGGCGAGGCGCGCGGTGTGAACGCGTGCCTGCATCCGGGCGATCTTGAACGCGATGTGCTGGTTGGAGCCGATCGAGCGGCCGAAGACATTGCGGCTGTTCGCGTAGCGGATCGACTCTTCGAGGCAGCCCTGCGCCGCGCCGGTGCAGAGCGCGGCGAAGGCGATGCGGCCCTCATCGAGGGTCTGTACGAAGTTGGCGAAGCCACGGCCGCGTTCGCCGAGCAGATTCGCCTCGGGTACGCGCACGTTGTCGAACACGAGCGGATGGGTGTCTGAGGTGTGCCAGCCCACCTTGTCGTACGGCGGGAGGGCCGTGAAGCCGGGGGTCGGGGTCGGCACCAGAATGGCGGTGAGTTCTTTCTTGATGGAACCGTCTGGGCGAGTGGACTCCCCCGTAACCGCGGTCACCGTCACAAGGCGGGTAATGTCCGACCCCGAGTTGGTGATGAACTGCTTCGTGCCGTTGATCACCCATTCGCCGCCCGTGAGCTCGGCGGTGGTCTTGGTGCCCGCGGCGTCTGAGCCGGCATCCGCTTCGGTCAGGCCGAACGCGGCGAGCGCCGAGCCACTCGCCAGGCGAGGAACCCACTCCTGCTTCTGCTCCTCGGTGCCGCTGCGGAACACCGGCATTATGCCCAGGCCCACTCCGGCCTCGAGGGTGACGGCGATGCTCTGGTCGGCACGGGCCAGCTGCTCCACGGCGAGGCAGAGCGCGAAGTAGTCCTTGCCCTGGCCGCCGTACTCCACGGGAAACGGCAGTCCGAACAAGCCCATCTCCCCCATCTGGGCGATGATGCCATAGGGCAGGCTGCGCTTCGTGTCGTACTCGTAGGCGGCCGGTGCGACAACGTTATCGGCGAAGGCTCGAACCGTGTCGCTCAGGGCCTGGTATTCGGGGTTGAGTTCGTAGGTCATTCTGAATCTTCCTTTTCTGAGATGGTTGCGGTGGTACTGATCGTGGCGACGATCTGGTCGAGGGCCACGAGGTCACCGGTTTTGAGGTTCACGGTGACGCGGCCGGCCGTGGCAGCCACGAGTTTGTGCTCCATCTTCATGGCCTCGACCACGAGGATGGTCTGGCCGGCCGCGACCACGTCGCCGGTGACGGAGTGCACCGCGATGACAGTGCCGGGCATTGGCGAGCGTACGTCTGGGCTGACCATTCCTGGCACGCGACCCCGGCTCGCAAGGTGTTCCGCGAGCTGTTCGGCCCGAGCACGGTGTTGCAGGTCGAACGAGAATCCGTCGGCGCCGATGTATACCCGCGCCCCGGACTGTTCGATGGCGAACACCCGGGTCTCGCCGTCGTAATCGACACGAAACGCGCCCCGGCGGCCGATGATCGGCGTGAGTCCGGCTGGTACGGCCGGGCTGTCACCGATCGAAACGGATGCCGCCTGCGACTTTCCGACTACCCGCACCTCCACGGCCTCGGTCGCGCTCAGCCCCAGCGAGTAGCGCACGGGATGCGGCGAACCCAGCCGCCACCCGCTCGGCCGCGTCCACACATCGTTCGCGCCGGCGACGATGGACCCGGCGAGTCGGTGCAGGAACAGCGCTGCGGCGGCGAGGACGTGCCCGTCGGCTTCGCGAAAGCTGAGGTCGGGGAGCTTGCGTTCGATCAAACCGGTGTCGAGGCGGCCGGCGCGCACATCGGCATCCGCCAGCAGCAGCCGAAGATATTCGGTGTTGGTGTGCACACCGAGCACGACGGTGTCGGCGAGTGCCCGGTCGAGACGGTTCAACGCCTCAAGCCGGGTGGGAGCCCAGGCGATCACCTTGGCCAGCATCGGGTCGTAGTGGGAGGCGATCGTGAGGCCGGGAGTCAGCGAGCTGTCAACCCGCACCCCCTCACCCTTGGCCTCGTGCAGCTGCAGCACGGTGCCGCTGGTCGGCAGGAAGCCCCGCGCGGGGTTCTCCGCGTAGACCCGCGCCTCGATTGCATGCCCTGTGAGGCATACATCCGCTTGACTGACCGTGAGCGGCTCTCCCGCCGCGATGCGCAACTGCCAGTGCACCAGGTCGAGGCCGGTGACCAGCTCGGTGACCGGGTGTTCAACCTGCAGGCGGGTGTTCATCTCCATGAAAAAGAATTCGTCGGGAGCGGCTGCGGAGACCAAAAATTCCACGGTTCCAGCGCCGCTGTAGCCCACGCTTCGGGCGGCGGCGCAGGCCGCCTCGCCGATGCGGGCGCGAGTCGCCGCATCGAGCAAAGGGGAGGGTGCCTCCTCGATGACTTTCTGGTGCCGACGCTGCAGCGAGCATTCACGCTCGCCGAGGTGAATGACGGCGCCGTGATTGTCGGCGAGTATCTGCACCTCAATGTGCCGCGGGGTGGCCACGAGCCGTTCGAGCAGCAGGGTGTCATCACCGAAGGCGCTCTTAGCGACGCGCCGTGCGGTTTCGAGGGTGGCGGGCAGGTCTTCAGAGCGTTCCACCACGTGCATGCCCTTGCCGCCGCCACCGGCTGAGGGCTTGATGAGCATCGGATACCCCACGTCGACGGCTGCCGCGATGAGCTGCTCGTTGCTGAGGCCGGGCTGCGCCACCCCGGGGATGATCGGCACCCCGTAGCCGGCCACGTGGTTCTTCGAGCGGATTTTGTCGCCCATCGTGTTCAGCGCGTGCACACTCGGGCCGATGAACACGATTTTGGCGTCGGCGCAGGCCTGCGCGAACACCTGGTTCTCGCTGAGAAATCCGTAGCCGGGGTGGATGGCCTGGGCACCGGTTCGGGCCGCAGCGGCCAGAACGGCTTCGATATTGAGGTAGCTGTCCGCCGGTGCGGCGCCGCCGAGGCGCACCGCGGTATCCGCCAGCGACACGTGCCGAGCGTCACGGTCTGCGTCGCTATACACGGCGATAGAGCGGATGCCCCGCTCGCGCAGAGTGCGGATGATGCGGCAGGCAATTTCGCCGCGATTGGCGACCAGAACGGTGTCAAATGTCATGGAAATCGTCTCACTCACATTCGGAAGAGGCCGAAGGCGGACTTGCCGAGCGGCGCGGCGGCACACACGGCGAGGGCAAGACCGAGCACCGTGCGGGTGTCGGCGGGGTCGATGACGCCGTCGTCCCACAGCCGAGCGGTGGAATAGTAGGGGCTGCCCTGCTGCTCGTACTTTTCGAGGATCGGGTCTTTGAAGGCTGTCTCGGCCGCGGCCGACCAGGAGTCTCCGCCCCCCTCGATCTGCTCGCGCTTGACGGTAGCGAGCACGGAGGACGCCTGCGGGCCACCCATCACGGAAATGCGGCTGCCCGGCCACATCCAGAGGAAGCGGGGCGAATAGGCGCGGCCGCACATGGAGTAGTTGCCGGCGCCAAAGGAGCCGCCGATCACCACCGTGAGTTTAGGCACGCGGGCCGTCGCGACCGCGGTGACCATTTTGGCCCCGTGCTTGGCGATGCCGCCGGCTTCAGCTGCCTGGCCTACCATGAAACCGGAGATGTTCTGCAGAAAGACGAGCGGAATTCCGCGCTGGTCACAGAGCTCGATGAAGTGGGCGCCCTTCTGCGCAGATTCGGCGAACAGGATGCCGTTGTTGGCGACGATTCCCACCGGGTGGCCGTGGATATGCGCGAACCCGGTCACGAGCGTGGTGGCGTATTCGCGCTTGAATTCGTGGAATTCGCTGCCGTCGGTGATGCGCGCGATCACCTCGTGCACGTCGTACTGGCCCTGCACGTCGACGGGGACGGCTCCGTAGAGTTCGCTCTCGTCGGCGACCGGGTCAACAGTCGGGATCACACTCCACGCCGGGGTGTCGGCACGAGGAAGGGTCGAGACGATGTCGCGCACGATTTGCAGGGCGTGCTCATCGTTTTCGGCGAGGTGGTCGGTGACGCCGGAGACGCGGGCGTGAAGTTCACCGCCGCCGAGCTCCTCGGCGGTGATGATTTCGCCGATTGCGGCCTTTACGAGGGGCGGGCCGCCGAGAAAGATGGTGCCCTGGTTCCGCACGATCACGGTCTCGTCGCTCATGGCGGGAACGTAGGCACCGCCCGCGGTGCACGATCCCATTACCGAGGCGATCTGCGGGATCTTGGCCGCGGACATCCGTGCCTGGTTGTAGAAGATGCGGCCGAAGTGGTCACGGTCGGGGAAGACCTCGTCCTGCAGGGGCAGAAAGGCTCCCCCGGAGTCGACGAGGTACACGCAGGGCAGGCGGTTCTCAAAGGCGATCTCCTGGGCTCGCAAGTGCTTTCTCACCGTCATCGGGTAATAGGTGCCGCCCTTGACGGTGGCGTCGTTGGAGATCACGAGCACGAAGCGCCCGTGCACGAGGCCGATGCCGGCGATGACGCCCGCTCCCGGACTGTCGTCATTGTAGAGACCGGTCGCGGCCAGCGGTGCGATCTCGAGGAACGGACTGCCGTCGTCGAGCAATTGGTCAATGCGCTCGCGGGGCAGCAGCTTGCCACGGGCGAGGTGGCGCTGTCGGGACTTCTCCGGCCCGCCGAGCGCGGCCGTGGCGAGGCGCTGCTTCAGGTCGGCGACGAGCTGTCGCTGGGCAGCATCATTGCTCCGGAACGTCTGAGCAGAGGAATCGAGCTGACTCGCGAGTGTCTCCATCGACATCTTCCCTTTGGCGATGCCGGAGGGCCCGGCATCAACTACAGTTAATGTTTACTAACTGAAATTCAGGTTAGTAAGGATTAACTGAAATGTCCAGTGGAGGCTCGCATGAGCGCACCGATCGAAGCGACGCCGCGGAGTCGAGCCAAAGCTGAGCGACGCTCGGCCCTGCTCAGCGCCGCAGCTACGCTCTTCGCCCAGTCCGGATTCAACGGGGTCTCGATCGAAGATCTTGGCGCGGCCGTTGGGGTGAGCGGGCCGGCGGTTTACCGTCACTTCAACGGCAAACAGGCCGTGCTCGCCGCGCTGCTCATCGATGTGAGCGAGGATCTGGTCGCCGGTGGCCAAACCGTTGTGACGGAGACAACGGATGCCGCGGCCGCCCTGGGCGACCTCGTGCGCTTCCACGTTGACTTCGCGCTGTCGAACCCCGAGGTGATCCGCGTACAGGACCGCGACCTGGACAGCCTCGCGGAGTCGGACCGGCATCGGGTGCGGCTGCTGCAGCGCGAGTACGTGGAACTGTGGGTCGAGGTTTTGCATCGGGTGCACCCTGCGGTCAACGAGGCGCTGCTCCGCATTCGAGCCCACGCGACCTTTGGGCTGCTCAACTCAACGCCGCACAGCGCCCGTGCATCCTCGCACACCGCCGTGCGCACCCTGCTCGAGGAGATGGCCCTCGCCGCTCTCGGCCTGCCGGCCGCGTAATGGCCCGCGCGAACGGTCAGAACGCGGCGGTGCAGACGCAGAGCTCGTTGCCCTCTACGTCGGCGAGCACCCACCAGTCGGGGGCGTGCTCGTCAGAGAGCAGCACCCCGCCAACCTCAAGCACCGCCTCGACCAGGTCTTCGGCGTCGTCACTGGGGACGTAGACGTCCAGGTGAATGCGGTTGCGATCGGCGCGGGCGATTTCCATGTGCTGGAACCACACCTTGGGGGCGAGGCCCCGTGGGTCGACGAGTTCTACTCCATCGTCGCCGGTGATCTCGATGTAGCCGAGCCCGACCCGCCAGAATGGACGCACGGCATCCGCGTCGGTGCAGTCGATCGCAATGTCGTAGCGCGTGGGCCGCGCCGGACGCGCAGTGGCACCGAGGGTGTCGGCGATCTGCTGCACCCGGGCCGCGAGCTCGAGATCGCGCACGGTGACTCCCCCGGCATCGTGCGAGGTCAGCACGAGCGACACGGCCCCGTAGCCCAGGCGCACGTCGGGATGGTGATTCAGCGCCTCGGCGGCCTCGCCGACACGATTGACCAGTTCGAGGGCGGATGCGAAGTCTTTGGTGCGAAACGTGGCATGCAGGCATCCGTCGAGATGCACGAAAGCGGTGCCCGCCAGCTGTTTCTTCGTCGCAAAGGGAGCGAGGAGTGCGCCTTGAGGGTTCATGCCTCAACTCTGCTACGCCTACGCGCCCCGGTCAATCGCCCGTCTGGTGCACAACTCCTGCAATCTGCAGAACCAAAACCTGGCTGCTGCAAAATTCCGCGGCACTTTTTGGGCGGTCTTACAAATTGCAGGAGTTATGCGCGAGAAGGGGGCGGGGACGACTGGTGCTGGCCCGGTGGCAGACCTATGGATGGTGAGGAGGGGCTAGACCATGGTCAGCACGCGGGCCGGGTCGGCGAGGATCGTGCCGATGTCGGCGAGAAAGCGCGAACCCTGCTCGCCGTCGACCAGTCGGTGGTCGAACGACAGGCTGAGCGTGAGCACCTTGCGCAGCGCGACCTCGCCGCGATACTCCCACGGCCGAGAGCGGATGGCGCCCATCGCGAGAATCGCCGCCTCCCCCGGATTCAAAATGGGCGTGCCGGCGTCGATGCCGAACACTCCGATATTGGTGATGGTGATGGTGCCGCCGGACAGTGCCGCCGGGGTCGTTGTGCCGGCCCGCGCTGCCGTCGTGAGGTCGGCGAGCGCCGCAGCGAGGCCGCGCAGGTCGAGTCGGTCAGCGTCGACGATGTTTGGCACGAGCAGCCCGCGCGGGGTTGCGGCAGCGACGCCGAGGTTCACGTGGTGAAACTGCACGATCTCGCCGGCTGGCTCATCCCACCGGGTGTTCAGCGACGGCGTGCGGCCCACGGCCAGGCAGAGTGCCTTGGCCACCACGGCGAGAATGCCGATGCCCGCGTCGGCGAACTGCCGGTCGGCGCGGAGGGAATCGAGCAGTTCGACGGTCGGGGTGACGTCGATGGTGAGAAACTCGGTTACGTGTGGCGCGGTGAACGCGCTCTGCACCATGGCGGCCGCCGTGAGTTTGCGCAGGCTCTTGATCGGTGAGCGGGTCTCGCGCACAGCGTCGCCGAGGCTCATGGCCGGCTGGGTGGTCGTCACACCGGGTAACCTGGCCCCGTGCCGGTCGGGTGCCGGCACTGACTCGGTGATACGAGCGCGAACATCATCACGCGTGATCAGGCCGTCCTTTCCGGTTCCCGTGACCGTATAGAGGTCAATCCCGAGGTCACGGGCCAGGGCGCGGACCGGCGGCGTCGAGCGCGGTCTCTCGCCGGTGGCTGCCGTGGCGGGTGGTTCGACGGATGCTGCGGCGGGCGCGGCGGGTGGTTCGACGGATGCTGCGGGCACCGACGCATCACGGGCGCCCGTTCGGGCACGACGCTGGGGGTGTCCGTTGCGCTCGACGGCGGGGCCATAGCCGACCAGATTGGCCTCGCGCTGCTCGGCCGGAGCCACAGCATCCGCTTTCGGCGTCGAAACTGTGGGCTCATCGGCGCCGCCGATGTCGAAGGAGACAATCGGTTCACCGACATGCACGACCACCCCGGCCGGCTGGTGCAACACGCGAACGACCCCGGCAAACGGGCTTGGCAACTCGACGACGGCCTTGGCCGTTTCCACGTCCGCGATGTGCTGGTTGAGCGTGACCGCATCGCCCGGCGCGACGAGCCAGGCCACAATCTCGCTTTCGGTGAGACCCTCACCGAGGTCGGGCAGCTTGAATACCTTGATCATCGGCGCCCCATGACCCGGTCGACACCGTCGAGAATGCGGTCGAGGTCGGGCAGGTGATAGCTTTCCAGCTTGGCTGGCGGGTACGGCACATCAAAACCGGTGACCCGCACCGGGGCCGACTCCAGGTAGCTGAAGCAGCGTTCGGTGACGGTTGCGATGATCTCGCCGCCGAGTCCGCCCGACTGCGCCGCCTCGTGCGTCACGACAAGTCGCCCGGTTTTACGAACGGATGCCTCCACCACCGCATAATCCACCGGTGACAGCGACCGCAGGTCGATGACCTCGATCGAGATGCCCTCGTCGAAAGCGGCGAGCGCCGCGTCCCGCGCGGTCGTCACGAGCGCTCCGTAGGCAAGGAGTGTGACGTCCGTTCCCGGGCGCACGATGACGGCCTGCTCCATCGAGAGCCCGAGCTCCGGCACGACCTCGCCCTTGACGTGGTAGCGGCGCTTGGGCTCGAAGTAGAGCACCGGGTCGTCGCTCGCGATGGCCTGCCGAATAAGACTGTAGGCGTCCTGGGCGTTGGAGACGGCGATGACTCGAAGGCCGGAGGTATGGGTGAAGTAAGCCTCTGGCGATTCGGAGTGGTGTTCGGCCGCTCCGATTCCACCGCCGAACGGCACCCGGATAGTGATCGGCATGCGCACGGCGCCCTGGGTGCGGTAGTGGAACTTGGCGACCTGGCTGACGATCTGGTCGAAGCCGGGAAAGATGAAGCCGTCGAACTGAATCTCACAGACCGGGCGGTAGCCGCGATAGGCGAGGCCGACGGCGGTGCCGATGATCGCGGATTCAGCGAGCGGGGTGTCGATGACCCGGCGAGCCCCGAACTGGGCGAGCAGGTCGCTCGTCACCCGAAAGACTCCGCCGAGGGCTCCGATATCCTCACCCAGCAGTACCACCCTGGGGTCGTCGAGCATGGCCTGGCGCAGACCCTCGTTGATGGCCTTGCCCATGGTGAGGGTTTTGGTCTCGCTGAGCGGGATAGGTTGTGGCGCGTTGAGGCCGGGAACCGTTGACACGGTTGCCGGGGTCATCAGTGGGGTCATGGTCATCACGCCTTTCGATTCTGTTCGGCACTATCGTGTTCGGCGCCAAAGCTCGTGAGGTAGCCGGCGTAGTCGGCGCGCTGGCGCTCGAGGGTGGCGTTGGGGGTGACATAGACGTGGTCGAACACGCTCAGCGGTTCGGGGTCGGGCATGCCGATGCAGCCGGCGCGTAATTCGGCGGCTGCGGCATCGGCCAGCGCAGCAGTGGCCGCCTCAACCTCGGGCGTGATTTCACCGAGGCTGGTCAGCAGCCGGTGCAGACGCAGCAGGGGGTCGCGCGTCTTCCACTCGGCCAGTTCCGCCGGGTCTCGATAGCGGGTGGGGTCATCCGCTGTGGTGTGCGGTCCCATGCGGTAGGTGACGGCTTCGATGAAGGTCGGGCCGCCACCGGTGCGAGCCCGGTCGAGAGCTATACGGGTCGCAGCCGTGACCGCGATCACGTCGTTTCCGTCGATGCGCAGGCTGGGGATGCCAAAGCCCGGCGCGCGATCGGCGATATTGCGGTGCGCCTGCACCCCGACCGGCTCGGAAATGGCCCACTGGTTGTTCTGGCAGAAGAAGACCACCGGGGCCTGGAAGCTCGCCGCGAAGACCATGGCCTCGTTCACATCGCCCTCGCTCGTGGCACCGTCACCAAAATAGGTAATGGCGACGGAATCGACGTCGTCGCGCTGGGCGCCCAGCGCCCACCCGGTGGCGTGCAGCGTTTGCGCGCCAATAATGATGGCCGGGGTGGCCATTTGGACCGTGTACGGATCCCAGCCGGACTGGGCGTTGCCGCGCCAGACCTTGACGATGTCGGAAAGTTCCACGCCACGGCAGTACGCGACGGCGTTCTCGCGGTAGCTCGGAAAGATGAAGTCGTCACGGCGCAGGGCGCGGGCCGAGCCGATCTGCGCAGCTTCCTGGCCGAGCAGCGGCGGCCACAGGCCGAGTTCGCCCTGGCGCTGCAGGGCTGTCGCTTCGGTGTCAATGCGGCGCACCACGACCATGTCTCTGTAGAGCGCCAGGAGAGCTGCGCCATCGAGGTCTTCAACCCACGGGTCGAAATCGCCGCGGGGTATCCGCTCGCCTTCAATCGAGAGAAGCTGCACGAGCTGAGGGGAAAAATCAATCATGGGTCGCTCCGAGCGTCATTGCTAAAGTTGACGTGAGCCTATGTCGACCCGACAGAGAGCACAACCACCGTCAAAAATAGTGAGCAAAGTGCCCTATCCAGGCTCGCCAGAGCATGTTAATGTTTTGCACTATGTACAGCCTTGACAAGACCGACACAAAGCTCCTCCAAGCACTCTCCGCCGACCCGCGCAGTACCTTCGTCGCGCTCGCCGACACGCTGGGACTTTCCCGCAATACCGTGCAGGCACGCATGAAGCGATTGGAAGACTCTGGCGCCTTTCTCGGCTTCGATCGCCGCATCAATCCAGCCGCCCTCGGCTATCCCCTGACCGCGTTCATCGAGGTGCACGTGCAGCAGAAACGGCTCGCGCAGATTGTGCTCGACCTGGCTTTAATCCCCGAGATCGTGCAGGCGCACGGCATGAGCGGGCAGACCGATCTGCTCGTGCGGGTGGTCTGCACGGACGCCGCCGACCTGTTTCGCATCGACGGTACGATCCTTGCCTGCGACGGTGTTGAGCGCACTGAGACCTCGCTCGCCATGGGTGAAGTCATCCCGTATCGCCTCACACCGCTGCTCGACCGCCGCGGGTAAGCGGTCCGAACCCGATCTATTTGCTAAATTCTTCATATAGTTATATAAAGAAGTAATGAAGTTAACTGCGCTGGTAGTCTTGCACTCGACCAGACGCACCGCACAATCCGTCGCCTGCCCAACACTTTCGACTTTCGCGTTCCCCAGAGAAGGCACCAGTGTCGTGAACATGCATGCACGCGGGGGACTTGTATGAGTTTCCTGCGATTGGCCACCCTCATTCGGCACGGCTCACGCATTGCCGAACCGGCGCCGCCTGCCCCGCCGCTGTTTGCAGGGGCTTCGGCCTTCGGCGGCAGCGTGCAGGTGCGTTTCATCAATGCCGGCGGGTGCAACGACTGCGCCCTCGAGGTGGCCGCCGCATTTGGTCCCGTCTACGACGTGGAACGCTATGGCGTGCGCCTGGTTCCCTCGCCGCGGCACGCCGACGTGCTGCTCATCGTCGGCAGCGTGACCCGCAATATGGCCCAGCCGATGCTGCGCACCATCGAGGCCACCCCCACGCCCCGGTTCGTGATCGCGGTCGGTGATTGCGCCCTGCACGGCGGCGCCTTCCGCGATGGCTACGGCATCATCGGGCCCGTTTCCGATTTCGTGCACGTTGATATCGAGGTACCGGGGAGCCCGCCAGAGCCGACCGATATTGTGCGCGCCCTGCGCCGGATGACCGGCCGATGACCGGTATTGAAGCAGGATTGCTCCTGCAACTCGGCCTCGGCGCACTGGCCGTGGTGACCGCTCTGACGGCGGCACCGTCTCTGCGGTCGCGGGCGGGCGGCATCCTCTGCACCCTCATCGCGGTCACCGGCTTTCTGACCGGCCTCGGGGCCATGCTCGGCGCCACCGGTAGCCTGCGCATTTCAATTGCCCTGCCGATGGATCCGCTCGTATTGGCCCCCGACCGCCTCGGCGGCCTGTTCATGCTCATCGTCTCGGGTGTGGGCATTCTCGTGTCGCTCTACTCGATGAGTTCCACCCGCGGACCCGACGCGAGCCGCACCGCCTGGGTTGCCATGCCGATGTTCCTCGTAGGCATGCAGCTGGTACCGGCCGCGACCGACTCGGTCTCGTTTCTGCTGGCCTGGGAGATCATGACCCTCGGCTCCACCCTGCTGCTGCTGGCTGACCACGCCAGCCGCACGACGGTCGCCTCGGCCGGAATCTGGTACTCGGCGATGTCGCAGCTGAGTTTCTTCTTCATTCTCGCTGGCTTTGCCGTGCTCGCCGCAGCCTCGGGCGGAACGAGCTTCAGCAACCTGCAAGCGATCGAACCGGGGCCCGCGAACGTGGCTTTCGTGCTGCTTTTGCTCGGCTTCGGCGGCAAGGCCGAACTGGTGCCGCTGCACGTCTGGGTACCCAGGGTGCTCCCCGAAGCTCCCAGCCACGTCTCGGCCGCGATGAGTGGCGCGATGGTCAAGATCGGCGTTTACGGCGGTCTGCTGGTGTGCGTTCGGCTGTTGCCCGACGGCCCCACCTGGTGGGGCATTGCGATCATGGTCGTCGGTGGCGCATCCGCACTCTATGGCATTCTGCAGGCGTCCGTGTCGAGCGATCTCAAGGTACTGCTGGCCTACTCGACGACCGAAAATATGGGCCTGGTCTATCTCGGACTCGGCGCGAGCATGCTGCTGCGCGGTTACGACGCCCAAGCGGCAGCGGATGCCGCGCTCGTGGCCGCCCTGCTCCTCGCCGTCAGCCACGCGGCGTTCAAATCGACACTGTTCCTCGGCGCCGGCGCCATCATCCACGCCACCGGCGAACGCAACCTCGACCGGCTCGGCGGGCTCGGCGCCCGCATGCCCGTCACAGCCACGGCTTTCGGCATTGCCAGCCTCGGCGCCGCCGCAATCCCGATCACGAGCGGCTTCGTCGCCGAGTGGATGCTGCTCCAATCACTCATTCACGGCGGTCGCCTTGACGGGGCGGTCGTCTCGGTCGCAGCATCCGTCGCCATGCCCCTGGCCGTCGCTGTGGTCGCTCTCACCGCCGGCCTCGCCCTGCTCACCTTCGTCAAGGCCTATGGCATCGCCTTCCTGGCTCGACCACGCAGCATCGAAGCAGCGGATGCCCGTGAGGTGCCGCCGCTCATGCAACTCTCGCTCGCCCTCGGCGCCCTCTTCGTGCTCGCCCTCGGGCTGCTCCCCGGACCGATTGCCGCGCTCGTCGCGCACACCGTCACCCCGAACCCGGACGCCGCCGTACAGTCCGTCGGCCTCGGCGGCGTCTCGCTTCCGGGCATCGGGGCGGTACTCGACCCGATCATGCTCGTCATTTTGTCGGCACTGGTGGCCATTCCCGTGATCGTCTCGATCATCGTGTCGGCCCGTCGGTATCCACATCGCACGGTCGAGCTGCCCTGGGGCGGTGGCGGCTCCCGGGCACGGCCGCGTATGCAGTACACGGCGACCTCCTACGCGGAGCCGCTCGTGCGGGTCTTCGACGACGTGCTCAAGCCGTCACGCGACGTGCAGGTCACCCACGTGGCCGAGTCCCGATATTTGGTGGAGCGGGTGCGGGTGGAACAGCGCGTCTCGGACGTCTTCGAAACCCGGCTATATCGACCGGTGCTCAACCTAATCCAGCGCTACGGAATCGTCGTGCGCCACGTCGCCAACGGCAGCATCCACCGCTACCTGTCCTATTCTTTCGTTGCTCTTCTCTTCGTGCTGATTGTGGTCTCGCTATGAACGCCATCATCATCGCCTTCGTGCAGGTCGTTCTGTTCGTCTTCCTCGCCCCGGTGTTGATCGGGGTCATCCGCCAGGTGCGGGCCACGATCGAAGGCCGAGCCGGAGTGGGAATCTGGCAGCCGTGGCGCGACGTGCGCAAGTTGTTGGCAAAAAACCCGGTGCGAGCCACCGACAGCAGCTGGATACTGCGGGCAGGCCCCGTCGCCCTGGTCGTGTCCAGCCTGCTGCTGTGCGTGCTGCTGCCCCTGGTGGGCACCATTCCCTTCGCACTCGTTCCCAGTGACCTGTTCGTCATCATTTCCGTCATGTTGATCGGTGTCGTGGCCCTCGCGCTGGTCGGCCTGGACGGCGGAACAGCCTTCGGCGGTATGGGCTCCAGTCGGCACATGACGGTCGCGGCGCTCGTTGAACCAACCCTGCTGCTCTCGATTTACGCTTTTTCAATCCCGGCCGGAACCAGCACCCTGTCGGTCATCGTTGAAACGCGGCTACTCTCCCCCGAGGTCATCATTTCGCCGGTCAGCGTGCTGGCCCTCGTCGCCCTGTCGATCGCGATCATGGCCGAGACCGCCCGCCTTCCCATCGATAATCCGGGCACCCATCTTGAGGTGACCATGCTGCACGAGGCGATGATCCTCGAAGCAAGCGGACGCGACCTGGCCTGGCTCGAAGTCGGCTCCTGGCTGAAGCTGGCCGCCCTGCTCGGCCTGGTCAGCAACCTGGCGGTGCCGTGGGGCATCGTGACGGATTTCAGCGCCATCGGCCTGGCTGTCGGCGTCGTCAGCATCACCGTCAAGGTGCTCGTACTCGGCGTGCTGCTGAGTGTCGGCGAGATCTTTCTGGCCAAGGTGCGTCTGTTCCAGGTGCCGGAGCTGCTCGCGGGCTCGTTCGCCCTCGCCTTCCTCGCCGTCACCGCCTCCTATCTGGTCGCCTGAGGAGCATCCGTGTTTGAGAACATCTACCCCCAACTCATCGGCCTGTGCGCTGGCGCCCTGCTACTCACGAGCGCGCTCATGGTCTGGCGACACTCCCTGCTCGCATCGATTCGACTACTCGCGCTGCAGGGCATCGCCCTCGCAGCTCTCGTGGCGGTCATTGGGATTGCCGAGGGCGAGTCTGAGCTGGTCATCGTGTCCCTGCTCATTCTCTCGGTCAAGGGCCTCGGCCTTCCCTGGGTGCTCGCCCACCAATCCAAGGCAGCAATCAAGCAAATTCAAGAATCGCCCCGGCTCAACCCGACCGCTGCGCTCCTGACGGTCACCCTGCTGACCATCCTGAGCTATGTCGTCGTAAGTCGTGTCTTCGGTCTCGGCGACAGCAGCACCGGTCACGCCGCCCCGATCGGCCTCGCCATGGTGCTCATCGGGTTTCTGCTGCTCATCAGTCGACGCCGTGCCCGATCACAGCTCATTGGTTTTCTCGTGCTCGACAACGGCATCGCCACCATTACGTTTCTGACCAGCGGCGGGGTACCGATTCTGCTTGAATTCGCTTTCTCCCTCGACGTTTTGCTGGTGGTGCTTATTCTGCATGTATTCGCGGGCCGCATGCGCAACAAGTTCGGCGGCACGGCCGTCGATCAGCTCAGGGAGTTGCACGATTGATGTCGATAATACTGTGGATTCCGTTGGTCGCACCGCTCGCCCTCGCCGGGCTCAGCCTGCTCCTCGGCCCCTCAGCGCCGCGCCGTTTCGTCGGCGTCGCCGCGTCTGGCGCTGTCTTGATCTCCGGCCTGCTGTTGGTCAGTGCCGTGCTGAACGGTGCCGTGCCCGAGAGCGGCGGAGGCTTGCTGCGCGCCGACGCCCTCTCGGCCTACATGATCAGCGTCGTCGGAGCGGTCGGCCTCATTGCGACCTGGGGCGGGCTCAGCAGCGCCGCATCGAGCCGCACGAAAGTCGCCGCCAGCTATGAGGCCCTCATCGCCCTGTTCCTGGCGGCCATGTCCCTCGCCGTCCTCGCCGACAGCATCGGCCTGATGTGGGCCGCCGTCGAGGCCACCACCATCGCCACCGCCTTCCTCGTGGGTCACCACCGAACCGGTCGCTCCCTCGAGGCAGCCTGGAAGTACGTCATCCTCGGTTCGGTCGGCGTGGCCATCGCCCTGCTGGGCATCGGCTTCATCTACGCCGCGTCCGTCGGCACCGACACCCCTACGCTGTCCTGGCTGCTGCTCAGTCAGTCAAACCTCGGCCTCGACCCGGCACTCATCACCGCCGGCGGCGCCCTCGCGGTGCTCGGTTTCGCGACCAAGGCCGGCCTCGCCCCGATGCACAGCTGGCTGCCGGACGCCCACAGCCAGGCGCCGGCGCCGGTCTCCGGCCTCATGTCGGGAGTTCTGCTCTCGGTCGCTCTCTACGCCATCCTGCGCATCCAGTCGATCACCAACCTCGTGATCGGCCCGGAGTTTCTGCGCACCATGCTCAGCATCGGCGGCCTGCTCTCGCTGCTCGTGGCCGCGTCGCTGCTCATCCGCCAACGCGACTACAAACGGATGCTCGCCTACTCCAGCATCGAACATATGGGCCTGATGGCCATCGGGGTCGCCATCGGGCCGGCCGCGCTCCCCTCGGTGCTGTTGTACGTTCTCGGTCACGGCCTGATCAAGGCGACCCTGTTCGTGATCTCCGGGCGCATCCTTAAGATCGAGGGCACCCCGGTGATCTCCGACGTGCGCGCCCTGCTGGTGCGACGGCCCGGCCTCGCTGTGCCGTGGCTTATCGCGATGGCAGCCATCGTCGGCTTTCCCCCGTTCAGCATCTTCTTCTCCGAGGTCGGCATCATCATGGCCGGCTGGTCGGCGGGCCTCGGCGCCGTAGTCGGAGCGGCCCTGGTGCTGCTGCTTGTGATCTTCGCCGCATTTACCCGCCTGACCGTTCAGATGACCCTTGGCGGTCCCGCGGAAGGCGCTCTGTTCACTCCCGACTACTCGGCCCACGGCCCCCGCCTGCCGATCATTTTGGCCCTGGTTGCAACGGCGACGGTCGCGTTCGTCGCCGAACCGGTCAGCACTCTTTTGCTGCAGGCCACAGCCGTTCTGGGAGGTAGCAACTAATGCATGATGAACGAACGCCGCAAGACCTGGCCGCCGATAACCTGGCGTCTGATCGAACCGAACTGCGGAAACTGGCCCGCTCCCAACTACCGAGCGCTGCCGCCGCACTGCTGGATGCAGGTAGCCGACTGGCCCTCGTCGCCTGCCACGAGGCCGACGACGACTTTCGCATCGTTTATTCCTTCGTCGGAGCCACCCCGTCACTGCGCGCAGACCTCTCGGTCAGAGTGCCGCGGAACGACGCCTGGATTCCCAGCCTCGCCGAAATATCCCTGTCAGCAGGCAACTTCGAACGCGAAATTCGGGACCTCTACGGTGTCGTCCCCCGCAATCACCCGCAGCCCCACCGGCTGGTGCGCCACGGCCACTGGCCGCGCGGCTGGTACCCGATGCTGCACGCCAACGCCGTCGTGCCCGAGTTCGAGCCTGACGTTGAGTCGTTTCCGTTCGTGCCGGTGGAAGGCCCCGGTGTCTACGAGATCGCGGTCGGCCCGATCCACGCCGGCATCATCGAGCCCGGTCACTTTCGGTTCTCGGTGGTCGGTGAGACCATCGTGCGCATGGAAGCCCGCCAGTGGTACCTGCACCGAGGTGTCGAGAAGGTGTTCGAGGGTAAGACCGCTGCCGAGGGCGTGCTTTTGGCCGAACAGATCAGCGGTGACACCGCCGTCGGCCACTCCCTCGCCTTTGTCATGGCGGTCGAGCAGGCAGCCGGTATAGACGTCTCTGAGCCCGACCGGTTACTGCGTGCGCTGCTGCTGGAACTCGAACGTCTTTACAACCATGTGACCGACCTCGGCTCGCTCGCCAATGACGTGGGCTTCGGCATCATCGACGCGCACGCGCAGGGCCTGCGTGAGCAGCTGATGCGAATCAACAAGTCGGTCACCGGACATCGTCTGCTGCGCGGCGCCCTCAGCGTCGGTGGCACGCGCGTGACCACGCTCCCCGCTGCAGCCGACCTCGCCAGAGTGAGCGCGGCCATGGCCGAACTGGTCGGCATTACTCTCGGCCACGCCATCGTTCGCGGTCGCTTCACCGGAACAGCCCGGTTGTCCAAAGCCCAGGCCACCACGATTGGAACACTCGGCTATGTCGCCCGCGCGTCGGGTATCACTTCCGACGCGCGCTCCGAGCATCCGTTCGTCAGCCTCGGCGAGGTCTTTCACGTCGTCACTGAAGAGGGCGGCGACGTTCTGGCCCGGTACACCGTGCGCGCGCGTGAACTCGAGGTGTCGACCGCCGTCGTGCTTGACCTGCTGCTACGTCTGCGGGGTCACACCGGTACCGCGTTCAGTGTGAACCCGACCTCGACCGGCACCGGCCTGGCCCTCGTGGAAGCCTGGCGGGGTACAACGACGCACCGCGTCGAACTCGCCGCCGACGGCACACTCAGCCGGGTGAAAATCGTCGACCCGTCGTTTCTGAACTGGCCCGCCGTGCCGCATGCCCTGTCGGAGACGATCGTTCCCGACTTTCCGCTCGCAAACAAGAGTTTCAACCTCTCCTACGCGGGAAACGACCTGTAGCCAGGCTGATGGCGCCTAGCCGGCCGTGGGCGAGGACTGTTCCGTTTCGAGGTGGCGGAGCAGAGCGTGCGAGTCGGTCAGGTTGGCCAGCACCATACGCTTGGCCGCAGCCAGCAGCTCAATCGCGCTCGCATCTCGCAGGGCATAGAAAATGGAGTTGCCTTCGCGGCGCGTCACCACCACTCCGGCCCGACGCAGAACGCCTAGCTGCTGTGACAGATTGGACAGCTCGCAACCGAGCGCCTCGGCTAAACTGCCGACCGAGCGTTCACCGGACACGAGCTGTTCCAGAACCTGCACGCGCAACGGATGTCCGAGCGACTTGAACAAGTCAGACTTCAATTGGGCGACGGATAGACCAGAGGAGAGCACGGGTTTAGTATATCGCTACCTTATGATTCTTTCAACTAGATAGCGTGTGACCCGTCGCGCTCACCGGCGCAGCAGCCCATCGTTGAGGAGGGCACGCGCGTAGCCGAGACTGTTACCTAACGCGTTCGGGTGAAAATTCGCCAGCGCAAACGGGTTCAGCGCATCAAACGCGAAGAACGGTATGCGTGACCCGATGCCGTGCCCGGCGAATTCCTGCGACGCATCAACAAAGCGGATACGCGGAGTGTCCATCGCCTCGACGGAGCCCTTTATAACGAGGTTCAGCGCGTCGGTCGCGCCATTGAGCACGTCGCCGAGCGGGGAGAATCCCGGCTTGAACTGCCGCGGATAGCTGAGCACCGCGATCTTCGCCTGCGGCAACGTCGCCGCCACGAGCCCATAGGTCCCGACGAGCTTGGGGGCCAAAATGCTCAACTGGGCAACGCTGTTGTTGATGGCGCCGAGGCAGACATCGCTGGCCGGGTTCGGCGCACAGGCAGCCAGGACGATGTTGGAGCCAGCGTCAATTCCGCCGACGGTCATCGTGACCAGGGCAGTACTCGGGCTGACCCCGGCAAGCTGAAGGGGGATTTCCGCAGTGCTAGCGCCGGAACAGGCATTGTTCGACTTGAGCTTATAGGAGCTGACCAGGTCGGAGAAGATAGGGTAACTGGCCCGCTTGGAGCGCAGGCAGTTAGTACCGTCGAGAATGTACGGCGGGGCACCCTGGCCAGAAGTGAACGAGTCGCCGAGGGCGACGTATCCGGCAGCGGATGCGGCGGCCGGGGCTGAGCGAGCTGTGTCCGTCTGCGCGAGTGCCGGGGCACTCACTGCGCCCGCCAGCAGGGCAGAAGTGACCAGGGCGACCGCGCCAATGCGTGGCAGGAATCCTGAATTCATCCGTTTATTTATCATGCCGCGAACGTAGCCCCGGATATCGGGCGCGACAAGGCGTGCACACGCTGCGGTTTGCGCTCGGGAAGCGAAAAGGCCCGCACTGCAAGCAGTGCGGGCCTTCCGTCTACCCGACCGACCTGGCGAGAGGTGATCGGGAGAACTTTAGGACAGGCTAGACCTCGGTAGAGGCGTCTGCGCTGTCGGAAGCCGCAGCGCGACCTTCGGTGTCAGCAGCCTCTTCGAGCACCGGGGCGAGCGACAGCTTGCCACGGTCATCGATCTTCGTGATTTCCACGAGAACCTTCTGGCCAACACCGAGCACGTCTTCGACGTTCTCGACGCGCTTGCCACCAGCAAGTTTACGCACCTCGGAGATGTGCAGCAGACCATCCTTGCCCGGAAGCAGCGAGACGAAGGCACCGAACGCGGCGATCTTGACGACGGTTCCGAGGAACTGTTCGCCGACCTCGGGGTTGGTTGGGTTCGCGATGGCGTTGACCTGGGCGCGAGCGGCCTCGGCCGACGGTCCGTCAACGGCGCCGATGTACACGGTGCCGTCTTCCTCGATCGAGATGTCGGCACCGGTGGTGTCCTGGATCGAGTTGATGGTCTTGCCCTTCGGGCCGATCAGCTCGCCGATCTTGTCGACGGGGATCTGCACGCTGATGACGCGGGGCGCGGTGGGCGCCATCTCGTCGGGAGCGTCGATCGCCGCGTTGAGCACGGAGAGGATCGTGGTGCGGGCGTCTTTCGCCTGCGTCAGCGCGCCAGCCAAAACGGAGGCGGGGATGCCATCGAGCTTGGTGTCGAGCTGGATCGCGGTGATGAATTCGCTCGTGCCGGCCACCTTGAAGTCCATGTCGCCGAGAGCATCTTCGGCGCCGAGGATGTCGGTGAGGGCCGCATAGCGGGTCTGGCCGTCAACGGTATCGCTGATCAGGCCCATGGCGATGCCGGCGACGGGGGCGCGCAGCGGCACTCCGGCGTTCAGCAGCGACAGGGTGGAGGCGCAAACGGAACCCATCGAGGTGGATCCGTTGGAGCTGAGCGCCTCTGACACCTGACGGATGGCGTACGGGAACTCCTCACGCGTGGGCAGCACGGGAACCAGGGCGCGCTCAGCGAGCGCTCCGTGGCCGATCTCGCGGCGCTTCGGCGTTCCGACGCGACCGGTTTCACCGGTCGAGTAGGGCGGGAAGTTGTAGTTGTGCATGTAGCGCTTTTTGGTGACCGGGTTCAACGAGTCGATCGACTGCTCGAGCTTGAGCATGTTCAGGGTGGTGACGCCCAGGATCTGGGTTTCGCCGCGCTGGAAAATGGCCGAGCCGTGCACGCGCGGGATGACCGCAACCTCGGCGTCGAGCGGACGGATGTCGGCCAGTCCACGACCGTCGATGCGGATTCCCTCGTTGAGCACGCGGGATCGCACGACGAGCTTGGTGACCGACTTGTAGGCCGCGTTCACCTGGTTGTTGGCGCTCGCGTCGAGCTCACCGGCGTCGACCTTGGCCGCGATGGCGGTCTTGACGGATGCCTTGAGCGCGTCGTCTGCGTTCTGACGTTCGACCTTGTCGGCGATCGTGTAGACCGTCTTGAGCTGGTCGTAGGACAGGGCGGCGACAGCGTCGTAGGTGGCCGGCTGGTACGGCGGGAACAGCGCGAACTCGCCGGTCGGCTTGGCGGCAGCGTCGGCTACCTGCTGCTGCGCGAAGACGAGCTGCTTGATGAACGGCTTGGAAGCCTCGATGCCCTGGGCAACAACTGCTTCGTTCGGCGCGATAGCGCCACCCTTGATCAGGTTCCAGGCCGCATCGGTGGCTTCGGCTTCGATCATCATGATCGCGACGTCCTGCGCGCCAGCGGCATCCGTGACAACGCGACCGGCGACGACCATGCTGAACACCGCGTCGTCCAATTGCGAGTGCTTCGGGAAGGCAACCCACTGGCCGCCACCGTTCTCGTCGGGGATGAGGGCGACGCGAACGCCACCGATCGGTCCGGAGAACGGCAGGCCGGCGAGCTGGGTCGACATGGAGGCCGCGTTGATCGCGAGCACGTCGTAGAGTTCGTCGGGCTCGATGGCCAGGACGGTGATGACGACCTGGATCTCGTTGCGGAGACCGTCGACGAACGACGGGCGCAGCGGCCGGTCGATCAGGCGGCAGGTGAGGATCGCGTCGGTCGAGGGGCGACCTTCGCGGCGGAAGAAGCTGCCCGGGATACGCCCGGCAGCGTACATACGCTCTTCGACATCGATGGTGAGCGGGAAGAAGTCGAAGTTATCCTTCGGCTGCTTGCTAACGCTCGTGGCGGAGAGCAACATCGTCTCTTCGTCAATGTAAGCAGCGGCAGAACCCTGCGCCTGCTGGGCGAGACGGCCGGTTTCAAATCGGATGGTGCGCTTGCCGTACTTGCCGTTATCGATAACGGTTTCGGCGAACGTGATTTCTGGACCCTCCATGTGGGGGTTTTCTCCTTTAAGTTTGCTTCTCGCCATTCTGGCGACGAAGGCTCGCGTGCCCGTATGACAGGCGAGTTGGACAGGTCGATTCCATAGAATCGGCCCCGATTAGCCTAACAGACCCGCTCGAAGCCACCGGCGTCAGCATTGCCGGAATGGCGACCCGCGAGTACTTTGACACCATGAAAACCGTCCTTGCCTTGCTCTTAACTGTTCTCGTCGTTGTCCTGCCAACCGCGCAGAGCTCGCAGACCGCGCAGGCTGCTCCTGCGGCGCTGCCATCTCGTTCGTCGATCGTGCAGGCCGCGCGGACCGCAACCGACTATTTCTATGCGCACAATGGCGGAGCGACTTCCGACGCCGGTTGGAAATGGGCCCCCTATTTCATGGGGGTGGAGGCCCTCGTTCAGGAAACCAACGATCCGATCTACCGGCAGTGGCTGCAGTCCTGGGGCGCACGGAACAACTGGATCGCCGACGCACCGTCAAGCCCCACATCCAACCCCGACAGCCGTGCGGCAATCCAGGTCTGGCAGGACTCCGCGAATGTCGGGGTGAATGCGAACCTTGCGCCATCCGACGGGTTCATGGCCGGGGACCTCAGCCTCGCGGCCAATCGGTACTGGTGGATCGACTCGATGTTCATGGGCCTGCCTCTGTGGCCACGCTGGGCTACCCGAACCGGCAAGTCCGCCTATCAAATGAAGCATTCGCAGTTCTATAACTTTCTCAAGAATGACGGCACGACGTCTGTGCGGCCCGGCTGCGTCGCTGACGGGCTGTTTGATGCTGCCGAACAGCTGTGGTGGCGGGATTGCAAGTACGTCGGCCAGCGAGATTCGCTCGGCCACAAGGTTATGTGGGCGCGAGGTAACGGCTGGGTGATCGGGGCGATGGCGCGCACGCTGATGGTGTTGCCTCCGGCAGACCCGCAGTACACCGAGTACAAAACCATGCTCCAAACGATGGCTGCCCGGCTGGCCCAGCTCCAGGGATCCGACGGAATGTGGCGCAGCAGCCTGCTCAGCCCGTCACTCTTTCCAGCGCCCGAAACCAGCGCTACGGCGCTCTTCGTCTACGCGATGGCATACGGCATCCGCACCGGCCTACTCGACTCGGCGACCTACCTTCCGGTTATCACGCGCGCTTGGGCCGGACTCAGCACGGTTTCGCTGAAAAGTTCGGGCTTCCTGTCAAACTGCCAGGGCGTCGGGGAAGCCCCGGCCAAACCCAGCACGACGACATCCATTGCCTACTGCGTTGGTGCGTTCACGTTGGCAGCGTCCGAGGTCGCCCGACTTAGCGGCGTCCTGGCCTCCGACACCTTCGGTCGCACCGTCACCGGCGCCCTGGGATCAGCCGAGCTGGGAGGTTCGTGGACCGCAGCCACCGGCTTCTCCGTGGCACGTGGAGTCGCGCAGTTGACCACGCCGCCGGGAACCACCCGGGCTGCTTACCTGAACGGGGTGTCCAGTCAGGACACCGAGGTACGCACAACCCTCAACCTCGTGCGACCGACTACCGGGTCCGCCTATGTCGCCGTCATCGGTCGGCGTATCGGCACCGCGTCCTACGGAGCCAGGCTCGTCGTGGCTCCGAGCGGAAGCGTCAAGCTGCAGATTCGGCGCACGAACTCGACCGTGGTGGATCTGATCGTTCCCGGGCTCACCTACGCACCCGGAAATCGACTACAACTTCGATTGCAGGTCACGGGGGCCTCGCCCACAACGATTCGCGCCAAGGTATGGAAGGTCGGCAGGGCCGAACCCAGCACCTGGCAAGTCACCAAGACCGACTCGACAGCCGGCCTGCAATCGGTTGGTTCCATCGGCCTGATGATCTACTCCGGCAGCAACTCGGTTCCGGCGCCCCTCGTCGTATCCGTCGAGGAGCTCTGGGCCGGATCCACCCGATAGCCGAAGTTCGAGTGATCATTCAAATCGCTCGGGCACCGGTGCCCCGATCTGCCCGGTCCATGCCGATCTGCTGCGCCAGCTCGCGCTCGAGCGGAGAACTTGCGACCAATGATCCTCAGTCGACGCGTGTCGACCCGCCTGCAGTGACCCTGGCTGCTTCGGCGACAGCGGCACGCTGCTTGATGCCGAGTAAGGAATGTCGGCGTCCATAGGCGAAGTAGACGATGAAGCCCACGACCAGCCATACCGCGAAGCGCACCCAGGTGAGGGTCGTCAGGTTCAACATCAGCCAGATGCACAGCACAGCCGAGAGAATCGGCAGCACTGGGGAGAAAGGCACCTTGAAAGCTCGCGGCAGGTCGGGGCGTTTCTTACGCAGCACGACGACCGCGATACTGACGAGCACGAACGCCGACAAGGTGCCGATATTGATCATTTCTTCGAGCACCCCAACGTCGGTGAGGCCGGCCAGCAAAGCGACGGCGGCACCGGAGATGATCTGAATTCGTGCTGGAGTGCGGCGCTTCTCGCTCGTGACGCTCAACCAGCGCGGCAGCAGGCCGTCGCGACTCATGGCGAACAACACCCGGGAAAGGCCGAGCAGCAGCACCATGATCACGGTCGTGAGACCGACCAGAATTCCGATCGAGATTATCTGCGCTGCCCACCCGGCACCGACGGCAACAAATGCGGTCGCGAGGGAGGCATTGGGGTCATCGGCCAGCACCGTGTACGGCACCATGCCGGTGAGCACCAGGCTCACACCGAGGTAAAGCACGGTGACGATCGCGAGCCCGGCAAAGATGCCACGCGGCAGGGTTTTTTGCGGGTTTTTCACCTCTTCGGCGCTCGTAGCAACGACGTCGAATCCGATGAACGCGAAGAACACCAGAGAAGCGCCGGCTAGCAAACCGAACAAGCCGTACTGTGCGGGGGCCGCACCGGTCATGAAGGAGAACAGCGACTGCATCCAGACGTCACCGTCTCCGCCCTCACTGGGCACCTCGGCGGGGATGAACGGGGTGTAGTTCTTCGGGCTGATGAAGAATGCCCCGACGACGATGACGAAGACGACGATGGCGACCTTGATGATCGTGAAGACGCTGGCGACCCGGGCGGAGAGCTGGGTGCCGAGCACGAGCAGGGCGGTGAAGACGGCGACGATGACGAAGGCGCCCCAGCTGACGTCCAGGCCAAGCACCTCGATGGTGGCGGGAACGTTCCAGCCTGCCAGGTCGAAGACGGTGCTGAGGTAGATGCCCCAGTATTTGGCGATCACGGCGGACGCGGTCAGCATCTCGAGGATGAGGTCCCAGCCGATGATCCAGGCCAGCAGCTCACCGAGAGTCGCATAGGTGAAGGTGTACGCAGAACCAGCGACGGGGACGGCAGAGGCAAACTCGGCGTAGCACATGATCGCGAGCGCGCAGGTGAAAGCGGCCAGCAGAAAAGCAAGCGTCACCGACGGTCCGGCATAACTGCCGGCAGCCTTTGCCCCTACCGAAAAAATTCCCGCACCTACAGCCACGGCGACACCCATGATCATGAGGTCCCAGGTACCGAGGGTGCGTTTAAGGCTGTGACCCTTCTCCAGCGAGTCTGCTATCGAATCTTCAATACTCTTGGTGCGCCAGAGACTCATGCGTAGTGATATCCGTTCGTTATTGCCAACCCCTCATGCTAGCAACCCCGTTCTCACCCGTTCAGTGCCTCCCTCGAGATAACCCGGTACGCAGAACGGGCCGCCACCCGAAAGGTGACAGCCCGTTGTGAAGAAGTTCGCGTTGTCAACGCTGCCTTCGCTACAAGTAGATTAGCGACGCAGGCCGAGGCTGCCGATCAGTGTGCGGTATCGAGTGATGTCGATGTCCGACAGGTAACCGAGCAGACGGCGACGCTGACCAACCATGAGAAGCAGGCCACGACGTGAGTGGTGGTCGTGCTTGTGCTCTTTCAGGTGTTCCGTGAGGTCAAGAATGCGCTGCGTGAGCATTGCAATCTGAACTTCCGGGGACCCGGTGTCGCCTGGGTGGGTAGCGTACTTTTCGATGATCGCCTTCTTAGCATCTGGTTCGAGTGCCATAAAGTGGGATCCCCTTTCTCTCACTGCGCGGTGCCCTTGGCCAATTGCCTGAGCTCTCTTTATCCGCGGCCGTTGAACGGCAACCTTCATACTTTAGCAGAGTGTGCGACCGACGCGGCCCCCCAGCGGGAATTCGCCGCAACGAGCCGGACTGACCTCACCCGGCTACCGCTACAGTGGTGGAACAATCGAGGAGGTGCACGTATGGGTACATTGCTTTACGGCAATCCGGGTGTCGTGATCACCTTCGACGATCGCGCCCTTATGCACCTGCAGATCGTGATCAGCACCAAGCTGCGTCGACGCGAAAGTTTCGTCTTCACCTGGACGGATTCTGTCGGTGAGGGCAGCGGCCGCAGTGCCATCTGGCTCGACCCGACGAGCACGCTCTACTTCCGGTATTTCGGCAGCCGAATCCCGACGATCAGTCGTGAATGGATCGAGACGCTCATGCTTTCGGCCAATAGCACCGGAGGCCTGGTTTTCATCGCCGAACCCTAGCCGACGGCGGCCACCCCCGTGAAAACACGTCGCTAGCTCAGTCGGAGAGTTCGCCAAGCACCTCGCCGAGAGCGTGCAAGAAATGGTCGGCACTGGCGACGCTGAGGCAGAGCGGCGGCTTGATCTTGAGTACGTTTTTAAAGTCGCCGGTAGGTTGCACGATGATGCCGCGCAGTAGGAGTTCCTCACACAGCCGGGCCGCTGCCACTGTTGCCGGCGTGAACTTCGCCCGGTCACTGACCAGTTCGACGCCGAGATAGAGCCCCATACCGTAGACCGCACCGACCAGGTCGAACCGTTCGCCGAGCCGCTCAAGCCCGTGCTTCAGGTGCCGTCCGACGATCTCGGCGTTGCTCTGCAGGTCCTCGTCACGCATGATGTCAAGCACCGTCAGGCCGATGCGGCAGCTCAGCGGGCTGCCACCGGCAGAGGAGAAGAACGGTCCAGCGTCGGCAAAGCGTTCGGCCACCTCGCGGCGGGTGATCACCGCGCCAAGCGGATGCCCGTTGCCCATCGCCTTGGCGATGGTGATGATATCGGGGACCACGTTCTGCTGCTCCGTGCCCCAGAAGTATCGGCCGAGGCGCGCATAGCCCACCTGCACCTCATCGGCGATGCAGAGCCCGCCGCGGGCGCGCACCCTGTCATAGACGCCGGCCAGGTACCCGTCGGGCAGCAGCACGCCGCCGGCATTGCCGAACACCGGTTCGGCGATAAAAGCGGCGACCGTGCGCTCGTCGTCCTCGAGGGCTTGCAAGTCACCATCGAGATCAACAAGGTATCGCCGCGCAGAATGCGGGCCCCGGTATTTGCCGCGCACGGCGTTTGGAGCCTCGATCAGGTGCACCCAGTCCGGCCGGGTATCGAGCGCCCGTGGGTTATCGGCGACCGAGGAGGAGACGGCATCCGCTGCCATCGACCAGCCGTGATAGGCCTCCCGCACAGACAGGACGGTGTCATGGCCGGTGTAGCTGAAAGCAAGGCGCAGAGCGAGGTCGACGGCTTCGGTGCCGCTATTGACCAGAAAGACCGTGTCGAGCGGGTCGGGCGCGAGTTCGGCGAGGCGTTCGGTGAACCGGACGAGCTCTTCGTAGTGAAAACGGGAGTTGGTATTCAGCAAAGACCACTGGCTGCGAGCGGCCTCGGCAATGCGCGGGTGTCCATGTCCGACGGTGGTGACGTTGTTGACCATATCGACGTAGCTCTGCCCGTAGATATCGATCAAGTGGTGCTTCCAGCCGCGTTCGATCTGCGGCGGGGCCACGTAGTAGTGCTCCTGTACGCGGGCGAACGACGCATCACGGCGCTGCAGCACGACGGCCGGATCGGCGAGGGGACGGGCGGTGTCGAGCCCGATCAGAGCGGAGGGGTCGGGGCAGACCCTCTGCCACAGCATTGCTCCAGAGGGCGCCACGAAAAACGGCGGGCGGATGCCTCTCAGTCGGCTGGTCTGAACGGTCAGACGGGCAGTGGCCGTGCCGAGGGCGGTTCCGGCTCGCATGAACTGGCCGTCGACGGCAAGCACGTCAAGTCCGGTCAGCCACAGGTCAAAGTGGTCACCCACGAGTCGCACCGCGCCGGTATCGATCACCGCGACGGTGCTGTCCATCGGCGCCGTGATCGCAGTCCCGGCGGGCAGGTACAGCTCCACGCCGAGGGCCAGGGTGAGCGATTCCTCGGCCGTGTCGATTCGTGTCTGCGATAGGCGATACTCGCCGTAGCGGGTGACGGCGTGGCCGAGGCGAGCGGCGACATCCACTGCCACCCGCTCGTCAATGCCGGGCGTGAGCCAGCTGCCGGCGTCGAAGGCGGCGCTCGTGACCGATAGGTCGAGGAGGGCTGCTGGGGCGAGCGGGCCGGCCAGAGGATGCTCGGTGAAGACATCGGGCGTCTTCTCGCCGGTCACGGCGAAGCGGATCAGTGCTTCGAGTTCGGCGCCGTCCTGATCTGCCGCCGTGTCGAAGGCGAGCCACTCGCGGGCACGGTTGGCGTCGGCGTAGTCGTTGTCACCGTCGAGGTGCACTTGCTGTTCGCCGCTGACGACGAGCACCGCCGTGCGCAGCACGATCAGCGGCCAGAGGGCGGTGATTTCGGCGTCGATGAGCGGCACCTGTGCGGCGAAAGCCTCGATCGTGTCGAGGATGGCGAGCGGATGCCGCGGGCTGCGGTACAGCACGCAGGCGCACGTCGCAGCGAGCTCGGCGATGAGCCAGCCCTGGGCCACGTCGCCGAAGTCGATCACTCCGGTGATCGTCTCGGTCGAGTCAGCACGACTCACCACATTGTCGTCGGTCAGGTCACCGTGGATCGTCTGTACCCGCAGGTCTGATACAACCCGGTCGACTTGCTGCCGGGCGGTGTCGGTGACGCTACGCAGTCGCTCCCGGCGCGCCACGTCGTCGAGGTATGGCAGGAGGGCATCGATGACTTCGCCGCCGCGTCGCAGGTCCCACTGCAAAAAACGATCGGTTCCCGGGTGCTCGAAATCGACGAGGCCACGAACGATGCGACCGGCAACGTTGCCGAGCGCGCGAATCTGCCCAACCGACAGGCGTGGGACGTCGGTCAACGGATCTCCCTCAACAAAGCTCAGCAAGCGCAGGTCGAGGCTCTGCCCGTCGATCGTGACGCGCTGTATCTGTGCACCGTCAATCCCGGCGAGCGCAGCCGGCAGGTCGAGGCCCAGGTTGCGCAGGTGCGCCAGGGCCGCGTTCTGGGCTTCCAATTCCACAGTGGCGATGCCCGGGTTGGAGACCTTCAGCACGACCGAGCCGGCGGCCGTTTCCATTCGGAAGTTACGGTCCTGATTGCTGCCGAGCTCGGTGCCGGGGCCGGTGACGCCGAACCGGTCGCTGGCGAACTCGATCGCCTGCTCGAGGGTCAGCTGCGGGCGCGGCAGGTGAAATGGGCTCTGCTCGGTCATGGTTCTCCAATCACGCACGTTGCAGCGGTGGGACGGGCAGATCGGTTTAGCGCTTGCGAACGCGACGTTTCGACTGGTTTGGCGCGGCCACCGGGCGCGGGGCATCCGGTGTGTTCCAGGCTTTGGCGATGGCCCAGGCGACGGCCGCGATCGGTACCGAGAGTACGGCGCCGACGATACCGCCAAGGATAGTTCCGGCGGTCAATCCGACCAGGATGACGAGCGGATGCAGCTTCAGTGACTGCGCCATGACCACCGGCTGCAGGAAGTTGCCCTCGAGCTGGTTGACCGCGATCACGATGATGATGACGATGAGTGCAACGGTCGGCCCACTGGCCACGAGGGCGACCAGGGCTGCGAGCACACCGGCCGCGGTCGCACCGATCAGCGGAATGAACGCACCGAGGAAAACGATGACCGACAGTGGAAGGGCGAGCGGCACCTGCAGGATTGCGAGGCCGATGCCGATCGCGGTGGCGTCGACGGCGGCGACGATTGCCGTGCCGCGCACGTAACCGCCGAGTACCCGCAGTGAGGTGTGGCCGATGCGGCGTCCGCGGGCGAGGCGTTCGCCCTTGAACGGCGTCAGGAAGAAGTTCCAGATCTGGCCGCCGTCTTTGAGAAAGAAGAACAGTATGACAACGAGCAGCACGGCTCCGGTCACCAGCTCGAACACCACCGAGGCTCCGGCGAGCGCTCCGGTGCCGAACTGGCTGCTGGTGAGAAAATCGACCACCGCGGTACGCGCGTCGTCGATCTGCTTCTCGTCAACCTGGATCGGCCCCTCGATGAGAAACTGTTGTAGCCGATCGATGCCCTGGGAGGCCGAGGAGAATAGCTCGTCCCACTGGTCGCGCACCGCAAAGACGATGAGCGTGATGATGCCGCCGAAGAAGGCAATGCCACCGAGCAGGGTGATCCAGGTGGCCAGGATCGCAGCGACGCCGCGCTTACGGAGGCCGTTGATGACCGGGCTCAGCGCCGCGGCGAGGATGATGGCGATCAGCACGGGAATAACGACGAGCTTGAGCTGCACCAGCCCGAAGATGACCACGGCGGAGAGGAGGATGACGAGCAGAATCTGTCCGCTACGCAATCCGAGCCAGCCGAGTCGGTCGGTCAGCGGGGTGCGAGGAACCAGGGAAGTGGGGTCGTCTTGTGCGCGCATGCACTTAGCCTAGACATCCGCTGCGGAGAAACCTCGATCGACCGGCCTCTTTGGCCGATTCACTCGAGGGCGGCCGCGACCGTATCGAGGATGGATTCGTCGCCGGCGTAGATGCCGCGCTCGCGCGGCCAGTGACTGATCACATCGGTGAAGCCGAGTTCGGCGGCCCGGCCGACGGCATCCTCAAACGCGTTCATGCTCTGCAGGGAATATATTCCGCCGCTGTCGAGCGAAAGATAGCGGTCGATCGCACGGGGGTCGCGTCCGCCGCCGCTGACAACGTCGTCGAGCCGGTGGGTGAGGTCCCGCACGCTGGCCCACCAACGCTCCCCCGCCACACCGTCCTGCCCGGTAGTCACCCAGCCCTGCCCGAAACGACTCACCAGCCCGAGGCCCTTCGGCCCGTTGGCGGCGATCAGGAACGGAACCCGGTGGCGCGTCGGGCCGCTGCCAGCATAGGTGACCATACGGGCGCTGTTGGCGGTGTACCACTCACCGGCAAAACTGATGCCATCGGTGGTGCCGGGTTCTTCGCCGCGCAGCAACAGGTCGAGGTCGGTGACGAATTCGTCGAACCGTTCATGCCGCTGCCGGGGTGTGTACTCCGGCTGGCCGAGAACGCTCGCGTCAAACCCGGTGCCGCCCGATCCGATACCCAGTAGAAACCGCCCTCCCGCCACGTCGTCGACCGTGGCGACATCTTTGGCGAACGTCACCGGATGCCGAAAGTTCGGTGACGAGACAAAGGTGCCGAGCATGATGCGTTCGGTCACGGTCACGGCCGCAGCAGCAGTCAAGGTGGGGATAGTCGCGTTCCATGGTTCATCGGCGAGCGAGCGCCAGGAAAGGTGGTCGTAGGTGAAGGCGTGGTCGAAGCCGTACTGCTCGGCGCCGAGCCATTTTCTGCGGGCAATCGACCACGGGTCCTGCGGCAGGATGATGATTCCAAAGCGCATGCGTCGAGTCTATTCAGTCGCGCTCAACGCGTAGTTGCAATGTCGGCGGCCGGTGCCAGACTCTGCACATGGACACTCCCGAGCGCCACACCCTGTGTACGATCGTTCCGCCCTATCTGTTGGTCAGGCTGGCAAAGCTTGACGATCCCCGATTCGCGCGGGCCGCGGCCGCCGCACGAGCGTCCTTGCTGCGGGACTCGCAGATTCGGCAATTGCGTGGCGGGGTGCATCCGTTTGCTTATTCCGGGGCTCGTACCCGGCCGGCGCGTACCCCGGGAGAGTCAGCTCGCACAATTTCGGATGCCGATGGTCAGGAACGACTGCCCGGTCGGCTTGTGCGCGCCGAGGGCCATCCTGCCAGCGGTGACCCGGCCGTCAATGAGGCCTATGACAGTCTTGGTGCCACGCAGATGCTGTATTGGACGCAGTTCGGGCGGGACAGTATCGATGGGAATGGACTTCCCATGGAGGCGACCGTGCACTACGGCAAAGAGTACGACAACGCCTTCTGGGATGGCGAGCGCATGGTGTTCGGCGACGGCGACGGCCAAATCTTTAACCGCTTCACGATTTCGCCCAGTGTGATCGGTCATGAGCTCACGCACGGGGTGACCCAATTTACGGCGAATCTTCAGTACCAGGGCCAGTCGGGGGCCCTCAACGAGTCCATCTCCGACGTGTTCGGCGCCCTGGTCGAGCAGCACGCCCAAAAGCAATCGACGGCAGAAGCCAGTTGGCTGATCGGCGAAGGCCTGTTCACGGACCAGGTCGAGGGCGTTGCCCTGCGCTCAATGAAAGCGCCCGGCACCGCATTCAATGACGATGTGCTCGGTAAAGACCCGCAGCCGGGCGATATGGCGGGGTACATCGAGACCGACGACGATAACGGCGGAGTGCACCTCAATTCCGGCATCCCCAACCGCGCGTTCTACCTGGTTGCTGACACTCTCGGCGGCAACGCCTGGGAGACCCCTGGCCACATTTGGTACGACACACTGACGGGTACCGCGCTGAACCGCCAGAGCGACTTTGCTGCTTTCGCTCGGGCGACGGCCGACACCGCGGCGCGACTGTACGGCATCGGAGGTGCCGCCCACAACGCGGTACTGCAAGCGTGGGCGACAGTGGGCGTGGTGGCGGCGATTCCCGCCCCTCGTCCCCCCACCCAGCCGGCACCGCCAAAACCGCAGACCCAGCCAACGGCACCGCTGCCACCGGAGTAGCATCACGATATGAAAGTCATCGTCTCGCGCAGCGGCGGGATGGCGGGAATCCGCCTGACCTGGGAAGTTCGGGTCGAAGAACAGCCCGACCCGAGCACGTGGGCGGAGTTCTTGAATTCTCTACCTTGGGATGACGTCACCGACAGCGAGGCCACCCCCGACCGATTCGCCTACCGCATTCGGTGCGCCCCACACGAGGTGGTACTCGCCGAACCCCAGGTGAGCGGTCCGTGGCGCGATCTGGTCAATCGGGTCAGGGCCGCCAACGGCATGTAGCGACCCTGACCCGATTCAGCCGTTAGTTCTTTTGACGACGGCCCCAGCGTGGCCGACGGTCCAGATCGTCGGTCAGGGCCGCTTCGATGTGTCCGTCGACCTGCTCACCGAAGTGGTCGTCGAAGTTCTCCTCGAGGTGCGCCGTGACACTCTTGCCGATGCGACGAGCCATCTCTTCACGCCGCTGGCGCCGCTCGGCAGCCACCAGAACCTCGTGTTCGATGCGGAAGGCCCGGTAGGTGGCGATACACATACCGATCATGACGACGCTCACCGGGATAGCGGTCAAAATGGCACCCGTCTGCAGGGCGGCCAGTCCGCCGGCCAGCAGCAGGGCAATGGCGACGAGCCCGCCGAGGCTGGCCCACATGATGCGGCTCCACTTGGGTGGATTGGTGTCTCCGCCGGAGGCGAGCATGTCAATGACGAGCGAACCCGAATCGGCTGATGTGATGAAGAAGATCGCAATGACGATGACCGCGATCACCGAGAGGATCACGCCGAACGGCAGGTTGCCCAGCAGGTTGAACAGCACGTTCTCGGGCACGATGCCGACTTCGGGGTCGAAGAGACCGCCGCCGTCGCCCTCCCAGGCCTGACGGATGGCGCTGCCGCCCATCACGGCGAACCAGACGAAGGTCACGAACGTGGGAACGAGGAGCACTCCGGCGATGAACTGTCGGACGGTGCGGCCACGCGAGATTCGTGCGATGAACACGCCCACGAACGGGGCCCAGGAGATCCACCAGCCCCAGTAGAAGACGGTCCAGCCGCCCTGCCAGTCGAGACCGGCCTGGCCGGTGTATGCGCTGGTCGCGAAGGTGAGACCGACGACATCCTGGAAGTAGCCGCCGAGGGACTGCACGAGAACGCGCAGCAGGTACATCGTCGGGCCGAGCAGCAGCACAGCGACGAGCAGCAGCCCGGCCATGCTGAGGTTGATGTTGGAGAGCCACTTGATGCCCTTGCCGACACCGCTGACGACCGAGGCCGTCGCGATGATGGTGATGACCACGATGAGAATCACCAGGAGCGTGTTGGTGACGTCGCCGACGACTCCGAGATAGCTCAGGCCTGCGGCGATCTGCTGCACACCGAGGCCGAGCGAGGTCGCTACACCGAACAGGGTACCGACGATGGCGATCACGTCGATCGCGTCACCGAGTCGTCCCTTCACCCGGCGGGTGCCGAGCAGCGGCTCGAGCGCCCAGCGGATGGAGACCGGGCGGCCCTTGCGGTGGATCGAGTAGGCCAACGAGAGACCGACGACGGCGTAGATCGCCCAGGCGTGGAATCCCCAGTGCAGGAAGGTCTGCGACATGGCCGCGGAGGCGAGCTCGGCGCTGTCGCCCTCGACGCCCGGCTTCGGGTTGGTGAAGAAGGTCAGCGGCTCGGAGGCACCCCAGAAGACGAGGCCGATTCCCATGCCAGCGGCGAAGAGCATCGCGAACCAGCTCATGATGCCGAACTCAGGTTCGTCGTCGTCCTTGCCGAGCTTGATGTCGCCGAAGCGGCTGAGGCCCATCCAGATGGCGAACACGACGAACGCCGCCACTACGATGACGTAGTACGGGCCGAGGCCGGCGACCACCCAGCCCTGGAGAAGGGCAAGCACGCTGCCGGTACGAACCGGAAAGGCGATGGCGATGATGACGACGGCCAGAATGATGCCAAGCGCCGGATAGAACACCCGAGGTGCTGCAACAGCGAAGCGGCGGGTTTTGGGAGGACTGCTGCTCGGCGTTTTCGCCGGTACTTCGGGTAGTGCACTCACGTTAAGACCTTCTTGAAGAGTAGATTGCGGCGCTTTGCGAAACCACCAGGGGTGTAGATCGCGGTACACCGCCAGGTGCCTTCCGCGCTAGGCAAATTTCCAGCTTACAGGCCTCACTCCTATTTCGAGGCCAAAAATTTCGACATCAGCCAAAAACTCGACGTCAGCCGAAAACTCGACGTCCAATTGGTCCGTACAGCACAGAATTCAGATCGGCGCCATTCGCCCACGACCTCGGGGCGTGTGACGATGGACCATGAACTTCAACGACGTCAACGAGGCTGCATCGGCCGTGCAGAATCTCAGCGAAGAGGAATGCTGGAACGCCTTGCTCTCGGCCAGTCTGGGCCGTCTGGCCGTTTCCGTCGGCGGCATCCCCGACATTTTTCCGGTCAATTTTGTCGCCGCCGACCGGCGCCTGCTGTTTCGCACCGCGTCGGGCACCAAGCTCATTGAGCTCACGGTCAACAACCGGGTCGCTTTCGAAACGGATGGCGTGGGTCGCGACGAGGCGTGGAGTGTCGTCGTGCACGGAACGGCTCGCGCGCTCGACACCCAGCGGGACGTCGACGACGCCGCCGCTTTACCGTTGCGGCCGCTGATTCCCACGTTCAAGCCGGTCTTCGTCGAGATCGTGCCGGAGTCGATCACCGGACGGCGGTTCATACTCGGCCCGGAGCCGACGGCGGCCCTGATCTAATCGTCCCTGATCAGGTCAGCGCGCAAACAAAACGGGATACAGCTGCAGCAGCCATATCCCGTTCAGTGTGGTTTGGCGCCGGCTTAGCTCACGCCGAGCAGGTCGATCACGAAAATCAGGGTCTGTCCGGAGAGACGGTGGCCAGAGCCGGCCGGTCCGTAGGCGAGGTGCGGGGGCACTACAAGCTTGCGACGTCCGCCGACCTTCATACCGGGGATGCCTTCCTGCCAACCCGCGATGAGTGAGCGCAGAGGAAAGTTGATCGACTGGCCGCGGTTCCAGGACGAGTCGAACTCATCGCCGGACGCAAACTCGACGCCGAGGTAATGCACGTCGACGGTCGCTCCGGCGGTCGCCTCGACACCGTCGCCGACGACGACATCAGTGATCTCGAGTTGTTCGGGCGCAGCGCCCTCTGGAAAATCGATTTCGGGCTTGGAATTCAAATCAGTCATAGACCCATCCAACCGGATTCCGCGCCGGAATGCACACCGGGCGGAACCTCAGAAAATAATGCTTGCGTCTAGCCGCGAGTGGGTGCACTCTGATTACACAGTAACTCGTCGCATCGGGAGAGTCGTCGGCACCGCCACACCACCGAGGCGACGAGTTTCTGTTGCCGCTGGCGGGTTGCGCAACCCCGGCACCCCTACTACGCCGCTGGCGTCGGTCCCGGCAGCGCCTGCCCGAGCACATCGGCCCGGTGGTGCATCAGCCGGGTGAGCAATCGCGCCTCCCGGGCGTTCAGTGCCGGGGAGCTCTGGCCGCGCACAAGCTGATCGCGCACGAAGGCGAGGCGCGTTGCATCCGCTATGAACAGGCGCATGGCGAGTTGCTTCGGACGCGGTTGACGCGCACCCCAGGCGAGGGCCTGCCTACGTCCCGAGTCGGTGCCGAGCATGGAGACCTCGGCCGCGGTGAACCAGCCGGCCTGGGAGTATTCGTGCAGCCGTCGCAGGGTCATTCGGGCCTCTTGGCGGCGCAGAAAGACGACCACAAGAATCGCGACGATGAACAGCGGCGCCTGCACGACGACGTAGTAGAAGAGAACGGATGCGTCCCCGGCCAGCAGGAAAGTGGCGCCGTTCCACAGTGCGTGCAGTCCGATCGCCGGCACGAGGCCAAGGAGGAAGAATGCGACCGCACCGCTTTTGGTGGCGCTGCGCCGTGCCGCCAGACCGAGGGCGAGGCCGGTGCAGATCGTGAAGGTCACGTGCGCAAACGGTGAGAAGACCCCCCGCAGGAGAAAGGTGATGCCGAGGGTCTGGGCGTTGCCCTCGGCCATGGCCAGGCCGAAATACTGAATGTTCTCGGAGAACGCGAATCCAGCCGCGATCGTTGCGGCGTAGACGACACCGTCGAGCGGGCCGTGGAAGTGCCGGCGCACCGCCCAGAACAGCACCAGCACACCGAAGCCCTTGGCGACTTCTTCGACGATGGGGGCCTGGATGACAGCGGATGCGAAATCGCTTCCGGCCAGCGCGCCCGCGCTCGCCGCAATCGTGATCTGTACCCCGAGGTCGACGATGAGGGCGCTGACGATGGAAATTCCGGCGCCCCAGAGCAACGCGAAGATGAGGGCCGGCCGCGGCTCCGGATCCCAGCGATCGATCCAGCGCACCGACAGCAGCACGACCGCGAGCGGCAGCAGGGCCAGGAGCAGCCCGACCAGCAGTGCCCCCGTGCCGAGTAAAGTCGCCAGGTAGAGAAACACGGCGAGCAGGGCCAGCCCGGCGAGTACGATCCCGACGATACCGAGAACGATCGGGCCGGTGCGGGATGGGCGCACCTGGCCGCTCCAGACCGGTTCCACCGGGGTTGGGCTCGCCTGCACGGGATGCTGCTGATGGGGCGGCTGGCCTGGCGGCTGGTCGAGACTCATTCCTCGAGAATACCGGCCGGTACGCCGGGAACGCTCGTCTCAGGCGTCGAACATGATGCCCGGGTTCAGGATGCCGAGCGGATCGAACACCGCCTTGAGCTGGCGCTGCAGGTCGAGGCTGGTGTCGCCGATCTCGTCCCGCAACCAGCGGCGCTTGAGCACGCCGACGCCGTGCTCGCCGGTGAGGGTGCCACCGAGGTGGAGTGCTGCCCGGAACATTTCATCGGCCGCCGCCCAGATGTTGTCTGGCACCGGGGCATCCGCTGCTTCACCGGGTCTGCGGGCGATCACGAAGTTGGGGTGCAGGTTGCCGTCGCCGGCGTGGGCGACGGTGGGTATGGGAATTCCCGTACGCGCACTGATCTCGGCGATCGCGGCGAACATCTCGGCCATGCGCGAGCGCGGCACCGACACGTCTTCAATGAGCACCCGGCCCAGCTGCTCGAGGGCCGGGTGCATGGCCCGGCGGATGGCCAGCAGACGGTCGCCGGAGACGGCATCTGTTGAGAGGGTGGCTTCGCCGCCCGCCGCGCGCAGCACGATGAGGGCGGCCTCGGCTTCGGCGAGCGCGGCCGGACCGTCGGTCTGCACGAGCAGGAACGCGCCGCCGCGAAGCGGCAGCCCGGCCGCCCCCTCCGGGCCGAGGTAGGTCGCAATGTGGCCAAGGGCGATCGGGTCGATGAGTTCCATGACGGCTGGGCGAATGCGGGCGGCCGTGATCGCCGCGCTGGCTGCAGCTGCCGCCATGACCGTGTCAAAGACCGCACCGATCGTGGCGACCGTGCCGGGGGTCAGTGCGCGCACCCGCACCGTGGCCTCGACGATGACGCCGAGTGTGCCCTCTGACCCGGTCAGCAGGGCGGTGAGGTCGTACCCGGTGACCCCCTTTACCGTGCGATGGCCGGTGCGCAGCAGGCTGCCGTCGGCGAGAGCGACGGTCAAGCCGAGTACGGCCTCACGGGTAACGCCGTACTTGGCACAGAGCAGCCCGCCCGCGTTGGTGGCGATGTTGCCGCCGATCGTCGAGATGGCCTTGCTCGCCGGATCGGGCGCAAACCACAGGTTGTGGTCGAAGAGCGCATCGTTTAGGTGTTGATTGATCACTCCGGCTTCGACGACAGCGAGTTCGTCGTCGGGGTTGATTTCGACAATGCGGGACAGTCCAGCCACGCTCAGCACGATGGACCCGTCGGTGCCGCAGGCTCCGCCCGACAGGCCGGTTCCCGCGCCGCGCGTGACCACCGGCACCCGGAATTCGGTTGCAATGCGCAGCGCCGCTTGAACGTGATCCACCGTTGTAGCGCGCACGATGGCCAGCGGCGTGCCGTCGGCCACCCAGCCTGATTTGTCGGTGCGGTGGGCCGCAAGGTCGAGGGGGTCGACGCTGACGACTGGGCCGAGCTCGGACTGGAGGCGCAACAGTGCGTTCATCAACCCAGCCTATCGAGCCGCTCCATGTCTGATTTTTCACTACCCGCTCGTTGCGAGCCGTGACACGCTAAAGGGGTGACCACTTCATCTATCCCCGCAGCAAGGGCCACCGACCCGGATTTCGCAGAGCGCTATCGCATCATTTGCTCGCGGGACACGCGCTTCGACGGGCAGTTCATCACCGGCGTGCACACCACCGGCATCTACTGCCGTCCGAGCTGTCCGGCCACCACCCCCAGGCCAGGCAACGTTTCGTTCTATCTCACCGCCGCAGCAGCGCACGAGGCTGGTCTGCGTGCGTGCAAACGCTGCCTGCCCGATGCGGTGCCAGGCTCTCCCGCCTGGAACATGCGTGACGACCTTGCCGCCCGGGCCATGCGCCTGATCGGTGACGGCGTCGTCGAACGCAACGGCGTGCACGGGCTGGCCGCCAGGCTCGGCTACACGCCGCGTCACCTGTCCCGGGTGCTCGTCGCCGAGCTCGGCGCAGGGCCGCTCGCCCTGGCACGGGCGCACCGCGCCCAGACGGCCCGCCTGCTGCTGTTGAACACCGAACTACCGATCACCGACGTGGCCTTCGCTGCGGGCTTCGGAAGCGTGCGGCAGTTCAACGACACCGTGGCGGCCGTCTACGAGCGCACCCCCTCCGAGGTGCGCAGCGCCCGGCGCACACCGCCAGCGCACCCGCACCCGGACCTCGATCACGCCGAGACCAGGATCACGCTGCAGCTGCCGGCGCGGGCGCCGTTCGACGGCATCGGAGTGCTGCGCTTTCTCGGCACCAG
This sequence comes from Cryobacterium serini, assembly GCF_004404025.1. Classification (NCBI taxonomy): domain Bacteria; kingdom Bacillati; phylum Actinomycetota; class Actinomycetes; order Micrococcales; family Microbacteriaceae; genus Cryobacterium; species Cryobacterium serini. Next base: position 114,582 of record NZ_SOHN01000010.1, read on the forward strand.
GGCGCTGCCCGGCGTTGAAACGGCCACCGCTACGAGCATGAGCGCACCGTGCGGCTGCCGCACGGCACTGCGACGGTTCTGGTGACCCTGTCGGGGACGGATGCTGCCCCGGCGCTGGCCTGCAGCATCCGTCTCGCGCGGCTCACAGACCTGGTACCGCTGGTCGGCCGAATCCGTCGATTATTCGATCTCGATGCGGATGCCCAGGCCATCGACCATCATCTGGCCGCGGACCCGGCGCTGGCCGCCTCGGTCGCGCGGACCCCCGGCATCCGCTTACCGGGCAGCATGGACGCCGAAGAAACGCTGTTTCGGGCCCTGATCGGGCAGCAGATCTCGGTGGCTGCGGCCCGCACCGCGCTGACCAGGCTGACCGACGCGCTCGGTGACCGCCTTCCAGGCCGCGAGCTGCGGCTGCTGTTCCCCACCCCGGCGCAAATTGCTGCGGGCGGTCGCGCAGTCTTGCGGGGGCCGGGGGCGCGCATCGAGACTATTTTGCGGGTGGCGCAGGCGCTGGCATCGGGCGATCTGGCGCCGTCATTTGGGCAGACGCGGGCCGAGCTGGAGGCGAGCCTGCTGGCAGTGCCGGGAATCGGGCCGTGGACGGCCGGGTACGTGGCCATGCGGGTGCTCGGCAGCCCCGACATTTTACTCACGAGCGATTTAGCTCTTCGGCAGGGTGCCGGCCGCCTCGGGCTTTCGGTCGACCCCCGAGTGCTCGCCTCCCGTGGAGCTGACTGGGCTCCGTGGCGCAGTTATGCCGGAATGCATCTGTGGCGGGCTTCTTGCCCGGTATCCTCCAAGCGGACAGCGTGAGGGTTGGAGCACCCCGCAGGGCGACGCCGGGTGAGGCCCGCTAGCCTAGAAGAGTGAAATTTGCGCATCTCAGAGTTGACGGCTCATCCATTCCCCGATTGGCCGTGGTCTTCGACGACGCGGCGCTGTTCCTGGACGACGTCATGGACGACGCCCCCCGCGACCTGCAAGACCTGCTCGAACAGGGCGACGCCGAGTACGAACGCATCCGCGCGATCAGCCTCGACGCTGTCTCCACCGGCGCCGCCCTAACCCCCGTCGATGAGCTGAGGCATTCCTCGGCGGTGCTGCGCCCACCGCAGATCATCGCGATCGGCGCCAACTACGCCGCGCACTCCTCCGAACTCAGCCTGCGTCTTGAAACAGCGGCGACCGTATTCTCGCTCTGGCCGAACTCGCTCACCGGTCACGGCTCGACCATCATCTGGCCGCGCGACCTCACCACCCAGGTCGACTACGAGGCCGAACTCGGCGTCATCATCGGCTGCCCGGCCCGCAACGTGTCGGTCGCCAACGCCCTGGACTATGTCTTTGGCTACACGGTCGTCAACGACATCACCGCTCGCGACCTGCAGTTCTCAGAGGCACAATGGTCTCGCTGCAAATCCTTCGACGGCTTCACCCCGACCGGCCCCCTGGTCGTCACCGCCGATGAGATTGGTGACCCCCAGAATCTGTGGCTGACCACCCACGTCGACGGTCGTATTCTGCAGGATGCTTCGAGCGGCGACATGGTGCGCACCGTCGCGGAGATCATCTCCTACCTGTCGAAGACTTCTACGCTCATGCCCGGTACCTTGATTTCCACCGGCAGCCCTGGCGGCGCCGGCTACAGCCGCAAACCCCCGATTTTTCTGCGCGACGGCTCGACCGTGACAATTTCGATCGACAAGATCGGCATGCTCACGACGCACTGTCGCGAGATCTAGTCACGGGGTCAGAGCCGCGGGTCGTCTTTCCCGTCGCGGGCGAGCAGTTCATTCTCGACCGTGCCGCCGTAACCATCCGCTTGCGGGTCTCGGTGCAACCCGCCCGATACCGCGTATTCCTCCTCGGGAGAGAGGACTAGCCGCTTGCGCCCCCAGAGCGCAAAGGCCAGGAGCATCACCACGTAGACCACGGCGATGGCCGCAATCGCCGGCCGTGCCGGTTCGTTGATGAAAAAGCCGAAGAAAATAGCCAGCGAGAGGATGCCCGCGATAACGGCACCGGGAACGCCCCACGGGCTGCGGTACGGGCGGCTGGCGTTCGGGAACTTTTTACGCAGCAGCACGAACGACACCATCTGCAGGACGTAGGCGATCACAGCGCCCCAGACTGCGATGTTGAGCACGATAGCGCCAGCGACACCGGCGGCCCCGCCGAGGGAATCGACCAGCACAAGCGCCACAAATCCGATGATGGCACCCACAAGGAGGGCAATGGCCGGAGTTTGGCGTTTTCCGGTCAGTGACAAGAACTTCGGATAGTAACCGGCCCGCGACAGCGAATACATGTTTCGTCCGTAGGCGAACATGATCCCCTGCAACGAGGCCAGAAGCCCGATCAGCGCGAACAGGGCGAGCATCGCTGCGACGTCGTCGCCCACAATCGCCTGGAACCCATCGAGCAAGGGCTCAGTCGATCCGGCAATCTCGGCCGCGCCGACGACTCCGGTGTTGAGGAACAAGACGAGCAGGCCAGTCACGATCAGTGTGGTTCGGGCGATGAACCCGGCGCGCGGAATGTCACGCACCGGGTTGTGCGATTCCTCGGCTGCTAGTGGGAGTTCTTCGATGCCGAGGAAAAACCACATGGCGTACGGCAGCGCGAACAGGATCGGGAGTATGCCGTGAGGCAGGAAGGTGCTCCGGCCGGCATCCGGCGTGATGTTGAACAGGTTGTCCCAGCTGAACAACCCGGAGAACGCTGCCATGACGGAGAACACCAGCAGGATCGCAATGGAGATGATCGCCACGACGATAGCGAATTTGAAGGAGATGGCCGCGCCGGCAGCATTGAGTGCAATGAAGGCGGCGTACAGGATGAGCCACCACATCCACGGTGGCAGGGAGACGCCGAGCAGTACCTGCGTTATCTCGTCGGCGTAGGAAGCAGAAAAGTACACAATGACCGCGGTGGTCGCGACGTATTCGATGGTTTCGGCTAGCCCTGTAACGAAACCGCCCCAGGGTCCCATAGCCGCCCGGGCGAACGAGTAGGCCCCACCCGTGTGCGGCATCGCCGCCGCCATCTCGCCGATGCTGAAGATCATTCCGTAGTACATGACGATGAGCAGCAGGAAGGCAATTAGCATTCCGCCAAAACCGGCGAAGTCGATGCCGAAATTCCAGCCCGAAAAGTCTCCGGAGATCACCGCTGCCACGGCCAGACCCCACAGGCCCCAGATGCCGGCACTGCGAGTGAGCCGACGTTTCTCGAAGTAGCCGGCCTGCGCCGTGGTGTACTTCACGCCCGAAACTTTCAAGGTGTCTTTGGACATCTCAATTCCTTTGCGCTCGTTGCGCACCCGATGGTAGTGCCAGCGGCTAGAGCGCAATCGTTCAGTGAGGTTGCCATGATGCTAAATGCTGAATGGTGCGGTGTATATACCTTTGAAGAAAATCGCGGGCCACAATCACACAAAAACACCACTCCTCCCGTCGGTGAAGTGTGCTCTAATGGTTGAAAATTGCCTGATTCTTCCACTTTGCTCCGCGAACCGCCGAATGGCCTTGACTACCCCGCTCTCATACCAGCACCGAGGAGAAGCTCGATGACAACTCGTACCGGAAACCTCACCCTCGAGGAATTGACCATTCTGGTTTCCCGCCGTGAGATCGACACCGTCGTTGTCGCGTTCACTGATATGCAGGGGCGCCTCGTTGGCAAACGACTCTCTGCTCGGCTGTTCCTGGAGGATGCTGCCGCTCATGGTGCGGAATGCTGCAACTACCTTCTCGCCGTCGACGTGGAGATGAACACCGTCGAAGGCTATGCCACCTCGAGCTGGTCGCACGGGTATGGGGACATGGCAATGGTCCCCGACCTCGATACACTGCGATTGGCCCCGTGGCTGCCCGGAACAGCCTTGGTCACCGCCGATCTGCACTGGCTCGATGAGAAACCGGTGCTCGCTTCGCCGCGGCAGATTTTGCGTCGCCAATTGGACCGATTGGCCGAACACGGGCTCACTGCGTTCTGTGCGACCGAGCTAGAGTTCATCATTTTCGACGACGGCTACCGCGAAGCCTGGAAAAAGGGATACGACGGCCTCACCCCGGCCAGCGACTACAACATCGATTACTCTCTGCTGGCATCCACACGAATGGAACCGCTGCTACGCGATATTCGTCTTGCCATGGACGGCGCCGGCATGTACTGCGAAGGAGTGAAGGGCGAATGCAATCTCGGGCAGCAGGAGATCGGGTTTCGATATGCGACGGCACTGGCCACCTGTGACAATCATTCCGTCTACAAGAGTGGGGCCAAGGAGATCGCCGACGCCCACGGCAAGAGCCTCACGTTTATGGCGAAGTTCAACGAACGGGAGGGCAACAGCTGCCATATCCATATCAGCCTGCAGGGTCCGGGCGGTGAACCAGTCTTTCACGACGCCCAGGCCGAGCATGGGATGTCGAAGCTATTCCGACACTTCCTGGCCGGACAAATCGCGATCATGCGAGAGCTGACCCTGTTCTCCGCTCCCAACATCAACTCGTATAAGCGTTACGTTCCGGGTAGTTTCGCGCCGACCGCGCTGGCCTGGGGGCTCGACAATCGCACGTGTGCGCTGCGCGTCGTCGGGCACGGGCCGGCTCTGCGGGTCGAGAACCGGGTCCCCGGGGGTGATGTCAATCAATATCTGGCTGTCGCCGCCCTGATCGCGGCGGGCTTGTACGGCATCGAGCACGAACTCGAGCTGGAGTCCGCGTACGAGGGAAACGCGTACACCAGCGACGTCCCGCGAGTTCCGTCGTCGCTGCGCGAATCGGCCGAACTATTCGCCGGTTCCGCCACGGCCCGCGAGGCGTTCGGCGACGAGGTCGTGGAGCACTACCTGAACAACGCACGCATTGAGGTGCAGGCCTACGATGCCGCCGTGACCGACTGGGAGCGGGTGCGCGGCTTTGAACGACTCTGAGACCGGACCGGTGATCGGCCTGACCACCTATCTCGAGCAGGCCCAGACCGGGGTGTGGGATGTGCCGGCAGCGATTCTGCCACGAGTTTATTTCGACGCGATCACCAAAGCGGGCGGCATCGCCGTGCTATTGCCCCCGCAGCCGGTGACCGCGGCTATTGCCGACCGGGTGCTCGACGGCCTCGACGCCCTGGTCATCACCGGCGGCAAAGATGTCGATCCGGCGCGCTACGGGCAGGCCGCGCACCCCCAGACGGACGAGCCCCGGCCGGATCGAGACGCTTGGGAAGAGGTACTCCTGCACCAGGCCATCGCCCGCGCACTGCCGTTTCTAGGCATTTGTCGGGGTGCGCAGATGCTTAACGTCGCCCTCGGCGGAAGTCTTCACCAGCATCTGCCGGACCTGGTCGGCGACACGACTTATCAAGCCGGTAACGGTGTGTTCAATATCGTCGATGTTGCCGTTGAACCAGACTCGACGCTCAGTGCGCTGCTGGACGGCCAAACGCTCCTGCCTTCGGTCCCGGTGTACCACCACCAATCCATCAACCGCGTAGCCGCCGGTCTGCGAGTGACGGCCACAACGGATGCCGGCATCGTGCAAGGTGTGGAGCTGACGACGGTGCCGTTCGGGATGGCCGTGCAGTGGCATCCGGAGCAGTCGCCCGACGATCTTCGCCTCTTCACCGCATTGGTCAGCGCCGCTCGAGACTATAGGGCAACAGCCCCGCGCCGGGGCACGCCCGCGCCGCACCCGCCAAGACCATCAGCAGGGGCAGAAAGGGCACCAGAATGAGCAGCTATACCGTCATCAACCCGGCCGATGAATCGATCGGGGAAACAGTCGAACACCTGGGCCAGGACGAAACCGATGAGGCGATCGCCCGCGCCGTCCTGGCCCAGAAGACGTGGGCCGACGTAGCCCCCGCCGACAAGGCCCGCGTCTTGCGACGATTCGCCGAGGTCGTTGACAACGACCGAGAAAACCTGGCTGCCATTGAGGTGCGCAACTCGGGGCATCCCATCACACAGGCGCGCTGGGAAGCCGGGCACGTTCGTGATGTACTCGACTACTATTCGGCAGCCCCCGAGCGCATGTTCGGGCAGCAGATTCCGGTCGCGGGCGGCATCGACCTCACCTTTCACGAGCCGCTCGGCGTTGTCGGCGTGATCACACCGTGGAATTTTCCGATGACGATCGGCAGCTGGGGGTTCGCGCCTGCTCTCGCTGCCGGCAACGCCGTGGTTTTGAAGCCGGCGGAATGGACGCCACTGTCGAGCATCCGTTTGGGAGAACTCGCCCTCGACGCCGGACTGCCGGAGGGACTGTTCCAGGTATTGCCGGGGCGTGGGTCAGTCGTAGGAACCCGGTTCGTGACGCACCCCGACGTTCGCAAGGTCGTGTTCACCGGCTCGACCGCTGTCGGCAAGCAGATCATGGCCGGCTGTGCCGACCAGGTCAAGCGGGTAACGCTCGAACTCGGCGGCAAAAGCGCCAATATCATCTTCGCCGACGCCGACCTGGAACGCGCAGCCGCCGCAGCGCCGTCGGGTGTGTTCGAGAACGCGGGCCAGGATTGCTGCGCTCGCAGTCGCATTCTGGTGCAGGCCAGCGTGTTCGATCGGTTCATGGAGTTGCTCGAACCGGCCGTCGCCGCGGTGCGGGTCGGCGATCCGGCCGACCCGGCCACCGAGATGGGACCCCTGGTTTCACGGCAGCATCATGCTGCCGTGTCGGCGTATCTGCCCAGAGATGCACCGGTCGCCTTTCGCGGCAGCGCTCCGACCGGTGCCGGGTTCTGGATCGCCCCGACCGTGCTCGCTCCCTCCAGCCGTCTCGACCGGTGCGTGACCGAGGAAATCTTCGGCCCGGTCGTGACCGTGCTGCCCTTCGATGATGAGGCCGATGCCGTGAAGCTCGCCAACGACACCGACTATGGGTTGTCCGGCTCAATCTGGACCCGGGACGTCGGCCGGGCCATTCGCGTGGCCCGCGGGGTCGAGTCGGGCAATCTGTCGGTCAATTCGCACTCGTCGGTGCGGTATTCGACTCCTTTCGGCGGATTCAAGCAGTCCGGACTCGGACGGGAATTGGGGCCGGATGCCCCGCTGCATTTCACCGAAACCAAGAATGTTTTCATCGCGGTTGACTAGTTTCACACCAAAGGAGAACCTGTGAGCATAACTCGCATCGACCTGACCCAGCGCCTGGCCGGCAAGGTCGCCGTTATCACCGGCGGGGCCAGCGGCATCGGCCTCGCCACCGCAAAGCGGTTCAGAGCCGAGGGTGCCACGGTCGTCATCGGTGACCTCGACGACGCGGCCGGCCAGGCAGCCGCAGCGCTGGTCGGCGGTCTCTTCGTCAAGGTCGACGTCACCGATCAGGACCAGGTGGATCATCTCTTCGACACCGCATTCGAGACCTACGGATCGGTCGATGTGGCGTTCAACAACGCGGGGATTTCTCCGCCCGATGACGACTCCATCGAGACGACCGAACTCCCCGCCTGGCAGAAGGTGCAGGACGTCAACCTCAAATCGGTGTACTTGTGCTGCCGCGCGGCATTGCGGCACATGGTTCGACAGGGCAGCGGATCGATCATCAACACCGCTAGTTTCGTGGCTGTGCTGGGCTCAGCGACCAGCCAGATCTCTTACACAGCGTCGAAGGGCGGAGTGCTGGCGATGAGCCGGGAACTGGGCGTGCAGTTTGCCCGCCAGGGCATTCGGGTGAACGCGCTCTGCCCGGGGCCGGTCAACACTCCGTTGCTGCAGGAACTGTTCGCGAAAGACCCTGAACGTGCGGCTCGGCGTCTGGTGCACATTCCAGTCGGTCGCTTCGCCGACCCCGAGGAACTCGCTGCGGCCGTTGCTTTTCTGGCCAGTGACGACTCGTCGTTCATTACCGGCTCCACCTTCCTGGTGGACGGTGGCATCAGCTCGGCCTATGTCACGCCAGAGTAGTGCAACGCCGCCGACGGCAGGCCTGAGCAGCGATCTGCTCCTGGGCCCGGTCTCGGGTACCAACACGTTCGAAGAGACGGTGCAACGACTACTGCAGACGGTACGGCTAGGGCTGATCGCGCCGGGCGACCGGCTGCCGGCCGAACGAGAGCTTGCCACGCAGTTGGGTGTCAGTCGCGACACACTGCGAGAGGCGATCGGGTCGCTCGCCGGGGCCGGCTACCTGATTTCGCGGCGCGGGAGGTACGGCGGCACCTTTGTCAGCGATGCGCTGCCCTCGCCGCCAGACATGGCGGCGGGTACCCCGACCGGTGCAGCGCACCGGTCGATCACCGCCGCAGAGATCGATGATGTGCTCACCCTGCGGGACATTCTCGAGGTGGGAGCCGCGCGCGTCGCCGCGGGTCGGGTGTTGTCCCCGCCGGAACGTGAGTTACTCTGGTCGAGCCTCGGGGCAGCCGCAGATGCCGACGCCGACGAGTACCGCCGCGTTGATTCCCGCCTGCACCTCTATATCGGCGAGTTGGCGGGTTCGCCGTCGCTCGTGCCGATGCTCGCCGATGTGCGCATGCGGCTCAACGAATTGCTCGATGCCATTCCCCTGCTGGCACCCAACATCGCCCATTCAAACCAGCAGCATGAACAAATCGTCATTGCTATTCTCACCGGTCGACCGGATGCCGCGGCCGAGGCCATGCGGGAGCACCTGAGCGGTACCGCCCTGCTCCTGCGCGGCTTCCTCGAGTAGACCGGGGTTGAGCGGGCGAATCTCGGCGGCGCGAGCCGCGACATCCATTCGCCGCGTGGCTCAGCCGATCAGTGCCTCGACCGGACCACGCACGAAGAAGAGTACAAAGCCGAGGGCGACGACCCACAACAGCGGACTGATCTCCCGTGCCTTGCCCGAGAGACTGCGCACGAGCACCCAACTGATGAACCCGGCGCCGATACCGTTGGCGATCGAGTAGGTCAGCGGCATCACGATGATGGTCAGAAATATCGGCAGTGTGCTGGAGAACTCGGTGAAGTCCAGGTGGCGAATCTGTGACACCATGAGCGCTCCAACGATCACGAGCGCTGCGGCCGCCACCTCGAGCGGCACTATCTGCGTGAGCGGGGTGAAGAACATGGCGGCCAGAAAGAGGATGCCGGTGATCACGTTGGCCGCGCCCGTGCGCGCTCCCTCTCCGATCCCGGCCCCCGATTCGATGAAGACGGTGTTCGATGAGGCGCTCGTCACACCGCCGGCGACGGCTCCGATGCCCTCGACGATCAGCGCGGATTTCAACCGCGGAAACTTGCCGTCCTTGTCGGCCAGGCCGGCCTCGCTGGCCAGGCCGGTCATGGTGCCCATGGCGTCGAAGAAGTTCGTGAAAACGAGCGTGAAGACGAGCATCACGGCGGCCAGCATGCCGATGCGCTCGAATGCACCGAAAGAGACCTGGCCGATCAAACCGAGGTCGGGCAGGGCAACGACGCTCGTCGGCAGCACGGGTGCGTTCAGGTTCCAGCCGGCCGGGTTGGTGCCGAATGACGGGCCAACCTTGAAGATGGCTTCGAGGATCACGGCAATGACGGTGGTCGCGACGATGCCGATCAGCAGCGCGGCCTTGACTTTGCGGGCCAGCAGGACGCCCATGATGATGAGCCCGATCACGAAGACCGCTGTCGGCAGGGTGGCGATGGATCCGGCATCCCCGAGCTGCACCGGCGGTGAATTCGCGCCACTGGTTCGGACGAAACCGGAATCGACCAGGCCGATGAACGCGATGAACAGGCCGATGCCGACCGTGATGGCGATTTTCAGGGGGCGCGGGATGGCGTTGAAGATAAGTTCACGCAGGCCGGTCGAAGCGAGCAGCACGATGATCAGACCGTTGATGACGACGAGGCCCATCGCTTCGGCCCAGGTGACCTGGCCGACGACGCTCACGGCGAGGAACGAGTTGATGCCGAGCCCGGCGGCGAAGCCGTAGGGCAGGCGGGCGATGACGCCGAATAGAATCGTCATGACGCCGGCGGTCAGTGCGGTCACGGCGGCGACCTGCTCGTTGGGAAGCCAGCCACCCGCCACGTCGACGGCGGCCTGGTCGGCACTGAACCCGCCGAGAATAAGCGGGTTCAAGATAACGATGTAGGCCATCGTCACGAAGGTGACGACTCCGCCTCGAAATTCGCGGGACCAGGTGGAGCCGCGCCTGGTGATCTCGAAGTAGGCGTCGACGCGGGCTTTCAGGCCACGCGGCGCCGGCTGCGGCGAAGCAGCGGTGGTCGGTGTTTCAGTGCTCGAAATGGTGTGCTCCCGGTGCCGTGGCTCTTAATGCAAGGTTCCATTCTACGACCAGGCCAGGCGCGCGACTCAAACGTGTGGCACGAACCGTCCCCAGGCCAGTCGCCGTTCCCGGTGCGGATCCATCTCGACCTGGTCAATCCGATCGATGATGAGCGTCGCGCGCGTGGTTTCGTCGTAGAGAGGCCAATCGGCCGATGGCACGCCGCCGTGCACGAAGCCAAGCCACCAGCCCTGCATCCGTGTCGCGATGCCCTGAAAGGTGCGGCGCCCGCCGAGGGCCGTCATACCGCGGCCAAACCAGCCGTCGAGGCGGTCAAACAACGGAAAGAGTTCGAGGCCGTGGGTGGCATCGAGGCCCATCAGCCGCAGCAGCCGTGGAGCGGCCTCGAAACGGTAGAAGTACACCGGCGCGTACCTGGAGTGTCGTTCGCCGACCTTGACGCTCGGATACCAGAACGAGTAGTCGCCGCCAAAATCCAGAGCCGCCCGCAGCGCGGGAATGCCCGGATACTGCGCTTTAAGTGCCTTCTTCGCCTTCTTCTTGGTCTTTTTAAAGATTGCGCGGATGCGCGCGGGCGTCGTGGCGAGAATATCGATGCGTCCGCTGAACAACGAGCCCTCACGCGCGTTGGTGCCAATGATCAGCGGGATGCGCGCGGCCCGACCGTCCCGGAAGGCGTCCAGCGGCCGCTCCGGCAGAAAATCACCGTCGATGACCGGGCAGAGGGGAATCGTGCCCGGGTCCTGGTCTGGCGTGCGCACGGTCAGTGCGGTCGTGGCGGCCGCGAGGAGTGCAGGGTCGGCGGCGAGCAACAGGCGGGCCGCGTCGGCGCTGCTGTGGGGGCCGGGCGCTTCGATCAGGCTGTCCACGAATTCGCCGGCCCAGCGTGCGGTGATATCACTCGGGTAGACCGCGTTCGGTGGGGCGCTCTGCGCGATCGCCCGGTGGAACAGACCGGTCGCGCTTGGCACGGTCATCAGCGTGGTGACTGCGTTGCCGCCGGCCGACTCGCCGAACAGGGTGACCGCTTCCGGATCACCGCCGAAGGCCTGAATGTTGTCGTGCACCCACTGCAGGGCGGCGACCTGGTCCCGCAGGCCCAGGTTGCTCTCAAACGGATGCTCCGGCGAACCAAATCGAGAAAAGTCCAGATACCCGAGAGCCCCCAGCCGGTAGTTCAGGCTGACGTAGATGATGCCGCCCCGCCGCACCAGTCCCTCCCCTTGCCGCGGAACTTCGCGGCTGGAGCCGACGCTGTAGGCGCCGCCGTGGATGAACAGCATCACCGGTCGGAGTTGTGCGAGGGTAATCCGTTCGTCGGGTGCGATCACGTTGAGGTTGAGGCAGTCCTCCCCCTGCGGGATGCGCGGGTGGGCGCCGCGAAACTGGCCCTTGTGGCTCTGCGGGGCAATCAGTCCCCACGCGCTCGCGTCACGCACGCCGTGCCAGGGCGGCGCCGGCTGCGGTGCTCGAAAGCGCAGATCGCCGACCGGGGCGGCCGCATAGGGGATGCCGCGCCAGGCCACGACGCCGCGTTCACGAACTCCGCGGAGCAAACCACCGGACACCCGCACTTCCAGACCCTGCACGGTGGTCGGATCAGCGAGCTGGCTCATGCGCTCGAGTCTATTCCGCGGTGCTGACCGGCTGCGACTACGCTCGAAACAGATACCGCACCAAATGAAACGAGAACGCACATGGCACTGCCCTGGACCCTGCACGGTGACGGAAAAACCGTGGAGGCGCAGGCGGTCGTCGGCCCTAGCGAGCGGCTCAGCTGGCCGTTGACCATCGGCATCGGCTCGCAGCATGTCGTCGCCATGTTCGGCGCGACCTTTCTGGTGCCCCTGCTCACCGACTTTCCGCCGAGCACAACCCTGCTGTTCTCTGGCGTGGGCACGCTGCTGTTTTTGCTGATCACCGGCAACAAGCTGCCCAGTTACCTCGGGTCGTCGTTTGCGTTCATCGCGCCGATTACCGCGGCAACGGCTTCGGCCGGCATGGGCAGCGCCCTGTTCGGCATCATGGCCGTCGGGGTACTGCTCGCCCTCGTCGGCGTCATCGTGCAGCTCACCGGGACCGGTTGGATCGACCGGCTGATGCCACCGATCGTGTCGGGCGCGATCGTCGCCCTGATCGGCTTCAACCTGGCCCCGGTGGCCAAGGCTAATTTCGATAAGGCACCGCTCACCGCGCTCATCACGCTCATCGCAGTGATCCTGTGCACTGTGCTGTTTCGCGGCATCCTCGGCCGGCTCTCAATCTTTCTCGGAGTGCTCGTGGGCTACGTTGCCGCGGTGTTCTTCGGTGAGGTGGACTTCAGCCGCGTTGCAGACGCTGCCTGGATCGGACTGCCGCCGTTCACCGCGCCGGCCAACCCCTTGGAGAACCCGGCGGCCGTGCTCGGGGTGCTGCCAGCCTTTCTCCCCGTCGTGCTCGTGCTTATTGCTGAGAACGTCGGTCACATTAAAGGTGTGGCCCAGATGACGGATGCGAAGGTGAACCAACTCACCGGGCGAGCCCTGCTCGCCGACGGTCTGGCCACCATGCTCGCCGGTTTTGGCGGCGGCAGCGGGACCACGACCTACGGCGAGAACATCGGCGTTATGGCCGCGACACGTATCTACTCCACGGCGGCCTACTGGGTCGCGGGAATCGTGGCTATTCTGCTCGGCCTCTCCCCCAAAATCGGTGCGATCATCTTCACGATCCCCGATGGCGTGCTCGGCGGTGTCACCACCGCGCTCTACGGACTGATCGGGGTCATCGGCGTCAAGATCTGGTTGGACAACAAGGTCGACTTCTCCAAGCCGGTCAACCAGTTTACCGCCGCGACCGCGCTGATCATCGGCATCGCCGACTTCACCCTCAATGCCGGCGCCCTGAGCTTTAACGGCATCGCCCTCGGCACGGTCGCGGCGATTGTGATCTATCACCTGATGACCTGGCTCGGCCGCATTCGCAAGACCGCCTGACCCGACAGGAAAGCGGATGACCGGGACGCCGCGCGGGGCTACCGGTGCAGGGCGGGCAGGATCAGGTAGACACCGTAGAGCACTGCAATGCCGCAGAGCACGAAGCAGGCGTAGCCTGCCAACAGAGCCAGCGACTTCAGCGCGGGGGTGAGCGGGTTGGCCGCGGCGGCCTTGCGGGCTCGCTTGAGCTGCTTCGCGGCCTTCTCCGGGCTCAGCACGGTGATCGCGCCGGTGAATTCGTGCGGCTCCACCAGCGGAATGCGGCCGGCCGTGGTGAGTAGGCGCAGTCCCAGCGAGTACAGGCTCACGAGCACGGCCGCTGAGAACAACGACGCGGCCGTGACGACGAGAAATGCGCTCCAGTCGATCACAGTGACACCTTCCTGCGTTCGCCACGGCCGAGACGCGCGGGCCGGCGCGGCGTCTTCTTGATGCTGACTACCCGTCCGGCATCGTCAATGTCATTGAGCAGCGTGTGGTGGGTCACGCGGTTGCGACGCGACCAGCGAAACAGGGCCATAATCACGATCGTTCCAATTACCATGTCGAGCACGATGCCGATCGGTCCGATCAGCGCGAGTCCCGCCGCGAACGCGCCCATGATGGCCGAGGCCGGCAGGGTCATGACCCAGCCGAGTGCGATGCGTCCGGCCATTCCCCAACGAATGGTGGAGCCCCGGCGGCCGAGGCCGGAGCCGATCACGGAACCCGAGGCAACCTGGGTGGTGGAGAGAGCGAATCCGAGGTGGCTGGAGGCGAGGATCGTAGCGGCGGTGCTGGTTTCGGCGGCAAAACCCTGGGCCGGCTTGATCTCGGTCAGTCCGGTGCCCATGGTGCGGATGATGCGCCAGCCCCCCGTGTACGTGCCAATGGCAATGGCGAGGGCGCAGGCGGCGATGACCCAGAAAGTGGGCCCGCTGCCGACGGCTTGAAACCCGCCGGCGATGAGGGTGAGGGTGATCACTCCCATCGTTTTCTGGGCATCGTTGGTGCCGTGCGCGAGGGCGACGAGCGAGGAGGAGAATATCTGGGCGTAACGAAAGCCGCCGCGGCCGTCTGGCTTGCCCACATCTCGCCGCGTTATTCGGTAGGCCAGACGAGTGGCCAGGAGCGCCACTCCTCCGGCGATCAGCGGTGCGATCAGCGCGGGCAGAATGACCTTGGCGGCCACGACATTGTAGTCAACGGCCTGGGTGCCAACGCCAATGACCGTAGCGCCAATCAGTCCACCAAACAGTGCGTGGCTCGAGCTCGATGGCAGACCCATCAACCAGGTGACCAGGTTCCACACGATCGCGCCGATCAGGCCGGCAAAGATGAGCTCAGGGGTGATCAGCACACCCCCGTTCCCCTCCTTGATAATGCCGCCCGACACGGTGCGCGCGACCTCTGTGGAGAGAAAGGCCCCGACCAGGTTGAGAATGGCGGCGACACCGACGGCGACCTTGGGCTTCATTGCGCCGGTTGCGATCGGGGTGGCCATGGCGTTGGCCGTGTCGTGAAAACCGTTGGTGAAGTCAAAGATGAGCGCCAGCGCGATGACCAGCACAATGATGAGGCTGAATTCAGGCACGAGCCACGACGCTTTCCAGGTCAGCACCGAAGGTGAACGTGGCGCGCACCGGCACCCCGGCCAGCACTCCCGGCAGCCAATGCCGGGCATCGTCCCACATGTCGTCCACCGGCAGGCTGGCGATGTCAAACCAGACCGGGTTCAACTCGTTCGATTCCCGCGGGGTTCCCGACCACTCGTCGCAGACGAACACGGTCGACTCCTGGCTCCACTCTTCGCGGTGTGGAAACAGGTATGTGAGAAACCCAAGTTCGGTCAGAGCGGATGCTGACACAACCAGTCCGGATTCCTCCTCGATTTCGCGCACGGCCGCATCCACTGCGGTCTCACCGATTTCGAGCTTGCCGCCGAGGCCGACTATGTTGCCCACTCCGAGGCCTTTCTTCTTGCGCCCCAGCAGTACCTGCCGGTCGCCTTCGGGAGATAGCCGAGTGAGATAGCACACGCATACCTGGGGCAAAGTCATTGCTATATCTTAATGCGCGTTCACAAGCGACCGTGCGGAGTGAATTCACGGGCAGCTCGGATAGGCTGCGTTTATGGACTTTGTACCCGCTACCGGAACCATCACCATGTTCACAACCGACTGGTGCGGTTACTGCAAACGATTGAAGAAGCAGCTCGACACCGCCGGAATCGGCTACACCGAGGTGAACATTGAGCGAGTTGACGGTACGCCGGAACTCGTGATGAGCCTCAACAACGGCAACCAGACCGTGCCGACCATTCTGTACCCCGATGGATCGGCCGCGACCAACCCCTCGCTGGCCCAGGTGCAAGCCAAACTGGCCTGACCTGACCGGCCCACTCGACCAGGCCTAGCCGAACAGTACAGAAGCCTCGTCATAACGGGCCGGTGAGACCCGCTTGAGGCCGATGGTGGCTGAGGCGATGCTCACGACATCGATCTCGGTGCCGCGCAGGGACACCATTGAACCCCACTGCTCGTTGCGGATCGCGTCGATCGCTGCCATTCCAAGCCGGGTGGCGAGCACTCGGTCGTAGGCCGACGGGGCTCCGCCACGCTGGGTATGGCCCAGGACCGTCGCCCGGCTTTCGATGCCGGTGCGTTCCTCGATGAGCGGGGCGATGACCTCGCTGATTCCGCCGAGGCGGGGCCGGTGAAAAGCGTCGAGCCCCTTGGTGGAGTGCGCCTCCTCCATGCCGGCGAGCAGAAAGCCTTCTGAAACAACGATGACCGGGGCTCGGCCGCGGTCACGCACATGCTCCACCCAGGCGCAGATCTGATCGATCGACTTAGGCTGCTCGGGAATGAGAATAGCGTGGGCACCGCCGGCCATCCCGGAGTGCAGCGCGATCCAGCCGACGTGGCGTCCCATGACTTCGACAACCATGCAGCGGCCGTGCGACTCGGCGGTGGTGCGCAGACGGTCGATCGCCTCGGTGGCAATTTCGACAGCGGTGTTGAAACCGAAGGAATAATCGGTGGCCTCGAGGTCGTTGTCGATGGTTTTGGGCACCCCGACAATGTTGAGGCCGGCCTCGGTAAGGCGGTGCGCGGCGGTCAGCGTGCCCTCACCGCCGATGGCGATCACGGCGTCGATCCCGCTGGCGTCGAGAGTGCGCTGGATATTCCCCGGGCCGCCATTCTCACCCTCAAACGGGTTGGTGCGGGAACTGCCGAGGATGGTCCCCCCCTGACGGGACAGGCCTCGCACACTGTGGCGGTCGAGAGGCATGAACTCGTTCTGCACGAGTCCGCGCCAACCATTGCGAATTCCGACGAACTCAAAGTCGTGCGTGCGCACACCCTTGAGCACGGCGCCGCGAATAACCGCGTTCAGTCCGGGGCAGTCGCCGCCGCTGGTGAGAATACCGATCTTCATGCGGTCTACAGCTTTCCGTCGAGGGCCTGGGTGAGCAGGTAGATAAGAGCACTCGCCTGCACCGAATCGGTGGTCGAGTACTCCGCTTGGGAACCGTCAAGGGCGCGAGCGGCGAGACCTTCCTTGCTGCCGATCAGATCGGCAATGCGTGCGTCGATGGTGTGCGCTGCAATGATGCGCCAGGCCGTGACCGGCTCATCCTGACCGATGCGATGCACCCGGTCAATAGCCTGGGTCTGCTCGGCCGCGGTCCAGCTCAGTTCGGCCAGCACGACGTTCGACGCGGCCTGCAGGTTGACTCCGACCCCGGCCGCCGTCAGCGAGCACACCGCGATGGCGACATCAGGATCGTTGTTGAAGGAGTCGATCGCAGCCTGGCGGGCCACTGCACTCTGATCCCCGCGCAGCGAGACTGTTTTCAGGTCGCGCTTGGCGAAAGTCTCCTCCGCTGTGTCCATGACGTCAATATGCTTGGCGAAGAACACCACCTTGCCCACCGAACGCGCCAGTTGCGCGGCGTAATCCGCTGCAAGCCCCGCCTTGGCCTGGCCGATTTTGCGCACCATCGTGAACACGTTTTCGCCGGTGGTCTGGCCTTTGGAATCTTCGAGTTCGGCGTGGGCGACGGCGCGAACGTAAGCATCCCGCTGGTCTTCGTCGGGAACAGCCGGGCCGCCCGAGCCGGCATGCCTGGCGGCCACGAGCGCGTGGTACCGGGTGACCAGGCGGGCACCGAGTTCGCGCTCGGCCTGTCGGATCGATCGGCCGAGGTCGTCGTCGAGTTCCACTGGCAGGTCGGCGATGCGCTTGGCTGGCAGATCGGCGGCTACGTCCACCTTGCGGCGACGCACGATGCCCATGTCGATGACGGCGGCTCGGGCTTCCTTATAGAAGCCCATGTCGGCCGGGGTCAGGCCGGTCTCCTCCAGGCGTTTCAGCAGCGCGGGTGCCGGTTTGTCGCCGTCGATCCAGCCGAGGAACTGCCAGATGGCGCGAAAATCATCAACGTCGTTGATGAGGGGGGTTCCGGTGAGCGCCATCAGCAACGGGTTACCGCCCGGGGTCTTGCGACGAATCTGGTCTGCGAGCGAGAGCACATGTTTGGACCGCTGGGACGACAGATTTTTGATGAAGTGCGCCTCGTCAACTACCATGCCCTTGAACCCGAGCGTGCCAAGCCAGGCCAGGTGCCGGTCGAGAACGTCATAGTTGACGACAACCACATCGGCGAAAGCGTCGAGGCTATCGCCGTCGCCGTGAATGACCGTTGCCCGCCGGTTCGGCGTCCACAGTTCTACTTCCCGAGCCCAGTTCATCTTGACCACGTTGGGTACGATGGCCAGTAGTGGGTACGCATTGGCAACGGATGCCGCCAGCAGGCTCTGCGCAGTTTTGCCGAGGCCCGGCTCGTCGGCGAGCAGGTAACTGCGGTGCCCGAGTCGGGCGCTTTCGATGAATCGGGCCTGGTGTCGCATAAGTTCCATGCCACCCGGCGAGAGCCGATCGCGGCGAGGTTCCTCCGGCATGTCCATGCTGGCCGCCTGGCCGCCCGACCCGTACTCGAATGACTTGAACAACGGGCCGAGCAGTTCCCAATTGGCGAGCCGACGCGGGTGCACGACCGGCTGAGCGGCGGCGCTGAAGTCAGGGGCGAGGAACGGGTTGGCGAGCTGCCTGGCTTTCACCGATTGGGGAATGACCTGGTTTTGCAGCACGACCGGTGCCGCCTCGGGCTCGCGGGTAATGATGAGTTCGTCGGGGCTGAGCTCGGCACCGGATTCGAGCAGCCAATCGCGCCGAAACCGCTGGGCCACGGTGGAGACGCCGGCATCGGGTTCAAGCAGCGTAATCAGGCTGGTGTCTCTGGCGGCAGTCTTGGCCAGAATTTGCGCAATCCCGTCGAGGCGTTTGAGCAACTCTGCTCGGTTGGCGTCGGAGAGTTCCTTATCGCTTTTGACCCTGGCCCGTTCTTCACGCATCAACAGGGCTATGACCTGGTATTTCGTGCGATTGGTTGGCCCGAGCTTGGTGCCGGACTGCGCCTTGGCTTCGACCTCTCGCACCTTACGCGCGAGAATCGGAATGATCGGGGCGTCGTCGTCGCGGGAGCGCGGATGAGCCCGATTGCGGGTGACTCCGTTACGACCGAGGTTGTTCCGGCTGCCCGAGGCATCGGTGCGGGTATAAGCCATTGTTCTCCACTTCGAAGCAGCACGGTACGGGTACCGGCTGTACCTGTCCATGCGTTCCGGTCACGGTCATTTTGGTCTTACCGGAACGCTGCGTTTGCGCAAATCGTTTTATGGTGTGCAGAAACATTCGATTCACCAAACGCGGCACGGGTCACGATCTGACGCCAGACCCAAAGTCAAGCGGATGCTGTCGCAGCGCCGGTGCCATCAAATCAACGATGTCAAAACATTGATTTTACGAAAAACTTCCACCGCATACGAGCGCACAGTAGAGACCTGACCCGAGTTCTCTCAACGCGGTAGTAGTCTACGCCCGACGTTCAGTCCTTGCGAACCGGCACTTTAGTGCGCAGACCGACCACAATGAAAATGATCGCCGCGATGAATTGTGCCGAAACCCAGCCCTGACCGCTGAGGTCAATAATGACGACCGGGTTCCACAGTACGGCCATCGGAACGAGACCGACCAGCCAGTACCAGGAACGCGCCTGAATCACGAAGACACAGATAATAAGGGCCAGAATGCTGACCGCGTAACGGATGATGATGAAACTCTCATCGTCAAGAAGCGCCAGTCCGGCGAGCAGAACGATGGCTCCCAAAAGGCCCGGCGCGAGAGCCGCGCGGGTGAATGTCGGTGCGGCTGGGGTGCCCATTACACGTCCCATCAGACGCCACTGCCCCTGCTGGACCAATCGCTGCCAGAGAAGCCACTGCCGGAACGCAAGGAGCTTCCCAGGCACGATGCTGTCGCGGCCGCCGGAGGGGAGCTGACAGAGAGAGTGAGGATATGTGCGGGGCGGGCAGAGCAAAACATGGATCTATTCTACCGAGCGCGCAGCTGGCCGCTGCCTGGCTTGCGTGCTGGGTCTTCAGGCGTGCTGAATGGGAATCGACGTCGTCGATGGCGGGCGTTCAAACAACATCTCCAGCCCCGGCTTCAACTCGGCCAGCCAGGCAGCGTAACCGGCTGGGTTTAGGTGCAGGCGGTCGATGCCCAGAACAGGGTCGAGTTCGCCGTCAGGCAGGGCGAGGGCTGGCCAGAGATCGAGGTATTGCACGTGCTGGGTGGGAGCGTACTGCCAGATATGACGATTGATGGAGCGGATTGTCGCGGCAAAAGCCCGGTCACGAGGCAGAACGGACTGCACCATGATGCGAGTGTCCGGCAGAGCGCGCCGTAGCGTGTGCAGAATGGTTTCCAGGTTGCGCACAACGTATTCGTCGGACCTGCGCCAGCCGAGATCATTGGTTCCTACCCCGATCACGATGGCATTGGGCCGCAGTTCTATAACCTGATCAAGCTGCAAAAGCACCTCGTCGGTGGAGTTGCCGCTCGCCGCCAGATTGTGCACGACATGCTCGGGAAACCATTCATCCCACTGACCGCCCGACACGAGGCCGTCACCCAAAAAGGCGAGAGAAACTGACACAGTGACCTCCTACTCGTAGACCATCATGCCTCGAATCGGGTCGAGCGACCAGAATTCTCAGAGTATACGCACGTTCTACCCCCGGATCAGGCGTCCTGAGAGCGCGACACCGTCCCGAGCGGATACTCCGCCTTGGTTTCGCGTTCCGCCGCGGCCGTCGCCGTGATGCGGGTGGCCATGCCCTCAAAGATGATGCCATGGAACGGCAGGATCGCCGCCCAATACAGCCGACCGCCGAGGCCGCGGGGAAAGAACACTGCGCGCTGCCGGTAGAGCGAGCCGCCGGCATCCGTCGGGGTGACGCTCATTTCCAGCCAGGCCCGCCCGGGTACCCGCATCTCGGCGCGCAACCTCAGGAAGCTGCCGTGATCGATCTGCTCGACGCGCCAGAAGTCGAGTACTTCACCCGTGTGCAGGTGGTCGGGGTTGCGGCGGCCGCGGCGCAGTCCTACACCGCCCACCGCCTTGTCCATCAGGCCGCGCACCGCCCAGGCGAGCGGAAAGGAGTACCACCCGTTTTCGCCACCAATGCTCTCAATCACTCGCCACAGTGCCTCGGGCGCTGCGGGGGTCGTCTTTTCACGCAGGTCGGTGTAGAAGGCGTGGCCGGACCAGTCCGGGTCACTGGGCAGCGGGTTGCTCGACGCACCCTCGATCGACGAGTTACGCCAGCTGGTCTCGACGTCACCGTTACGCATGCGGCCAAGCGCCAGGCGCACCGCCCGTCGATAGCCGGTGAGCCCGCCCTCCGGCTTGGGGATGTACTCGTCGATGTCGCTCTCGTGCACGACGCAGTCGTATTGCAGCGAGGCGATGATGGGGATGGCGAGATTGCGCGGAATCGGCGTGACCAGGTTCACCCACTGCGACGCCAGCCACGGTGTCAGCACGGGCAGCGCGGCGATCGCCCGCTGTTTGAGGCCGGCCTCGAGGGCGTAACCGTTCATCATCTGGCCGTAGCGCAGCACATCGGGGCCGCCGATGTCGAACGTGCGGTTCACGTCGGGCGCCAGGTTGGCCGCGGCCTGCAGGTAGTACAGCACGTCGCGCACGGCGATCGGCTGGATCTTGTTGCGTACCCACTTGGGCGCTGGCATGTATGGCAGCACGTCGGTAAGGTGGCGGATCATCTCGAACGAGGTCGAGCCGGAACCGATGACGACGCCGGCCTGGAACGCGATGGTCGGTACCCCGCTGTCGAGCAGGATGCGACCAACCTCCCTGCGGGAGTGCAGGTGGGCCGAGAGCGTGTCGGTGTCGGGGTGCAGACCGCCGAGGTAGACGATGCGCTGAACGTTGGCTTCGGCCGCAGCGTGGGCGACGTTCTCGGCTGCCAGGTGCTCGGTTTCCTCGAAGTCACCGGCCGCGCCCATAGAGTGCACGAGGTAGTAGAGCACGTCGATGTCGGCGCAGGCGCGCCGCACCGAGGTCAGGTCGCCGAGGTCACCCTGCACGACCTCCACCTGATCGACCCAGGGCACATCGCGCAGTTTGGACGGCGTGCGCACGAGCACCCGCACCGTGAAGCCGGCCTCCAAGAGTTTGGGAACGAGGCGTCCGCCGATGTAGCCCGTAGCGCCCGTGACAAGTGCTCTGCGTAAGGTCATGGGGCGGAGTTTATCGCGTCCCGCTGGCCCGGCCCTGAGTGGATGCCCCGAACCGGGTCAGAGCGTGGCAGGTCAGAGAATAGCTTTGGTGTGCCACACCGTCTTCACTTCGGTGAAGGCAAGGATGCGATTCAATGCCGGTGCGGCAGCATCCGCGCCGGTCTCGGGCGGGAGCACCCGCTTGAGCGTGTCGGCGGCGCTGATCTGCAGCTCCACCCAGTCGAGGTCGCCGGCACCGACGAGGTCGAGGGCGTTGACGTCGGCATGGGTGGCCAGCCAGGGCGCGATCTCGGTCGGTGAACCGGTGACGATATTGACGACACCGCCGGGTACGTCGCTCGTGGCGAGCACCTCGGCCAGGCTGATCGCTGAGAGCGGAGCGATCTCGTTGGCGACGACGACGACGGTGTTGCCGGCGACGAGGGCTGGCGCGATCGCGCTGACCAGACCGAGCAGGGATTCGGTGCCCTGCGGCGCGATGATCGCGACGACACCCGTCGGTTCGGGTACGGAAAGGTTGAAGAACGGGCCGGAAACCGGGTTGGCGTTGCCGGCGACCTGCACGTATTTGTCGGCCCAGCCGGCGTACCAGACCCAGCGATCGATGGCCTCGTCGACCTGAGCGCTCGCGACGGCGGCGTTGACGCCCTCGCAGCTCATAATTTCGGCGATGAACTGCGCCCGGCGGCCCTCGAGCAGTTCGGCGATGCGGTACAGCACCTGGCCGCGGTTGTAGGCCGTGGCGCCGGCCCAGCCGCCGAGCGCGCTCCGGGCGGCGACGACCGCGTCACGGGCATCCTTGCGGCTGCCTTTGGCGGCGTTAGCGAGAAAGTCGCCCGTGTGCGAGAGCACCTCGTAGACGCGGCCCGATTCGCTGCGTGGAAACTTACCGCCGATGTAGAGCTTGTACGTTTTAGGAATGGCGAGGCGGTTCACTTGGCGGCCTTCTCTGCGGATGCGGACTTCTTGCCGGCGGATGCGGACTTCTTGGAAACGGACAGCGTCCGGTGGTCGGCGGCGGCGATCGACCGCGAGCCGGTGCGCACGGCCGGCTTCAGGTACGCGGCAAGGCCGTGGCGGCCTCCTTCGCGGCCATAGCCGCTCTCCTTATAGCCGCCGAAAGGACTCGACGGGTCGAACTGGTTAAAGGTGTTCGCCCAAATCACGCCGGCACGCAGCTTGTCGGCGACGGCGAGAATGCGGCTGCCCTTATCGCTCCAGATTCCGGCCGAGAGGCCGTAGGGGGTGTTGTTCGCCTTTGCGATGGCCTCAGCCGGGGTGCGGAAGGTGAGCACGGAAAGCACCGGGCCGAAGATCTCGTCACGGGCAATGCGGTGGCTGGTCGAGACGTTCGTGAAAATGGTCGGCGCGAACCAGAACCCGTTTTCGGGGATGACACAATCGGCGCTCCAACGTTCGGCGCCCTCCTGCTCTCCGAGGTCGGACAGCTCACGAATGCGAGCGAGCTGTTCGGCACTGTTGATGGCGCCGATGTCGGTGTTCTTATCGAGGGGATCGCCCAGCCGAAGCGTCTGCATCCGGCGCTTGAGCCGGTCGATGACGTCGTCGTGGATGCTTTCCTGCACCAGCAGGCGACTGCCGGCGCAGCAGACATGGCCCTGGTTGAAGAAGATGCCGCGCACGATTCCCTCGACGGCCTGGTCGATCGGGGCGTCATCGAAAACAATGTTGGCACCCTTGCCGCCGAGTTCGAGGCTGAGCTTTTTGTCGGTTCCGGCGACGGAACGGGCAATGGCCCGGCCGACCGCGGTCGAACCGGTGAACGCGACCTTGTTCACGCCCGGGTGGTTGACGAGGGTCGCTCCCGTGCTTCCGTCGCCGGTGATGATGTTCACGACGCCGGCCGGCAGGTCGGCCTGCTGCAGGATCTCGGCGAACAGCAGCGCGGTGAGCGAGGTGGTTTCGGCAGGCTTGAGCACGACGGTGTTGCCAGCGGCAAGCGCAGGGGCAATCTTCCAGGCCAGCATCATGAGCGGAAAATTCCACGGAATGACCTGGGCGGCGACGCCGAGGGAGGCTGGGTTCGGTCCAACTCCCGCGTGGTCAAGCTTGTCTGCCCAGCCGGCGTAGTAGAAGAACCAGGCCGCGACGAGGGGAATGTCGACGTCGCGGGTTTCCTTGATCGGCTTGCCGTTGTCGAGGGTTTCCGCGACGGCCAGTTCGCGGGCGCGTTCCTGCACCAGGCGGGCGATACGAAACAGGTACTTGCCGCGGTCGCTGCCGGAGAGCCGGGACCAGACCCCGTCGTAGGCGTGGCGGGCGGCGGCGACGGCGTCGTCGACATCCGCTTCATTGGCGGTGGCGATCACCGCGATCTGCTGCTCGGTGGCCGGGTTGATGGTCTGAAACGGGGTTCCGCGGCCGGCCGTGAAGTCGCCGTTGATGAACAGACCGTAATCGCTTTTGAGGCTCAGCAGGGCCTGCGACTCGGGGGCCGGGGCGTAGTCAAGAAATTTCATGGTCGTTCCCTAATCAATCGTCACGTAGTCGGGGCCGGAGTAGTGACCGGTCGTCATCTTCTGGCGCTGCAGCAGCACGTCGTTCAGCAGGCTGGAGGCGCCGAACCGGAACAGGTGCGGCGTCAGCCACTCCTCCCCCACCGTTTCGGCGACCGTCACAAGGTATTTGATGGCGTCTTTGGAGGTGCGGATGCCGCCGGCCGGCTTCACACCGATGCGCACGCCGGTGAGACGGTGCCAGTCCCGAACGACCTCGAGCATCGACAGCGTCACGGGCAGCGTCGCGGCCGGGGCGACCTTGCCGGTGGAGGTCTTGATGAAGTCTCCTCCGGCCAGGATGGCCAGCCAGCTGGCCCGGCGCACGTTGTCGTAGGTGTTCAGTTCGCCGGTCTCGAGAATCACCTTGAGGTGGGCCATCGACCCGTCGGCGCGGCGGCAGGCCTCTTTCACGGCGACGATCTCGTCGTAGACCTGGCCGAACCGGCCGGCCAGGAACGCTCCACGGTCGATGACCATGTCGATTTCGTCGGCGCCGGCCGCTACCGCGTCGCGCACATCGGCGAGTTTGACCGCGAGGGAAGCGCGGCCGCTCGGGAAGGCGGTCGCGACCGCTGCGACGCGTACCCCCTGAACACCGCTGCCCTCGGTTTCACCGGCCGCCGCGTGGGCTGAGCCGAGCGCCGTGACCGCAGCACCGACCATGTCGCCGTAGACGCAGACCGCTGCGACACGGGGTGTGCCAGGGTCGCCAGGGTCGGGCACAAGGGCCTTGGCCACGAGCGAGCGCACCTTGCCTGGCGTGTCGGCGCCCTCAAGTGTGGTGAGGTCGATTAGGCCGATGATGGTGTCGATCGCCCAGCGTTTGGAACTGGTCTTGATCGAACGGGTGCCGAGGTCGGCGGCGCGGGCTTCAAGGCCGACGGCGTCGATTCCGGGGATGCCCTGCAGGTACCGGCGCAGGTTGGTGTCCGTGGCCTCCCCGCCGATCAACGCGAGGGCACGCTGGTCAGGCTGGTAGGTGGCCAGAGGGCTTTGGGTCATGGGGTGTCCTTTTCCTGGAGCAGAGCGTTCGCGGTGTCTTCGTCGGTCACCAGCACGGTGCACAGCCCGTTGCGCACGACGGCGCGGGCGATGGCATGCTTTTTGTTTCCGGAGATGACTGCGATGGTGAGCGGGGCGCGGCGCAACTGGTCGATCTGAATACCGACCGTTCGTTCATTGAGTTCGGGGTCGACGATGCGGCCGTTTGCATCGATATAGCGGCCAACTACGTCGCCGACGGCGCCGCGCGCGACGAGGTCGTCGATCTGTTCCACGCTCAGGTAACCACTATCAACGAGGGCGGAATTCGCATCTGCCTGGCCGGCGCTGAAGAGGTAGGCCTGCGCGTTGCGGCCCAGGGCGAGTACCCCGGCGACGGTGCGGTCGGCTTCCATCGCCTGCTTGGTTTCGAGGCGTTCGAAGATGGCGGGGCTTGGCAGCAGGGTGGCCGAGCCATCGGCTTTGTGGGCGATGGTCACGGCAGTGGATGCCGCGGTGCCGGTGCGTTGGTTCAGGCTGACGCCACCGTTGATCTGAACCACATTCACCCCCGGCGCCCAGCCCTCCTTCAGGTGCAGAGACACGTCGTGCAGGGTACGACCCCAGCTGATGCCGAGGGTGCGCGGAATCGGGCGCAGGCTCGTGAGATAGTCCGCGGCGGCCTGAGCGGTGCGCGACTGCAGTTCGGCTTCGCTCGACACCCCCGCGGAGGAAACGACGATCGCATCGGTGAGGCCGGTCGATTCGCGGAGTCGCCGCTCGATCGGCAGGCGGCGCGCGCGCGGGTGCACGATCTCGATGCGGATGAACCCGTTTGCCTTCGCGCTTGCCAGCAACCGGCCGACCTTCCAGCGGGTCAGGCGCAAAATCACGCCGATCTCGTCCTGCGTCTGATTCTCTTCGTAATAGAGCTCGGCAGCGCGGATAGAGAGGAGTTCGTCGGTATCGCTCATGTAGGGGTCGCGGTCCAATCGTTTGACGCCAGCTTAGGGCGGTCCGCCGAGCGAATCAACACCTGTGGATATTATTGCTCATCTGAGCACATTTCGGCCCTGAAAACGGCCACGATCGCGCCCAGTACGATAAATACATGAGCAGCCCTGCAGCGCCCCGGTTCGTTCTCGCCGTCGATGTGGGGGGTACCAAGGTCGAATCCGCCCTCGTCGACGACCGCGGCGTGGTGCTCGCTTCCAGTCGGCACCGCGCTGCAACCGGGGCGCGCGCTTCGAGTGAAGAACTCGCCGTCGCGCTCACAACTGCGGTACGCCAAACCCGCTTGAGCCTGCCCACCGGTGCGGACCTGGTTGGAGTTGGTATCGGCTGTGCCGGGCCGATTCACCTGCAGCAGGGGGCGGTGTCACCGTTAAACCTTCCGGTCTGGCGCGAATATCCCCTCAAAGACCTCATCGTCGCCCTCGTTCCCGATCTGCCGGTGCGTTTGCGTATGGACGGGCTCTGCATCACACTTGCCGAACACTGGGTGGGAGCAGGAAAAGGCGTCGACAACCTGATGGGCATGATCGTTTCGACCGGCATCGGCGGCGGCCTGATTCTCGGTGGGGTCACCGTGTCGGGGCCAACCGGAAATGCCGGCCATATCGGCCACATCGAGGTCGGCGGCTTTGACGATCCGTGCGCCTGCGGCGGCGTCGGCTGCATCGAAGCAATCGCGTCAGGACCGAAAACTGTCGCCTGGGCACGGACGCGGGGATTCACTGGCGAGTCGGGAGAAGACCTCGCGGAGGCCTACTCAACCGCCGACCCGACTGCTATCGCTGCCGTAACGCGCAGCGGCCGCGCGCTCGGTCAGGCCATTGCCTCCGCAGCGACACTGCTCGATCTCGACGTGGTCACTATCGGTGGTGGCTTCGCCAATGTCACGCCCGACCTGCTCGATTTCGCACGGGAAACGATCGCCCGGCGGGTGCAGTTCGCCTATGCGACCCGGGTGCGAGTGCTACCGTCTGCTTTGTCAGGCGACGGCCCGCTGATCGGCGCCGCGGCACTGATCCACCGCGCCGAGCTTGTGCCCTGAACTCAATCAGTGGGACGGGTCAAATCGTCCTCCAGCATGTGCGGACGACCGATCACCGCGCCGGCGATGATGATGGCCAACGCGGTAGCCAGCAGAAAAGTAAGCGGCCAGGTCCACCCGCCGCTGAGTTCATGCAACAGACCGAAGACCAGCGGCCCGAGCGCTCCCAGGGTGTACCCGATGCTCTGCACGAAGCTGCTTAGGGCCACTGCACCGGCGTGAGTGCGGGTGCGCAGGTTGATGAGCACGAGCGCGAGGGGAAAGAACAGTGGCCCGAGGCCGGCGAGACTGACCCAGAGCCAGGTCAGGGTCTCCGGTGCCAACAGCAGCCCGAGGTCACCGGCGACAAACGCGAACACGCCGACGTAGACGAGCGGCCCGACATTGGTCATGCGCGCGGTGAGAGCCGGAATGATCAGTGCGCACGGGATGCCCATGCTGGCATACACCGCCAGCAGCGTTCCTGCCTGGGCGGGACTCACCCCGGCGGTGTCGACGAGCAGTTGCGGCAGCCAAGCGAACATGGCGTAGGCGTTGAGCGACGAGACCGCGAACACCCCCGCGAGGGCCCAGGCGATTGACGACTTCCAGAGGCGCCCGAGAATGGTGGCGTCGGCCTCGTCAACGATCGGGCCGGGCGTTCGTGCGCGGTGCCGCACCAGCATGGTGATCCAGGGCACCAGGGCGAGGAGGGCGAGGAGCATCCACATACCCAGCGAGATGCGCCAGCCGGCGGCATCCGCTACCGGAACCGCGATCAGTGGCGGTACCAGGGTACTCAGGGACACCACTGTTACGTAGAGGCTTGTCACGAGCCCGACACGGTCGGGGAAGTACTTCTTGACCAGAGGAGGCAGCAGTACATTGCCGATGCCGAGCCCGGCGAACGCGATGACGCTGCCGATGATGAGCATGGTGATCGAGCCGGACAGGCCGCGGGTGACGTGACCGAGCAGGATCGCGACGAGGGCGAGCACGAGGGGTGTTTCGAGGCCGTGGCGCCGGGTGATCATGGGGGTGAAGATGCCGAACAGGGCGAAGCACACCGGAGGAAGCATGCCGAGCACTCCGAGCGACACCGAACCGAGTGGGATGTCGACGTTGATTTCGGCCACGATCGGCGAGAGGGCGGCGACGGCGGTGCGCAGGTTCGCGGCGACCAGGATTATGCCCAGGAGGGCAAGGCCGCGTCCCGGCCACAGTCGGCGGGACACGGCGATATTCACTTACATAGTCTACGGGAGAGCCGCGGCGCGCTGCCGCTGCACGTCCGCGGCCAGATCCTTCAGGTCGTCCCAGCGTTCGGGAGCAACAAGGCCGGGCAGTATCAACGCCCACATTTCGCTCAAACGCTGGTCGATGTCGCTGCGCCCGGTCAGCACGTCCGAGACCACCTGCACCCCCGTGAAACCAGCAGTGAAAAACCGTGCCGCGGCCGGCACGTCGACCGTTGGCGCTACGTCTCCGTCGGCAATCCCCTGCCGCAAAAATTGCTCGCAGGTGACCATCCAGTCCCGGTAGGGCGCGGACACCGGCGTCGAGAAATTCACGGCCTCGATGGTCAGGCGCACACCGGCGCTGACGACCTGATCATCGCGTAGTTGGCGAGCCAGCTCATAGGACATGGAAACGAGGGCACGGAGGCCCGGCATGTTGTCGTCGAGCAGCTGACGACCGGCATTGACCGATTTCTCGTGCTGAGCTTCGATTATGGCGACCGCGAGGGCCTCCTTGGAGTCGAAGTGAAAGTACAGTGCTCCTTTGGTCACCCCCGCGGCAGCACTCACCTGCGCGAGTGACGTACTTCCGTACCCGCGCTGCTCAAAAGCTTCCGCGGCGCCGCGGATTATCGCCGCCCGCGTTTCTATTGCTCGTGCTTGTTGTGACATGGAGCCCCCAGGAAAATATTGGTCTGCCCAGCGTACCCGGGCAAACTGCCCCGGGAATGACCCCGAAGCCGTCAGCACGCTCACCCGGCGATTAGCGCGAGCTTTCGCGGCCCAGAATCACTCGAACCCGCGCAACGTCATCGCGGATCTGCTCGATCAGCGGATCGATGCCCGAGTAAGCGACCATGCCGCGAATACGTTCTACGAACGATACATCCACGACGTGGTCGTAGAGGTCTAGATCGACCTCGTCGAGCACGTACGCTTCGACCTGCTTCTGGGCCACGCCGTCGAAGGTGGGATTATTGCCCACCGAAATGGCTGCCGGGTAGCGTGATCCGGCATCGCTCAGCCAGCCGGCATAGACGCCGTCGGCGGGGATCAGTCCGTCGGAGTCGGCCGACAGGTTGGCGGTGGGAAATCCCAGCTCGCGGCCGCGCGCGGCACCGTGCACGACGATGCCGCGCACGGTTGGCAGGTGGCCGAGCAACCGGCCGGCCTCGGTCACCGCGCCGCTGCCGAGCAACTCGCGGATCCAGGTAGATGACACTCGGCGATGCCCGTCGGGCTTCACATCGTCAATCAGGCGCACCTCGTAGCCGAACTCGGTGCCGAGGTCACGGAGCAGGGCGACATCGCCAGCGCCCGACGCCCCAAAGCGAAAGTCACGACCGACCAGCACAAACCGGGCGTGCAGCGCCGTCACCAGAATGCGTTCGATGAATTCACGAGGCGGAAGGCTGGACAGAGCGTGGTTGAACTCGAGCAGCAACGTTGCATCGACCCCGGTCTCGGCGATCAGGTTGAGTTTCTGCTCTGCGCTGACCAACGTGCTCGGGCAGGTGGCTGGAGAGAGCAGGGCGAGCGGATTCCGGTCAAACGTGACAACGACGGTCGAGAGTTGTTCACGGTCGGCGATGGCCTTGAGCTCGGCGATCACCGCCCGGTGCCCGGCGTGCACACCGTCGAACTTGCCGATGCTCACGGCCGAGGCGGGCCAGGCGCTCGGTACCGAGTCGACACCGTACAGGGTTTTCATGCGCGCCCCTCGGGCAGCGCCCGGCCCGCGACCACCGACACCGGGTGGCGTCTGAGCCACCACATGCCCAGAAGTGGCAGCACGAGGGGAACGAAGCCGTAGCCCCGACCAAAGACCGACCAGACCGTTTTATGTTGGAACAATGCAGGGTCGACCAGGCTCAACGTTCCGACAACGAGCACGCCGAGCAGTTCGAAGCTGATCGTGATCCAGGCAATGCGATACCAGCGCGGACTGCGCTTGATCAGTGCAACCGTCGCAACGATGTAGACGACAGCGGCGAGGGCCGACAGTGAGTATGCGAGCGGGGCATCCACGAACTCGGAGGCAATCTGAACGAAGGAACGCCCGGTGGCCGCGAGGGCCAGCACCCCATAGACGGCAATGAGGAGTCGGCCAATGC
Organism: Cryobacterium serini; assembly: GCF_004404025.1. Classification (NCBI taxonomy): domain Bacteria; kingdom Bacillati; phylum Actinomycetota; class Actinomycetes; order Micrococcales; family Microbacteriaceae; genus Cryobacterium; species Cryobacterium serini. Next base: position 145,293 of record NZ_SOHN01000010.1, read on the forward strand.
CACTCACCCGGCGGGAGGGGGCGGACTCTGTGGTCTCGGATTTTGTCATTGCTCGGCATTCATCTGGTTCAGTAATTATTGCAGCATCCGCAGCGAACCCGGAACCGCGTCAGCTGCCCTGCACGTTCCAGATCTGGTTCATGCGGTAGACCATGATGGCGACCGAGAGGCTGCTCACCCCGAGGATGACCGTGCTCCAGCGGCTGCGTTCCACCAGCGCCCAGAATCCGGCCACGACGGGTAGCGCAATGGCGCTGACCAGGTAGGTGTAAAACTCGAGCAGGTTGCCGGTGGCATCATTGCCGGCCAGCGGCGCCGCGATTGCGGCCGCGAGCTGCACGATCAACAACAACTCCACCAGTGCGGTCGCGCCCATGGAGAGGTCGGTGGGCTTCCGCCCGGCGAGGCCCAGGATTACGCAGAGTAGTCCGCCGGGCACGGCGATGGCCAGTTGCAGCCAGGTGAACCATTCGATCATGGGGTGGGTGTCGATTCGCTGGCGTCGGCCGTGTCTGGTTTATCTGCCGTGTCTGGTTTATCTTGCGCGAAGTTCAGCAGCGACTTGGCCTGGTCACCGCGATATTCGACCAGTCCGACCAGTCGACCATCGGGAGCGATCGCGGCGACCGGTCCGGTGCGGGTGGGGTCGCGCTCGACGGTGATGCGTTTGCCGTGGCCGAGGTCAATGGCCTCTTCCCTCGACAGATCGAGGCGTGGAAGCAGGCGGGTGGCAGCATCCGCTGGCGAAATGAGCTGGGCGACAACGTCGATGTGCTCGAGGGTGGCGGCGTTTTCGATGCGGAACGGGCCGATGCGGGTGCGGCGAAGCGCCGTGAGGTGTCCGCCGACGCCGAGCGCTCTGCCCAGGTCGCGGGCCAGGGCGCGAATGTAGGTGCCGGAGGCGCACTCGACGCGCACCTCGAGGTCGAGAAAGCCGTCTCCGTGCGTGCTGGTGCGCAGTTCGAACTCGCTCACGGTCACCGGGCGGGACGGTAACTGTACGTCTTCGCCCGCGCGCACCCGGGCGTAGGCGCGTTTGCCGTCAACCTTGATGGCGCTGACCGCACTCGGCTGCTGGCTGATCTCACCGGTGAGGTCCGTGATGCCGGCCGCAACGGCCGCGGCACTGATGGCGGCGACCTGCTCGGCGGTCGCGCGGGTGAGTTCGTCGCCCTCCGCGTCATCCGTTGTGGTGGACTGGCCGAGGCGGATGGTCGCGAGGTATTCCTTGTCGAGGCCGACGACATAGGTGAGCAGCCGGGTCGAACTGTCGATGCCGAGGACGAGCAGTCCGGTGGCCATGGGGTCGAGAGTGCCGGCGTGGCCGACCTTACGGGTGCCGGCCAGACGCCGGGTTCGGGCGACAGCGTCATGGCTGGTCCAGCCCTGCGCCTTGTCAATGAGTAGAAGGCCGCTGGTCACCTGCTGAGGATATCAGCGTGTGACTGGGGGCATGGTGCGAATCGCACGGCCAGCCCCGGCCCGTAGTATGTGAGCCGTGAGAATCGCGGTGATCGGCGCTGGCGCCCTGGGCAGTACCTTCGCCTGCCTGCTCGCTTTGCAGGGGCACGATCTGGTGGTGACCATGCGCGGGGCCGCGCTGCCGGCGGTGCTGGCCGAAGGCATCCGTTTGACGGGTGGCTACGGTGATCGGTTTGCGCGGCCGCAGGCTGTGGAACGACTGGTCGAACCGTGCGACCTCGCGCTGATCTGCACCAAGGCACAGGATGCTGCGGCGGCGATTGCCGAGAATTCCGCTGTGCTCGACGGCACCCCGGTGATCGTCGTGCAGAACGGGCTCGACGGGGTCACCACGGCCGAGCGGCTGCTGCCGCAGTCAGAATGTTTCGGACTCATCACGATCATTGCCGCCCACTATGAAGGGCCGGGCCGGGTGCGCGTGACGACGGCGGCGCCCAGCTATCTCGGGCGAGGCGCCGGCCCGGTCGATGCGGCGACCCGGCGATGGCAGGCAGTTCTTGACGCTGCACTCCCCACCCTCACCCGTGACAACTTCGTCGGAGCCCAGTGGACCAAACTCGTCGTGAATATGCTCAACGCCCTGCCCGCCATCACCGGGCTCAGCGTGCAGGAGGTGATCGGGCGGGCGAACCTTCGCCGCTTGATGACCCGGAGCATGCGCGAAACCGTGCGGGTCGGCCTCGCTAACGGGGTTCGGTTTGGAACGCTGCAGGGCCTGTCGCACCGGCGGCTGCGTGCGTTTGCGGTCGCGCCACTCTGGGCCGGCCAAATGTTGCCGCTGTCGATGCGTGCACGGATGGGCAAGGTGCCCAACCAGGGGTCGACCCTGCAGAGCCTCGCGCGCGGCCAACGCACCGAGATTGATTTTCTCAACGGAGCGGTGGTGCGCGCCGCAGGCGAAGCTGGCATGGCCGCACCGGTGAACGCGCTGCTGACCGAACTCGTGCACGAGGTCGAGCAGAGCGGTCGGTTCCTGACCCCGGCCGAAGTTTGGGCCCGGTTCCGGTAAGCGCCGAGCGAGCGGTCAGCAGCGATCCGTCAACACGCGGCGCGGGGCCTCCTCGTCGGTCGTGTCGACCACGGCCGACACGATATCCCGCGGATGAACCTCGGCGAGGTACCGCAGGTCAGAATCGTTCAGCGCTGCGCCTTCCAGCAGCACGCTGTACAACCAGAGTCCGTGCAGTTCGGGCCGGTTGATGTAGTCGCCGTCGATGATCAGGATGGCGTCGGCGGGAGCGGTCTGCCAGGTCGGCTGAATCCAGGTATCCCGATCGGGATCGAACTCTTCGGTGACGAAGCCGGTGCTGCCGCCCATGCGAAAGGGCTCGACGAGTACCCGGCGAAGCGCCGAGTAGTCGTAGCCGACCCGGTAGCGATGGTCCGGTGTATCGGGAGCCATTCGCTGCTGTTCGGCACGGGAGTGCTGAAAATAGCGGAGGCTGGCCCGGAATACGTGCAGTTCATCTTCTCGGAACACCGCGGCAAGGTCGTCGCCGAAGGCGGCGCGCGCAGCGGCATCCGGTCCGTCGATGGCAATGATGGTGCGGCCACGGCCGTAGTTGTGCAGGATCTCGGCGGCGAGGGTGCGCAGAAATTCGGTGCGCGGTGTGGAAACCAGCTTCATGAATCGAGCCTAGGTTAGAACGAATGAACGTCACACCCTCTCCGCCCGTGAAAGCGGCCAGCGTCAGCGCCGCGCTCAACGCCTGGTTCGTGGCGAACGCGCGCGACCTGCCGTGGCGGCGCGACGGATTCGGGGCCTGGGGCATCCTGGTGAGCGAGTTCATGCTGCAGCAGACTCCGGTGAACCGAGTCATTCCCCGGCTCGAGGAGTGGCTGGCGCGCTGGCCCACGCCGGCTGCTCTGGCCGCTGTACCGCCGAGCGAGGCGGTGCGGGCCTGGTCCAGCCTCGGCTACCCGAGGCGCGCGCTCTGGTTGCACGCCGCAGCCGTGCAGATCACCGAGCTGCACGGCGGTGTCGTGCCCTCCGACCTGGACAAACTGCTGGCCTTAACCGGCATCGGGGATTACACCGCGCGGGCGGTGGCCGCGTTTGCGTATGGCCATCGGCATCCGGTCGTCGACACGAACACGCGCCGGGTAATCGCCCGTGCAATCGTTGGAGCCGGAGAGCCTTCGCCGCCCAGTCGAGGCCGCGACCTTGATGCCATGAGCCAGCTGCTGCCGCAGAGCGTGCAGGAAGCGGCGCTGTTCAACGCCGCGATCATGGAACTCGGCGCGGTGGTCTGCACCAGCCGCAGCCCGCACTGTGAGCTGTGCCCGATCCGGAACGAATGTGCCTGGCGTGCCGCTGACTACCCCGAGTACACCGGCACCCGCAAAACGGTGCAGAAGAAATTCGAGGGAAGTGACCGGCAGGTGCGCGGCCTCATCATGGCCGAATTGCGGTCAACCCACCGTGCAGTAACGGATGCCGAAATCGGCACGCTCTGGCCGGATCCGGCCCAGTTACAGCGCGCGCTGGCCAGTCTCAGGGCCGACGGTCTGGCGATACTCGTGCAGGACGGCTACACCCTGCCGGAGTAGCCGCCCCGTCTTCCCCGCGTACGATTGACCGGTGACCGAAACCACTTCTTTTGCTGCCGATGCCCAGTATTCAGCGCTCCTTCGCGACACCCTCGAGAACGGCGCTCGAAAGGCCGACCGCACCGGAACCGGCACCCGCAGCGTGTTCGGCCGTCAGCTTCGCTTCGACCTGGCCGCCGGATTTCCGCTCGTGACCACCAAACGAGTGCACTTCGCGTCGATCGCCTACGAACTGCTCTGGTTTCTGCGCGGCGACTCCAACGTGACCTGGCTGCAGGAAAAGGGCGTGCGCATCTGGAACGAGTGGGCCGACGAGAACGGCGAACTCGGTCCGGTCTACGGCGTGCAGTGGCGCTCCTGGCCCACCCCCGGCGGCGAGACCATCGACCAGATCAGCCAGGTGCTCGACACCCTCCGCACCGACCCCGACTCGAGGCGCATGATCGTCTCGGCCTGGAACGTAGCAGACCTGCCCCATATGGCCCTCGCGCCCTGCCACGCCCTGTTCCAGTTCTACGTTGCCGACGGCAAGCTGTCCTGCCAGCTCTACCAGCGCAGCGCCGATCTCTTTCTCGGCGTGCCGTTTAACATCGCCAGCTACGCCCTGCTCACCCAGCTCGTCGCCGAACAGGCCGGCCTTGAGCTCGGCGAGTTCGTTTGGACCGGCGGCGACTGCCACATCTACGACAACCACGTCGAGCAGGTCACCGAGCAGCTCTCCCGCACCCCGTTCCCCTCCCCCACCCTGCGCGTCAAGCCGGGGCGCTCGAGCCTGTTCGACTACGAGTACGACGACCTCGTGCTCGAGAACTACCAGCACCACCCAGCTATCAAAGGCGCGGTCGCGGTATGAAACTTGGCTTGATCTGGGCCCAAACGGTGAACGGTGTGATCGGAGCCGACGGGCTCATGCCCTGGCACCTTCCGGAGGACCTCGCCCATTTTCGTTCCGTCACCGCGGGCGGGGCCGTCATCATGGGGCGTCGCACCTGGGATTCGCTGCCGGCGCGTTTTCGACCCTTGCCTGGCCGGCAGAACATCGTAATCACCCGGCAGCAAGGCTGGGCCGCGGAGGGGGCATCCGCTGCCCACAATTTCCATGATGCGCTCGCGCTGGCCGAGGGGCCGGTCTGGGTGATCGGCGGCGCCGAGATCTACCGGCTTGCGCTGCCCTACGCCGACGTGCTCGAGGTGACCGAGATCGACGCCTCGATCGACGGTGACACCCTCGCGCCGACCCTCGACGCCACCTGGACCCAGGTCAGCACAGATCCGCCAAACGGATGGTTCACCTCCAGCACCGCGCTCCCCTACCGTTTCACCCGCTACGAGCGGTCCCCCACGGCCGCCCCCTAAGACTGCGACCGGGCCCAGGCCCGGAAACCGGGCCCACGCTCTATCATGGGCCCACTTTCCGGGCCCGGGCCCGGTCGGTATATCTGGCGGTTGTGCTAGTGCTTCGCGGTCCTATCGACGTCAGACTCGTCGTCGTCGTCGTCTTCAACGTCGTATTCGCGCGGCTTCTTGTACGGGTCTGCTTCGCCGGCGTAGGTGGCGGTGCCCTTGCCGTCCTCGGTCGCGGTATCGCGGTCGTGTGCTTCACGCAGCAGGTCGTCGATCAACGCCGCGTTCTCGGGGATGCCATCGGCGATGAACTCGATCGACGGTGTGAGCCGGGCGGTGATGTTCTTGCCGACCTCGCTGCGCATCAGGCCCGTTGCAGCCTTCAGCGCGGCTGCACTGTCGGTGCGTTCCTCGATCGAGCCATAGACCGTGTAGAACACCGAGGCGTGCTGTAGATCCCCGGTGACCTTAACGTCCGTGATGGTCACGAACCCGAGCCGAGGATCGCGCAGGCCGCGTTCCAGTCGCTTGGCGATGATGACTTTAATGCGGTCCGCCATTTTTCTGGCGCGTTCCGGATCTGCCATGAGTCACTCCTTGTTAGCGGGCGCCGAAGCGCCCGGCCGTTCTGTACTTTTTCACCGTGTCAAACGGATGCTGCCAACCAGCTGAGGGTCGGAGCGAATTTTCCCCGCTGTTAATATGCACGGCAGGGAATCGGGGTACGGGGCCCCGCTCTTTCCCTTTCGGAAAAAATTGCGAAGACCCGACCCAATGCGGAAGTCGGACTTCGTGAGAAGTCCGACCCCCAAAACCAACGCTAGACGCGCGGCTTCTCCTTCATTTCGATGGTCTCAATCTCATCGCCAATTCGGATGTCGTTGAACTTGCCCAGTCCGATACCACACTCGAAGTCCGTACGGACCTCGGTGACATCGTCCTTGAAGCGACGCAGCGACTCGATGCCCAGGTTGTCCCCCACCACGATGCCCTCGCGAATAACGCGAGCCTTGGCATTTCGGGTGATGGTACCCGAGCGCACGATGACACCGGCGACGTTTCCGAACTTCGACGAGCTGAAGACCTCGCGAATTTCGGCGATACCACTCTGGATCTCTTCGTACTCGGGCTTGAGCATTCCCTTGAGGGAATTCTCGATGTCCTCGAGGGCGGAGTAGATGACGGAGTAGAACCGCACGTCGACGCCTTCGCGAGCGGCACGCTCGCGAGCCTTCGTGTCGGGGCGAACGTTGAACCCGATGATGATGGCGTTGTCAACGGTGGCGAGGTTGACGTCGCTCTCCGTGACCGCACCGACACCACGGTGGATGATGCGCAGCTGAACCGAATCGTCGACCTCGATCTTGAGCAGCGACTCTTCCAGCGCCTCAACGGCACCGGAAACGTCACCCTTGATGATGAGGTTGAGCGACTCGACCTTGCCCTCTTCGAGGGCACGGGTGAAGTCTTCGAGGCTGATGCGCTTGCGAGCCTTGGCCAGCAGGGCGTTGCGCTCGGCGGCTTCACGCTTCTCAGCGATCTGACGGGCTGTGCGGTCTTCCTCGATGACGAGGAAGGTGTCGCCGGCGCGGGGAACGCTCGAGAGACCCTGCACCTGAACGGCGCGAGACGGTGTGGCGGCAAGAACGGCAACACCGTTTTCGTCGGCCATCGCACGAACGCGGCCGTAGGCCGTTCCGGCGACGATGGAGTCTCCCACGCGCAGCGTTCCGGACTGGATGAGAACGGTTGCCACCGCGCCGCGGCCCTTGTCGAGGCGGGCCTCGATGGCGACACCACGGGCGTCCTTGTTCGGGTTGGAGCGCATGTCGAGTCCGGCGTCGGCGACCAGGAGCACGGCGTCAAGGATTTCCTGGATGCCGGTCTTGTTCTTGGCCGATACGTCGACGAACATGACGTCTCCGCCGTACTCTTCGGCGACGAGGCCAAATTCAGTGAGCTGCTGACGCACCTTCTGCGGGTTGGCGCCGGGCTTGTCGATCTTGTTCACAGCAACCACGATCGGCACGTTAGCGGCCTGGGCGTGGTTGAGCGCCTCAATCGTCTGCGGCATGATGCCGTCATCGGCGGCAACCACGAGAATGGCGATGTCGGTGACCTGCGCACCACGAGCACGCATGGCGGTGAACGCCTCGTGGCCCGGTGTGTCAATGAAGGTCATCGCGCGATCAATACCCTCGTGCTCGGTGATGATCTGGTAGGCACCAATGTGCTGCGTGATGCCACCAGCTTCACCCTCGGCGACCTTGGCGTTACGGATCGCGTCAAGAAGCGCGGTCTTACCGTGGTCGACGTGACCCATGACGGTGACAACGGGAGGACGAATCTCGAGGTCTTCATCGGTTTCGTCTTCGAGTTCCTGGTCGATGTCGATGTCGAACGCGAGCAGCAGCTCACGGTCTTCGTCATCGGGAGAGACCATCTGAATTTTGTAGCCGAGCTCGCTGCCAAGCACATCGAACGTTGCCTCGTCGAGGGACTCCGTTGCCGTGGCCATTTCACCGAGGTGGAACAATACGGTAACGAGGTTTCCAGGACTCGCGTCGATCTTGTCGGCGAAGTCCGTGATGGACGCTCCGCGACGAAGACGAACAACGGTTCCACCGTCGCCGCGGGGTACGGATACTCCACCCAGCGACGGGGCCTCGCGCAGTTCGAACTCTGCTCTCTTCGTGCGCTTGGACTTGCGCGCCTTGTTCTTGCCGCCACCGCGACCGAAGGCACCAGCAGTGCCACCGCCCGGGCCGCGACCGCGACCGGCTCCACCGCCACCGCCGGCAGGGCGGGGCGGACCGAAGCCGGGAGCTCCGGCGGGAGCGCCTGGACGAGTGAATCCGGGGCGTGCGGCACCGGCTCCACCCGGGGCGCCGCCCGGGCGCTGGAATGCGCCTGGACGCTGACCGAAACCGGTCGGGCGTGCAGCCTGGCCGGGTCCGCCGGGACGAGGTGCACCCGGACGAGGTGCGGGAGGGCGCGGAATGTTGCTCGGGGTAGGCGTCGCGGGGCGCTGGCCCATTCCCTGCGCACTCGCGAACGGGTTGTTACCCGGACGCGGCGGCTGGGTTGGACGCTGGCCCATTCCCTGGTTGCTGGCGAACGGGTTGTTACCCGGTCGTGCTGCTCCGGGGCGAGGCATGCCGGGCTTGACCGGCGTAGCCGATCCTTCCGTGGCTTTCGCTTCGGGGGTGTGGGTGCCGGGCTTGTCGGCGGCATCAGCTGCGGCGGCCTGGTCGACAGCGGCAGCCTTCTGGGCAGCAGCAGCCTTCTCGGTGGCCTGCGCCTGGCGCTCGGCCACGGTGAGCGGCGCGACCGGAAGAGGCGCGGCATCCACTGCCGGAACAGCCTCGGCCACAACCGGGGCTACCGGTTCAGCAACGGGCTTGGGGCCGGGACGAGCACCGGGCTTGGCGCCGTGGCTCGGGCGTGCGGGCGTTGCCGTAGTGGCAGCACTGACGGCAGCACCAGCAGCGGGAGCGGCAGCCTTGGCGGCGGCGCTTTCCGTTTCGAGAGCCGCGCGAAGGCGACGCGCTACGGGTGGTTCAACGCTGGAGGACGGTCCCTTGACGAACTCGCCCATTTCTTTCAATTTAGCAAGGGCTACCTTGCTGTCGACTCCGAGCTCGGTGGCAATCTCGTGTACGCGTGGTTTCGCAGCCACAATTCTCCTGTTCCGGGTCTGCACCCGGAAAGGGGCAGACCGTTAGTAACGGACGGGTCTCATTTCGAGCCGCTCATTAGTTATCCATAAGCCAATTCAGCCTGTTCTCTAGTTGTTTCGCGTCCAGTGACCCGGTCACACGAAAAGCACGCCCGAAAGCGTGTCGCCTTACGGCATCCTGAAAGCACGCTTCACGGGCATGCAGCCACGCACCTCTACCGGGGATTGTGGCGGTTTCATCCACTACAATTTCTGATTTCCCAGCAACGATCCGCAAAAGTGAGGATCGAGGGGTGCGCGAACGGCAGCCAATACACGTTCTAACGGGTTCCATCGTACCCCCTATTCAGCATCCTCCAGAATGCTGTCCGGCTGGATATCGATTTTCGCACCGGTCAGCTTAGCTGCGAGGCGGGCATTCTGGCCCTCCTTGCCGATCGCGAGCGACAGCTGGTAGTCCGGAACGAGGGCACGCACGGCCTTGATCGACTCGTCGATCACGTAGGCGCTCGTCACCTTGGCCGGCGACAGGGCGCTCGCGACGAAGGTGGCGAGGTCGGGCGAAAAGTCGACAATATCAATTTTTTCGTTGTTGAGCTCAACGGTCACGGCGCGTACGCGCTGGCCGAGCTCTCCGATACAAGCACCCTTCGCGTTGACGCCGGGCTCCGTGGCGCGCACGGCGATCTTGGTGCGGTGGCCAGCTTCGCGGGCGAGCGAGACGATCTCGACGACTCCACTGGCGATCTCGGGCACCTCGAGTGCGAACAACTTACGCACGAGCGACGGGTGCGTACGCGACACGGTGATCTGCGGGCCTTTGAGTCCGCGACCGACGGCCGTGACGAACACGCGAATGCGCGCGCCGTGCACGTAGCTCTCGGTGGGAACCTGCTCCTCGGGGGGCATGATCGCTTCGATCGTACCGAGGTCGACGTGGATCATGCGCGGGTTCGGGCCCTGCTGGATGATTCCGGCAACGATGTCACCCTCGCGGCCCTTGAATTCGCCAAGCACAGCGTCGTCGGCCAGGTCGCGCAGACGCTGGTTGATGACCTGCTTGGCGGCGAAGGCTGCGATACGACCAAAGTCGGTCGGGTTGTCGATGGCTTCGCCGATGACGTTGCCCTCATCATCGTGCTCGGGGATGTAGATGTCGACGTGCCCGGTCTTGCGGTCGAGAACGACGCGCGCGTCGGGCACTTCCTGACCGGGGTGATTGGCGTCGGCAATCTTCGAAGCTTCAAGCTTGGTCACATCCTGCTGGATGTGCTTGACATAGGCGGTCAGAATCGCCTGTTCAATGATTTGTACGAGTTCCTCAAAGGGAATCTCTTTTTCGCGCTCCAGTAGCCGCAAAACACTGAGGTCGATGTCCATGGCCGGCCTCCTCTACGTACGATCTAGTCGCATGATCTTGCCGCCGCGAAACCGCGCAGCGGGCTGAATACTACGGTACCCGAATCTGCGGCGGCCCGTCACCCACTCCCGCGGGCTCGGCCCGTCTTGGCGGGTTCGCTGCAGAGCGGATGCTGCCGGCTCAGCCAGCCGGCAGCATCCGCTCTCGATGAGATCGCTTAGGCGAAGTGCTTGGCGACGTCGGCGACGTCGACCTGCTCGCGATCGCCGGTACGGCGGTTCCACAGTTCGACGATACCGTCGGCGGCTCCCCGGCCGACGATGACGATCCACGGAACGCCGATGAGCTCGGCGTCACCGAACTTGACGCCGGGCGAGACCTTGCGGCGGTCGTCGTAAAGCACCTCGCGACCCGTGGCTTCGATCGCGGCGACGACCGCCTCAGAGGTGTCGAAGACGATCTCGTCCCGGCCGGTGGCGATCACGTGCACGTCGAAGGGGGTTACCGCTTCGGGCCAGATCAGGCCCTTTGCGTCGTTGTTGAGTTCGGCGATGACCGCGAGGATGCGGGTGACGCCGATGCCGTATGAGCCCATCGTGACCGTGACCAGCTTGCCGTTCTCGTCGAGAACCTTGAGTCCGAGAACCTCGGCGTACTTGCGGCCGAGCTGAAACACGTGCCCAATTTCCATGCCGCGAATAAGTTCGACCGGGCCGGAGCCATCGGGGGCCGGGTCGCCGGCGCGCACGTCGGAGGACTCGACCACATCGTCGATCGCGAAGTCACGGCCGGCGACGAGGCCGAACACGTGGCGATTGTCTTCGTTGGCGCCGGTGATCCACTCGGTGCCGGCAACGACGCGAGGGTCGACCAGAAAACGGATGCCGGTGGTCGATTTCGTGCCGAGCACGGCGCCGCCAACGCTCCACGGGCCGATGTAGCCCTTGACCAGCCCGGGGTTCTTGGCGAAATCGCCCTCGTTGGCGGCCTCAACCTCGGCGGGCGCGAAGGCCACCTCGACACGCTTGAGGTCGACGTCGCGGTCGCCGGGAACGCCGATCGCAATCAGTTCACGCGTGCCGTCGAGGCTGGTGAGCGCGAGCACGACGTTCTTGAGCGTGTCCGCTGCTGTCCACACCCGGCCGTCGGGGCGGGGGTGTTCGGAGTTGGCCTTGTCGACCAGCGTCTGGATGGTCGGGGTGTTCGGGGTGTCGAAGACCTGCGCGGCTGGCAGTGCGCTGAAATCTCTGTCGGCCGGAACGAGCGTGCGAAACGCCTCGATGTTGGCCGCGTAACCGCCGGCGCTCCGCACGAAGGTGTCCTCGCCGACGGGGGTGGGGTGCAGAAACTCTTCGCTCTTGGACCCACCCATCGCGCCGGCATCCGCTTGCACGATCTCGTAGTCGAGGCCGAATCGGGTGAAGATGCGTTCGTAGGCGTCGCGCTGCAGCTGGTAGCTGACGTCGAGGCCGGCGTCGGTGTGGTCGAAGGAGTAGGCATCTTTCATCGTGAACTCGCGGCCGCGCAGCAGTCCGCCCCGCGAGCGGGCCTCATCGCGGTATTTGTCCTGGATCTGATAGATCGACAGCGGCAGGTCTTTGTAGCTGCTGTACAGGTCTTTCACCAGCAGCGCGAAGACCTCTTCGTGGGTCGGCGCGAGCAGCATGTCGGAACCCTTGCGGTCTTTCAGGCGAAAAAGCCCTTCGCCGTATTCGTCCCAGCGGCCGGTCACTTCATAGGGTTCGCGCGGCAGCAGGGCCGGAAAGTGAACCTCGTGCGCGCCAGCGGCGGTCATCTCTTCACGGATGATGCGCTCCACTTTGGCTTTCACCCGCAGGCCGAGCGGCAGCCAGGCGAAAATACCCGGGGCCTGGCGACGAATGTAGCCGGCCCGCACGAGCAGGCGGTGACTGGTCACCTCAGCGTCGGAGGGGTCTTCGCGGAGAGTACGGAGAAAGTAGTTGGAGAGACGTGTAGGCACCCGTCTACCTTACGCGGGCGCCGCGATGCGCTCCCCCACGTACCGTACAGCCTTCGAGGTCAGCCGACCTCGCTCAGGGTGCGCTCGATTGCGGCCAGACGCGTATCCATTGCAGTGATTTTTTCGAGCAGAGCGGCATTGACTTGGTTACTCGCATGGAGATTCCTTAGTCGTCTGTTACCGCAGCACTTGCCACGGCTTCGGCGATGGTGTCGATGGTGACGCTGAGTGAAAATGGGGCCCAAGCGACGTGCTTGAGCGCGGTTCCCTCCGCACATGGTGGCTTCGGGCGTGCGCAAGCAAACCGATCCCGAGCTCTTCCGGATCGCAGAAACTTCTGCAATTCCGTCAGCATAATGCTGAGATTCTCTCGTCTTAGAGACCAAGTCGCAGTATAATTGGGGCGGGTGAAGGAGGCACCGCAGCCATGACCCTCACCGCCCCGCCCGCCGCATCCGACTCTCTGCCGGAACCCGACAATTTCCGGGTGGCGGCGATTGCCCCGGCCGGTGCGATTCTGGCTGCGGCTGTGGACGGGGTGCGGTTTGGTCAGCTTGACGACACCGAAGCCGTCGCGGTGCTGGCCGCCTTGGAAACGCTGGGTCGCAAGGTTGATGGTGCCTCTGTACGAATGTAAAGCGTACGAGCCACCACCGACATCGGGTCCGTGCCGAAACCGACCTCGGCACCGGCTCGCTCGCCTACAAGAACGGATGCCGCAACCGGGTCGATTTCATCACCCAACTCGCCGGCATCTCCGCCCGCGAAGCCAAGCGCCGGCTGAAGCTCGGCGAGACCACCGAATGCTACGACGGTGGAACGCACCCCGCTCGGTCTGCCGGTGCCGGCCCGCTACCCGGTTATTGCCGACGGACTGGAGAGCGGCGACCTCGGCATGGAGTCGGCGGAGATCATCGCGGCCACCCTCACCGCGCTGCACGGGAAAGCCTTGCAGGACGACCTCGACCACGTGGAACGTGCCCTCGTCGCCACCGCGACCCGCGCCAACACCCCCAGCACTGATCCATTCTGGCGCACCTAGCCGGAGTGTGCCGGATTGTGAAAAGTTGCTATCTGCTACTTCGCGCCGACGGACACCGTCGGGCTGCCGAGCTCTGCGGCGGGCATCTCGGCGGCGAGACGGTTGGCCTCTTCAATGAGTGTCGCTACGATCTCGGACTCGGGCACGGTCTTGATGACCTCGCCGCGCACGAAGATCTGGCCCTTGCCGTTGCCACTCGCGACGCCAAGGTCAGCCTCGCGAGCCTCGCCGGGTCCGTTGACGACGCAACCCATGACGGCGACACGCAGCGGCACGGTCATGCCCTCGAGTCCGTCGGTGACATCGTTGGCGAGCTTGTAGACGTCTACTTGGGCCCGGCCGCAGCTCGGGCAGGAAACGATCTCAAGTTTGCGTTCGCGCAGGTTGAGCGACTGCAGAATCTGCAGGCCCACCTTGATCTCCTCGACCGGCGGGGCGCTCAACGACACACGGATGGTGTCGCCAATCCCCTCGCCGAGCAGAAGACCGAAGGCTGTTGCGCTCTTGATCGTGCCTTGAAAGCTTGGGCCCGCCTCGGTGACCCCGAGGTGCAACGGCCAGTCGCCGCGTTCGGCGAGCAGTCGGTATGCCTTGACCATGATTACCGGGTCGTTGTGCTTGACCGAGATCTTGAAGTCGTGAAAGTCGTGTTCCTCGAACAGGCTCGCCTCCCAAACGGCGCTCTCCACCAGCGCCTCAGGGGTGGCCTTGCCGTATTTCTGCATGAGGCTCGGCTCGAGCGAGCCGGCGTTGACGCCGATGCGCAGGCTCACGCCAGCGGCCTTCGCTGCAGCGGCAATCTTGCCGACCTGGTCGTCGAACTTGCGGATGTTGCCGGGGTTCACTCGCACGGCGGCGCAGCCCGCGTCGATCGCAGCGAAGACATAGTTCGGCTGAAAGTGAATGTCCGCGATGACGGGGATCTGACTCTTCTTTGCGATGATCGGCAGGGCTTCGGCGTCATCGCGCGTGGGTACCGCGACGCGCACGATGTCGCATCCGGTCGCCGTGAGCTCGGCGATCTGTTGGAGCGTCGCGTTGATGTTCGTCGTCGGAGTCGTCGTCATCGATTGCACGCTCACTTGAGCATTGCCACCGACCAGGACCTTTCCGACCTTGATCTGACGGGATTTACGTCTGGGAGCGAGTACCTCAGGTACTTTGGGCATCCCCAAGTTGATTGCAGCCACTTGCCTAGCTTAGTTGTCGTCGCTTGTACAAAGCTGAATGTCGCCCCGGATCAGCGCGGCAGCTGCGCGAGCGGCGTCGCTGTGGCGATGCGGGCGAATATATCCGCAGCGCCCCAATATGCTGGGAGGTGGTACGTAGCATTTCATTGACAAAGGAGTCCCGATGAACGAAACAGACGTCGTAATCCTAGCCGGATCCCGCACCCCGCAGGGGCGCGTGAACGGGCAGCTCTCGTCGCTCACTGCCGTTGATCTCGGCGCCGCCGCCATCGTCGGCGCCCTCGCCCGCGCTGGAGTGGCTCCGGCGCAGGTCGATTTCGTGCTCATGGGGCAGGTGCTGCAGGCCGGCTGCGGGCAAAACCCGGCTCGGCAGTCCAGCGTGGCTGCAGGCATCCCCTGGAACGTGCCGGCGATGACGCTCAACAAGGTGTGCCTTTCGGGCCTGGCCGCTGTGATCGATGCCGCCCGTCTGGTACGGCTCGGTGAAGCGGATGTCGTCGTGGCCGGTGGCCAGGAGTCCATGTCGCGCGCTCCCCACCTGCTGCCGGGGGCACGCCAGGGCTGGGCCTACGGAACGGTGTCAGCTCTCGACCACGCCGCCTACGACGGCCTCACCGACGCGTTCGACGGTCTCTCGATGGGACTCTCAACCGAGCGCGCCAATGTTGAACTCGGTCAGACCCGGATCGAGCAGGATGAAATCGCTGCCGCATCACACCAGCGCGCCGCAGCTGCCGCCGCACATGACGTCTTTCACGACGAGATCACGCCCATCAGCGTTCCGCAGCGTAAGGGCGAGCCGCTCGTCATCAGCACCGACGAGGGTGTACGTGCGGAGAGCACGACCGAGACGCTCGGCCGGTTGCGCCCCGCCTTCGACCCGGCGGGAAGCATCACCGCCGGCAACGCGGCGCCACTGAGCGACGGCGCGAGCGCGGTCGTCGTGACCAGCCGCGCCTGGGCCGAGAAGCACGGCCTGCCCTGGTTGGCCGTGATTGAGGCCAGCGGCCAGGTTGCCGGCCCCGACAACTCCCTGCACTCCCAGCCGGCCAATGCGATCGCGCACGCACTCTCCCGCCAGGGTTGGACCGTGGCAGACCTCGACGTGATCGAGATCAACGAGGCCTTCGCCTCGGTCGTGGCGCAGTCGTCGAAGGTGCTCGGGGTGAGCGCCGACGAGGTGAACATTCACGGCGGTGGCATCGCGATCGGTCACCCCATCGGATCGAGCGGCGGGCGCATCGCCCTGCATGCCGCGCTCGAACTGGCGCGTCGCGGCACCGGCAAGGCCGCCGTGGCCCTGTGCGGCGGCGGCGGCCAGGGCGAAGCGCTGCTGCTGTCGCGGTAGCGCTTGGCTACCCGAAGAAGTTGATTGGCTTGACAATGTCGGCGTAGATGAGCAACAGGCTCATCCCGCCGAGCAGAATCACCACGGCCAGGGTGAGCGGCATGAGCTTGGCCATGTCCACCGGCCCCGGGTCGGGCCGCTTGAACAGCTTCGCGAAGAATCGACGGATGCCTTCCCAGAGCGCCCCGGCGACATGGCCGCCGTCGAGCGGCAGCAGGGGCACCAGGTTGAAGACGAACAGGGCGATATTGAGCGATCCGAGCAGGCCGAGCATGCTCGCGACCTTGGTCGCCACCGGAACGGTGTCCATGCTCGCCAGTTCGCCGGCCACCCGGCCGACACCGACCACGCTGATCGGTCCGTTCACCTCGCGCTCCCCCGGGCCGAAGGCAGCATTGGCCACGGCCACGAGCCGGTCGGGCAGGTTGAGGATCACGTGCGCGACTCCGGCAATGTTGTCGCCGACCATGGGCAGCACGGCCGTCGCGGGCTGGGGTACCAGTTCGCTCGCGGCTCCGATTCCGACGAAGCCGACCTTCTCGGTGATCGCGGCGCCGGAAGCATCCGTTTTAATTTCGTTATCAGCCGTGTAGACGTAGCGTTCGGTGAGTTTGGGGGTGAGCGCGAGATCGACGTCGGCACCGTCTCGTTCGACGACGACGGCGAGGGTGCGACCGGGTGCCGAGCGGATGATCTCGGTTGACTGCTCCCAGCTCGCGATGGCGGTGCCGCCGATACTGACCAATCGGTCGCCGGGCAGCAGACCGGAAGCGGCACCGGGCGACGCTTCATCGGTGGCCGCGCAGGTCTGTCGGTCGCTCGATGCGGGCAGCACACACTCGCTCAAGCTGCCGATGGTGGTGCTGATCTGCGCGCTTCCGAATCCCATGAGCAAAATTGCAAACATCACAATCGCGATGAGCAGGTTCATGGTCGGCCCGCCCAGCATGATGATCACGCGTTTGTAGACCGGGAGCTGATAGAACGCGCGGTGGTCTTCGCCCTCACCGATGGTCTCCGCGCTGGCCTGACGAGCGTCGTCAACCAGGGTAGACAGGGCGCTGGTTTTCTTCTCCGGTGCACCCTCCTGCACCATCTGGTCGAAGAAGCCGGTGGTGGTACTGCGGGGGGCTCCGCCCTTCTTGGAGGGCGGGAACATACCGATCATGGCGATATAGCCACCGAGCGGCAGCGCTTTGACGCCGTATTCCGTCTCACCCTTGGTACGCGACCAGAGCGTGGGCCCGAAGCCGATCATGTACTGGGTAACCTTGACGCCGAACAGCTTCGCGGGCACGAGGTGGCCGATTTCGTGCAGGCCGATGGACACAGCGAGCCCGACGACGACGATCGCGACGCCAAGTATGAACAGAAGTACGTTTTCCACTGTCGTAGAGTAACCGCATCAAGCTGCAAAGCGGCTGGCGGTGAACGTCGAACCACCCAATACGGGGGTGCATGTGCTTTGCTAGAGGGTGGACGTACCAGGAGGTCCCGTGTCTTACGAACCTGTTCCCACGCAGAAGCTGCCCGTTCCGGCCACACTCGGCCCGGTCGGCAGCCGGTTAGCCAACCGATTTTTGATCGAGAGCCTCATCGGCACCGGTGGGATGGCATCCGTCTATCGAGCGCTGGATACCGCTCTGGGCCGCACCGTGGCCGTCAAGCTGTTTCGCGCCGACGGATCCGCGTCCGAGCCCGAGCGGCAGAGCGGCGAGATCGCCCTGCTCGCGAGCTTGAACCACTTCGCGCTGGTCACCCTGTTCGACGCCGGCACCGCACTCGTCGACGGCGTGCCGCGCACCTTCATCGTGATGGAACTCGTCGATGGCCCCGACCTGCGCACCCGCATCGAGGGCGGCCCGCTGCCGAGCCTCGACGTGGCCGTGATGGGCGCAGACCTCGCCGAAGCGCTGCACTACGTGCACGAGCAGGGCATCATTCACCGGGATGTCAAGCCGGCGAATGTTTTGCTGGCGCCCTCCGGCTTTCCCGGCCGCAACATGCACGCCAAGCTCGCCGATTTCGGCATTGCCCGACTCCTCGACGAAACCCGGCTCACCGCGACCGGGTCACTGCTCGGCACCGCGAGCTATCTCAGTCCTGAGCAGGCCCTCGGTGGAGTTATCGGCGCGCCGACGGACGTTTATTCCCTCGGCCTGGTGCTGCTCGAGTGCCTCACCGGAGTGCGCGCCTACCCCGGAACCGCCGTGGAATCGGCGATGGCGCGGCTGCAGCGTCAGCCCGAAATTCCCAGCAAACTCGGCCGCGACTGGACCACCGTTCTCCGGGCCATGACCGCCCGCGATTTCGCCGACCGGCCCACCGCCGCCGACGCCGCCGGGTTGCTGCGAGCGCTGGCCACCGGCAGCAGCAACCTCGATGCACCCACCATGCTGCTGCCCGCAGAGGCGCCAACTGCCACCGTGTTGTTGCCGGCCGCCGCGCCCGACCCCACGCTGTTGCTTCCAGCCGCCGCTGGCGCTGACGCTCCGACCGAGCTTCTGAAAACGGATGCTCCCGCCAGCACCCCCGCCGCCAGCATCCGCGCCTCCATCAGCCCCCGCAAGCCGAGCCGCCCCGCCAATCCGAGCCGCCCCGTACGCCGCCGGGTGCTCCTCATGGTCGCGAGCGGGCTCACCCTGATCGCCGTAGCCGTCGCCGCCCTGCTCCTGCTCAACCCGGCCGAAGCGCCAACAGCGGTGCCACCGAGCTATCCGGCCGTGGACGGCACGCTCGGCACCCACCTTCAAGAGCTACAGGAAAGCGTGAACCCGTGAATCGACGCCATCGGCTGACCCTGGCCGCCGCTACACTGTTCCTCCTGCCACTGACCGGCTGCACGGCCACCGCCGTCGACCTGCCACCTACCACGGCCGAGCAGCTACAAAGTGAGATTCTGGCGATCAGTGAAGCGTCCGCCGCCGGAGACTTCGCCAACGCCCAGTCGTTGCTCACCGCCATGCAAGCGAACCTGCGCACGGCGGCCGCTTCCGGCCAGGTGAGCGCCGAACGATCGGCGTCGATACAGTCCGCGATCAATCTGGTGCGGGACGACTTGACCGTTGAGATCGATGCCGCCGCCGTGGCCGCGGAGGCCGCAGCGGAGGCAGCGGCGAAGGCAGCAGCCGCGGCCGCGGAGCAGAACGACGAGGACGCCAAGGACCGCGCCGAACAGGCCAAGGACGATGCGGAAAACGCTAGGAAGGACGCTGAAAACGCCAAGGAAAACCGCGAAGACCGCGACGACTGAGCGGTGCGTTAGTGGGCCGCGATGAGCTGGTCAGCGGCGGCGCGCGCCCAGCGTTCGGCCTCGGCGAGCGACTCCCGGGTAAGTTCCGGGCCCTGTTCGTGGGATTCGACCACGCGCAGCACCGTGTCGACGATGTCCAGAAAGCCGATGCGTCCGGCGTGAAAAGCAGCAACGGCCTGCTCGTTGGCCGCGTTGAACACCGCGGGATAGGTGCCGCCCTTGCGGCCGACCTTCTTGGCTAGTTCGACGGCCGGAAAAGCCGCGTTGTCGAGCGGTTCAAAGGTCCAGCTGTGCGGCACGGTCCAGTCGATCGGAGCGCCAACCGCGGCGACCCGGTTCGGCCAGTCCAGTCCAAGCGAGATCGGCAGCCGCATGTCCGGGGGGCTTGCCTGCGCGATCGTCGACCCATCGACGAATTCGACCATCGAGTGCACCACGGATTGCGGGTGAACGACGGCGTCAATGCGGTCGTACTCCACGTCGAACAATAGGTGCGCCTCGATGATCTCCAGGCCCTTATTCACGAGGGTGGCCGAGTTGGTAGTCACCACGAGCCCCATGTTCCAGGTCGGGTGCGCGAGGGCCTGCGCAGGGGTTACCCGGGAAAGCTGCTCCCGGGTGAAACCACGAAACGGCCCGCCGGATGCCGTCAGCACGAGTCGACGCACCTCCTGCGGGGTTCCGGCGAGCAAGGCCTGCGCAATGGCGGAGTGTTCGGAATCAACGGGCACAATCTGCCCGGGCGCCGCGAGCGATTTCACGAGGTCACCGCCGACGATGAGCGACTCCTTATTGGCCAGGGCCAGAGTGCGACCAGCCCTCAACGCGGCGAGCGTCGGTCCGAGCCCGACCGAACCGGTGATGCCGTTCAGCACGACGTCGGCGTCGACGTCCCGCACCAGCTGCTCGGCAGCATCCGCTCCCAGGGCCGTGTGCTCGACCTGAAAATCGAGGGCTTGCAGCGCGAGCAGGTCGCGGTTACTGCCGGCCGCGAGTCCAACCACCTCGAATCGTTCAGGGTTGGCGCGGATAACGTCGAGGGCCTGGGTTCCGATCGAGCCCGTAGACCCGAGGATAATTACTCGCTGCACCCCTCCATGCTAGGTGCACGCCGTCCGTGGCGTAGTGTCAACGGGTGACCGGTGCCAGAGCAGAACCCAAAGACGACGACGCGACCGACACCAGCGACAGCGAATCCACAGCCGTCCCTCACGATGTTTCTGCGGACCTGCCGGGCGAACCCGAACGCGTGAAACGTCCGGGATTCGTCTACTTTCTCGGCTACGGCATCATGGCGCCCGTCGCCCGCGTCGTGTTTCGCCCGCGCATTTTGGGCCGGGAGAACATTCCGGCCAGCGGCCGCGTCATCCTGGCGAGCAACCACCTTTCCTTCATCGACAGCATCGTCATTCCGCTCGTCGCTACCCGGCGGGTGCAATTCCTCGCCAAGTCGACCTACTTCACCGGAACCGGCTTCAAGGGCTGGGTCTCCCGCACGTTCTTCACAGCGATCGGCGCTATCGGCGTGGAACGCGGCGCCGGGCAGGCCGCCCAGGCCGCCCTCGATGAGGGTCGAGCGGTGCTCGACGCCGAGGGTGCGTTCGCGATCTATCCGGAGGGCACTCGCTCACTCGACGGCCGCCTCTACAAGGGTCGTACCGGTGTCGCCTGGCTGGCCCTGACCACTGGCGCTGTTGTGGTTCCGGTCGGATTGATCGGCACGCAGGAGATTCAGCCGGTGGGAACCACCCTGCCCCGCATCCGCAAGGTCACGGTCGCTTTCGGCAAGCCGCTCGACCTCAGTCATCACGGCCAGGCGACCTCGGGCAAGGCCCGACGCCAGGCGACGGATGAGATCATGACGGCCATTCACGACCTGTCCGGCCAGGAATTGGCTCATGCCTACAACGAATCGCCGCCGGTCGGTACGCTGAATCGTCTCGCCCGCCGGGTGTTTCCGCGCGAACGCCTGTAGCCGTAGACCTTCGGCATTCGGTTGCGAGCGACGACAGTCATAGGCTGGAGTAATGACTGCAACGTATTCGGTGCCCCAGCAACGCAAACTCGTCACGGCTCTTCCCGGCCCCAAGTCGGTTGAACTTCAGGCCAGGCGAGAGCAATCGGTCGCCCGCGGCGCCGGGACCCTCGCCAACATCTACATGGACCACGGCGCGGGAGCGATTCTGGTCGACGTCGACGGCAACCAGATCATCGACCTCGGCAGTGGTATTGGGGTGACCACGATCGGTCATGCGCATCCGGACGTCGCGGCGGCAGCATCCGCCCAGGCAGCGAAGCTGACCCACACCCTGTTCACGGTAACGCCCTACGAGAACTATGTGGCGGTGGCCGAGAAGCTTAGCCAGATCACCCCCGGTGACTTTGAGAAACACTCGATTCTGGTCAACACCGGCGCTGAGGCCGTGGAGAACGCGGTGAAGATCGCCCGCAAATTCACCGGGCGCCGCGCGATCGTGGCCCTCGACCACGCCTTCCACGGCCGCACCAACCTGACCATGACAATGACCTACCGCCCCTGGCCGGAGCGCGCCGGCATGGGGCCGTTCCCCGGTGAGATCTACAGCGTGCCCACCAGCTACCCGTTCCGAGACGGGCTCAGCGGGCTCGAAGCGGCCGAGAAGACCATCGACTACATCACGACCCACATCGGAGCGACCGAGATCGCAGCGTTCTTCGTCGAGCCGATCCAGGGCGACGGCGGCATCGTCATTCCAGCGCCCGGCTATTTCAAGCGCATTCGCGAATTCTGCACCGAGAACGGCATAGTATTCGTCGCCGATGAGATTCAGGCTGGCATCGCCCGGACCGGCGTCTGGTACTCGATCGAGCACCACGACGTCGTGCCCGACCTGGTCACCACGGCCAAGGGAATCGCCGGCGGCTTTCCGCTCGCCGCCGTCACCGGCCGCGCCGACATCATGGACTCCGTGCAGCCCGGCGGTATCGGCGGCACCTTCGGTGGCAACCCGGTCTCGACCGCAGCTGCCCTCGCCGTGTTCAACCTGATCGAGCGGGACAACCTGCTCGGCGAGGCTCAACGGGTCGAAGCCGCACTCTGGGCGCGCATCGGCGACTGGGCCGAGAAGTTCTCCATCGTCGGCGAGGTACGCGGCAAGGGCGCTATGTTCGGCGTGGAGCTGGTGCATCCCGGCACCAAGAAGCCCTACCCAGAGGCGTTGACCGCCGTAATCAAGCATGCAACCACGAACGGGGTCATCGCGCTCGATGCCGGTAGCTGGGATTCCGTGCTGCGCATCATGCCCAGTGTCGTGATCTCCGACGAGCTGATCGACGACGCTGCGACCGTGCTCGAAGAAGCACTTACCGCTCTGGTGGCCGCCTACCCTGCCTAGGCGCTCGCGCCGACCCCGCGTATTCGCGTACGGCAACCCAGTCCGTGATGTCAACGGATTGGGTGGGCGGCAGGTCGATGGCCGACGGGCTGATGGCCGCCACCAGATCGGTGGCCGGCCGCATCACGGTCCGGCCGTCAGCGAAGCGGATGCTGTCGGCTCCGGCACCAGAGTCGGCGATGGCGTCGGCGATGGCGCTGGTGCCGGCTCCCCCGTTTCGGACACCGGCACGAGCGGCCGTACCTGGGCGAACGGGAACAGCGAGGGTGCAGCATCCGCTTGGTATGCCTGGCCGAGGGAGTCGTAGGTGTAATCGATATCGCCAGACATCACCAGTCGGAGTGGAAACACGTTCCAGCCGCCGCCCGGTACCAATATGCTCGGCACGACCATGTCCTGCTCACCGGCCGCATCAAGCTGCGGCAGGTAGTTCGTATTGACCGGGTCGTTGACCACGTTGAGTGCGCGGCCACTCTGGTCGAATAGCTGCACGTCGGTGAGCGGCTGGCCATCGGCGTCGTAGGCGAATACGTTGGTTACCTGCACGCCGCTCTGCATGAGCCCCGGCGTCGGGGACGGGGTGTACTCCACGTACGCAGTGTTCTGCACATTGGCCTGATGGGCCGTGTAATTAAGCAACACAGGCATTACCAGAATCGCGCAGACGCTGACAACGAAACGAAAGCCGGGAAGCCAGCGCCAGGGTAGCCAGTGCCCGCGTCCCCACTGCACACTCAAAATCACGAAGGCGGAGAGCACGAGCCAACGCACGGGGTCGGACGGCACCGTGCTGATGGCGCCACCCGCAAAGACCGACGCGACCGCATAAACGATCCAGCCGCGCAGCACCCACCACAGTGGGCGGAGCACGAGCAGAAAGTCGAGTACCGCTGCACCGGCTGCACTCGAGCGGACGCGCCGAGTCGCGTTTGCTTGAAGGCCCCCGGCCCGGGCGCGCAGCCGACGCAGCGTCGACACCCGAACCGTCGGCATATCTCCCCGCACGGGAAGCCCGGCCGCGCCGCGCAACTCGTCGGCGTAGGCGACCGGATCGCCGAGCTCGAAGCCTGGCGCAGGGGCATCAGCATCGGCATCGTCGAAGTCAGCAGCCTGCTCCGTCAGGTCGGCCTCGAGGCCGTCGGTGAGGTCGTCGACGTCATCGGCCGGCAGATCGCTCAGGGCGGCCCGCACGGCCAGGGCGAAGTCCCGAATGGGCTGGGTAGTGGTGGCGGTGTCGCTCATGAGTTGTCGCCGATCGTGAGTAGGGGAACTGTGGGTTGCGGCTGTTCGAGCAGCCGGGTGAGGGTATCGGCGAAGTGAGACCAGTTCGCACGTTGTTCGGCGAGCATGACCCGGCCGTTCGCGTTCATTCCGTAGTACTTTCGGTGCGGTCCGCCGTCAGAGGGCACGACATAGCTGGATAGCGCCCCCGCGCTGTACAGCCGACGGAGGGTGCCGTAGACCGACGCGTCGCCGACCTCGTCGAGCCCGGCGGCACGCAACCGGCGCACGATGTCATAGCCGTAGCCGTCGTCGTCGACGATCACGGCCAAAACGGCCATATCGAGCACCCCCTTGAGTAACTGGGTGGTATCCATCGGTATCCCTTCGATCAGTACGCATCTTCAACGCATCCCACACTACTACGCAAACCGTACTACTGCGCCAAACGCACTCCAGGCCAACCCCGGCCAACCTCGCCGAGCCGTGAGTTTCGAGCGCCGAGGGCCCTTACGCGGTGGTTACCGGCTCGTGATCGACCGGAAAGTTCACCGAGGCCGCGATGAAGCATTCACGGGCAGCCTCGGCGTGCAACGACTGCGCGAACTCGACCTGCTCGGGGTCGGTGATCGTCACCCGTGGCCGTAGCGTGACCGTCGTGAAGTGGCCACCACCGCCGTAAAGCTGTTCCATGGTGCCGACCGGGGCATCCGTATATGCCGTCACGGTCACCCCGTTCCGGGCGGCCACGTGCAAATACGAGAGCAGATGGCACTGGCTGAGCGCCGCGAGCAGAAGCTCCTCGGGGTTCCAGCGATCATTGTCGCCGTGAAAGGTCGGATCGGACGAACCGCTGATCATGGCCTTATCAGTGGATGCCCGACCGGCCGGCAAGATCAGATGGTCGCGCCCGTATGCCTTGTAATGACTCGTTCCGGTTCCGCGATTGCCGGTCCATTCGACCCGCACCGCATATTCGTGCACTCCGTTCATGCTTCTCCCTTGGCTCTACAAGATTCTTGCAGCCGGTTCAGGTTCACCGCGCTCACGGTCGGTAAAGTGGAGTCATCATGACTGACACCCTTATTGACTCTGCCACCACTTCCGTACCGACGTACTCGGTTACGCAAGAACGAAAGATCGTGACCGCCATTCCCGGTCCGATCTCGGCGGCATTGCATGAGCGGCGCCGAGCGGTCGTCTCCGATGGCGTCAGTTCCATGCTCCCCGTCTACATCAAGAAGGCCAACGGGGCAATCGTCGTCGACGTTGACGGCAACCAATTCATCGACCTCGGTGCCGGAATCGGCGTGACCACGATCGGCCACACCGAAGCCAGCGTTGTCGCGGCGGCCGTCGAACAGACGCAGGATTTCATTCACACACTCTTCACCATCACGCCCTACGAAGAGTACGTGCGCGTCGCCGAGCTGCTGGCCGAGCACACTCCGGGCAGTTTCCCGAAGAAGAGTGTGCTCATCAACTCCGGCGCCGAAGCCGTTGAGAACGGCGTAAAGATCGCCCGCAAGTACACCGGCCGTCGCGCCGTCGCCGTGCTCGACCACGCCTACCACGGTCGCACCGTGCTGACCATGGCCATGAATTACAAGGCCATGCCGTACGCCACCGGCTTCGGCCCGCTCGCCAGCGACGTCTACCATGCACCGAGTTCCTACCCTTACCACGACGGCCTGACCGGCGCCGAAGCGGCCGCCCGCACCATCGCCTACCTCGACAAGGTGATCGGGGCAGCCGACCTGGCCTGCCTCGTCGTCGAACCCATCCAGGGTGAGGGCGGTTTCATGGTGCCGGCGGACGGCTACCTTCCCGCCCTGCAGGAATGGTGCACCGCCAACGGTGTCGTCATGATCGCCGATGAGATCCAGAGCGGCATGGCCCGCTCTGGCAAGTACTTCGCAAGCGAACACTTCGGCTGGATCCCCGACCTCGTCCTCACCGCCAAGGGCATCGCCGGCGGCTTCCCGCTCGCTGCCGTCACCGGCCGCGCCGAGATCATGGATGCCTCGCAGCCCGGTGGCCTCGGCGGCACCTTCGGCGGCAACCCGGTCGCCTGCGCCGCGGCCATCGCCGTGTTTGACGCGATCGAGGCCAACAACCTGCTCGGCGAGGCCATGCGCATCGAGAAGTCCCTCACCGCCGGACTGACCGCGCTGAAGAACAAGTACGACATCATCGGCGAGATTCGCGGCCACGGCGCCATGATGGCCATCGAGCTCGTGCAGCCCGGTACCGGCGACACTACAAAAACGCCGAACGCTGCCGCGGTGAGCGCTATCTCGGCCTACGCCGGCCAGCACGGCGTGCTGCTTCTGACGGCCGGCACCTACGGCAACGTGCTGCGCTTCCTGCCGAGCCTGGCGCTGTCCGATGCCCTGATCGTCGATGCCCTCTCGGTGATCGACGATGCCATGGCCGCCCACGCTGCAGCGCTGACCACGCCTACACACTGACGCCGTGACTGAAACTTTCACGGTCGACGATTCCGTCGAACTCGCCGTCGTCGAGCGCAGCGGCTTCGTCGAATCCCGGCACGCCGGCGCGGCAATCGTGCTTGGCACCAATGGTGAGGTGTTGCGGGCGCTCGGCGACGTGACCAGCCCGGTCTTTCCACGTTCGGCGATGAAGCCGTTCCAGGCCGTGGCGGTCCTGGCGAGCGGCGCCGCCCTGCGAGGAGCGGATGCTGCCATCGCCACCGCCAGTCACAGCGGCACCGCCGCCCACGTCGATCTCGTTCGCGGACTCCTCTCCCGGGCCGGGGTGCCAGAAACGGCGCTCGCCTGCCCGGCTGCCTGGCCGATCGACTCCGCCGCGCGCGACACCCTCGTGCGCCTCGGCGCCAGCAAGGCACCGGTGTACATGGAGTGCTCGGGTAAACATGCGGCGATGCTCGTCGCGTGCCAGCAGAATGGTTGGGCACTGGAAGGGTATCTGGACCCGGCGCATCCGTTGCAAAAGCGCATTCTCGACGTGCTTGAACGTTTCACCGGCGAACGGCCGGTGGCCTCGGGCGTCGATGGCTGTGGCGCCCCCGTGCACGCGATCTCTCTCACCGGTCTGGCCCGCGGCATCGCGCGCATTGCCACGAGCAAGTCCAACTCACCGTTTGCGATTTACCGCGAGGCCGGTTTTCTGGCCGAAGCGGTGCGCGCCAATGGCTGGGTCGTGGCCGGACCCGGCCATTCCGACAGCATCGTGATCGACCGCCTCGGCCTGTTCATGAAGGGCGGCGCCGAGGGCATCATGGTCGCTGCCGCCGAGAACGGCACCACCGTGGCGCTGAAAATTCTCGACGGCAACCTTCGCGCCGCAGCTGCTGTCGCGCTGAGCCTGCTGGCCGATGCCGGCGCAATCGCTCGAACGGATGTCGCGCAGCTGCTACCCGAGCTCGGTCTCACCGTGACCGGCGGCGGACGGCCGGTAGGAGAAATCCGCGCCAGCTACGTTTAGCTGATTCGGCTGGGCGGTGCGATCACGTTGAGTGCGCCGGGCCGCACGCGTACCCCGACCGGAAGCGGCCCGATGCGGTCGCCGTCGGCGTAGGCTGCGACGGCCCCAGCCGCGTCGATCGCCACCACCCGCCCCTTCCGCACCGTAACCTCTGCTAGTTGCAGGTGCGTTCCGCTGTAAACCCGGCGCAGCGCCTTCAGTAGCCGCAGTCGTCCGGCCGCGCTAAAGATGACGATGTCCAGCAGGCCATCGTCGAGCTGCGCCGAGGGCGCCACGTGCATGCCCGAACCGTAGAAGCCCGAATTGGCCACGATCACGGTGTGTGCATCGATGCTCTGGGTCACGCCGTCGATCACAATGCGATACTCGGTCGCCCGCTGGGTAGCGATCGCCCAGACGGCGGCTATGGGGTACTGCAGCCTGGCCGGCAATCGGTGAACCCGGTTGACGAGCGCTGACGTGAGCGAATCTATCCCGGCGTAAACGCTGCCCACCACGATCTGCCCCCTGACATCGATCACATCGACCGAACGCACCGATCCGGTCAGCAACAGGTCGGCGACTGCCGCAAGATCGTTCGGAATTCCTAATTGCCGCGCAAAATCGTTGCCCCGGCCCACCGGCACGAGGCCAAGGGTGCCGCCCGCCGCCACGACCGCGCCGGCGAGGGAACCGACCGTACCGTCCCCGCCGACGGCGACGACGATGTTGCCACGCCCGGCCCCTTCGGTCGCAGCCTGGCGGCCGTGGTGTGCGCTGTGGGTGCGAGTCACCGTGACCTGGGCTCCTGCTTCACGGAGGCGCCGCGCCACTTCGAGGCCCCAGCCGACGGTCATGGGCTGGCCGGCCGCCGGGTTGACCAGTAGGTCGAAGGTTCGCACGGTGCCGGGTCGGTCAGCTGAGCTTGGCCAGCCGCCGCGCCTTCGCCGCCCCCGACACCTGCACCGTCACGACCACGACCAGCGCGAGGATGAACACGGCGGAGGCGAGCACGTTGGCCTCGGCTGGAATGCCGCGAGCCGCCGAGATGTAGATGTACTTGGGAAACGTCGTCACCGCGCCGGAGTTGAAGTTCGTGATGATGAAGTCGTCAAAGGACAACGCGAAAGACAACAGCGCGGCCGCCAGGATGCCGGGCAGTAGCAATGGAAAAGTGATGCGCGCAAACACCTGCCAGGCCGAGCCATACAGGTCGCGGCCCGCTTCCTCCAGCGCCGGGTCCAGGCTCGCAACACGCGCCTTCACCGTGACCACCACAAAGCTGATGCAGAACATCGTGTGCGCGAGAATAATCGTCAGCATGTCCTTTGGCACACCGAGGGACAGAAACTGGGCAGCCAGCCCGGCGCCAAGCACGACCTCCGGGGTAGCCATCGGCAGAAACAGCAGCAGGCTGGTCTGTGACCGAAACTTAAACCGGTAACGCACGATGGCGATCGCGATCATGGTGCCGAGGGCGGTCGCTATGACCGTGGCGACGGCTCCGATGAACAGGCTGTTGCCAAAGGCCTGGCAGACCGCGCCGTTTTGTACGTTGCAGACATTGAGCCATTTGTCGAAGGTGAATCCGCGCCAGGTGATGTTCGATTTGAGCGAGTCGTTGAAGGAGTAAACGAAGGTGTAGCCGATGGGGATCATTAAAAACAGCAGTGCCAACCCGCTGTACACGGGCAGCAGCCACTTGCCGAGGGAGAGCTTCACAGCAGTTCCTCCGTTCCGGATCGTTTGACGTAGATACTCACGATCACGAGGATCACGGTCATCAGAATGATCGACAGGGCTGCCGCCGTGGGATAGTTCTGCAGTACGAGAAAGTTCGCCTCGATCACGTTTCCCATCATCTGGGTACCGGTGCCGCCGAGAAAGTCCCGACTGGCGTTGATATAGTCACCGGCCGCTGGGATGAAAGTGAGCAGGGTTCCCGCCACGATGCCGGGCATAGACAGCGGAATGGTCACCTTGCGGAAAACCTGGAAGGGGCTGGCATAGAGGTCGTTGCCGGCCTCGAGGTAGCGCACATCGAGCCGTTCCAGGGTCGTGTACAACGGCAGGGTCATAAACGGAATGAAGTTGTAGGTCAGGCCAAAGATCACCGAGAAAGCGGTGCCGGTCACGTGGGCTTCCGGCCCCAGCAGGGACAGCGCTTTCAGTGACTGCACGACGAACGACTCGTCGGAGAACAGCTGCTTCCAGGCCAGGGTGCGCAGCAGAAAGCTGATGAAAAACGGCGCGATCACGAGCACAAGCATGAGGCTCTGCAGCAGCGGCCACCTCCGAGCCTTTACTCCGATGAAGTAGGCAAGCGGGTAGCTGATCAGCAATGCGAAGAACGTCGCGGCGAGGGCATAGCTGAACGAGCGCACGATGTGCGGCCAGTAGGTCGTGACGACCTCGACATAATTCTGCCAGCGAAAGGCGTAGTCGTATTGGCCGATGTCGCCGAACTCGCGCGGCGCCTGGAACGACGTCAGAAGCAGCGACACGAGCGGCGTGAGAAAGAACAGCACCAGGTAGAGGATGCCCGGCAACAGCAGGAACAGCGCCACCGGGCTGCGCCGCCGGGCGACCGGCTCGGTCGACGGCGAAGTCGCGGTTGAGAATGCAGCGAAGGCCATCCCTAGGCCTCCTCAAGCTCCGTGATCAACGAGGACCGGCGCTGCCGGGCGATGGTCTGGGTGTCGAGATCGGCCTCGAACCGCGGGGCATCATCCGGATCGTCGTCGAGCCCGAAACCATGGTCGATGTTCCAGCTGAGCCAGACCTCGGCTCCGACGTGCGCGGCCGGACCGAAGGCCATGTTCTGGGCGAAGACGACCAGGGTCCCGACTCCCGGAACCGCTACGAGGTATTGCGTGCTGACCCCGCTGAACGACACGTCGATGACTCGTCCAGGCCCCATCACGTTGCATCCGTCATCGTGGGTGGGCGCCTGGGCGTGCAGAGTGAGCTTTTCAGGACGCACACCGACGGTGACCTCGCCCGAAACTCGGTGTGCACGCCCCAACGGCACCACGATCTTCTGACCGGAAACATCAACCGCTATGGCAGTGCTCGTGGCCCCGACGACGGGCCCGGTGAACAGGTTGGACTGGCCAAGAAAGTTCGCGACGAAGGCGGTCTTGGGCAGTTCGTAGAGCTCCTGCGGCTCCCCCATCTGCTCGATACGACCCTTGTTCATGACCGCGATGGTGTCGGCCATGGTCATGGCCTCTTCCTGATCGTGCGTGACGTGCAGAAAGGTGAGGCCCACTTCTTCCTGGATGGTTTTCAACTCGAGCTGCATCTGACGCCGTAGTTTCAGGTCGAGGGCCCCGAGCGGCTCGTCCAGCAGCAGCAGCGACGGCCGGTTGACGATGGCACGAGCGAGGGCAACGCGTTGCTGCTGGCCGCCGGAAAGCTGCTGCGGTTTTCGGTGGGCGAGGTGATCAAGTTCCACCAGGAGCAGGGCCTCGTGTGCCTTGGCGACCGGATCGCCGATCTTGCGTCGTCGCAGCCCGAACGCGACGTTTTCCAGCACGGTCATATGGGGAAACAGCGCGTAGCTCTGGAACACCGTGTTGACCGGGCGCTGGAAGGATTTCTGATTCGTCACATCCGCTCCCCCGATCAGGATGCGACCGCTCGTGGGTTCTTCCAGTCCCGCGACCAGCCGCAGCGTGGTTGTCTTGCCGCAGCCAGAGGGGCCGAGCAGCGCGAAGAACGACCCGGCCGGGATGGTGAGGTTAAGATTTTCAATGGCGGTGAACCCGGGGAAACGTTTCTCGATGCCGACCAGCTCCAGGTCGGCTCCACGATCAGCGAACGCACCGACGGCCATTAGGCTGCGCCCAGCAGGATGGCCTGGAACTGCTTATTGAAAGTCTGTTCCTCGGTGCCGTCGAGCCCACGGAAGACGTAGGCGTTGGCGAGGGTAGCGTCGTCGGGAAAGATCAGCGGATCTTCGGCCAGCGTCGGATCGATGGCCATCATGGCTTCCTTGGCGCCAGCCACCGGGGTGATGTAGTTGACGTACGCGGCAACCTCGGCAGCAACGGCAGGGTCGTAGTAGTAGTTGATGAGTTCTTCGACATTCTTCTTGCCGGGCGACCCGATCGGTACCACGAAGTTGTCGTTCCAGAGGGTGCCGCCCTTTTCGGGAACGACGAAGCCCCACTTGTCGCCGTTTTCGGCGTTGAGCTGCACGATGTCGCCGGACCAGACGATCGCGGCCAGGGTGTCTTCGTTCGCGAGGTCCTCCTTGTACGAGTTGCCCTTGATGTTGCGAATCTGGCCGTCGGAAACCTGCTTCTTGAACTCGTCGATGGCGGCAGTGAATTCTTCCTCGTCCCACGTGCCGGAGATGTCGACGCCCTGGTCGAGCATAATCAGGCCCATGGTGTCGCGCATTTCGGAGAGCACCCCGACGCGCCCCTTTAATTCGGGTGCCCAGAGGTCTTCAACCGATTTAAGGCCTTGCGGATACTTTTCCTTGTTCCAGGCCAGACCGGCGAACCCGCCCTGCCAGGGAACACTCATAGCCCGACCAGGGTCGAAGTCGACGTCCTGCAATGAGGGCAGCAGGTTGGCAAGGTTGGGAATGTTGGCATGATCGAGTTCCTGGGTGTAGCCGAATCTGATCATGCGGCTCACCATCCAGTCGGTCAGGCACACGGCATCTGCGCCGATGTCCTGGCCGAGGGCAAGCTGATCCTTCACCTTGCCGTAATAGGAGTTGTTGTCGTCGACGGCTTCGGTGTACTTGACCGAGATGCCCGTCTGCGCCTTGAAGGCGTCGAGGGTGGGGTACTTGCCGGCGTCATCGACGTCGATGTAGAGCGCCCAGTTGTCCCAGCGGATGGTCTTGTCGGTGGCCGAGGTATCTGCGGCAGCGGTTGGTTTGGCCGCCGCTCCGGACGAGCACGCGGCGAGCGCGAGTGCCGTGGCACCAGCACCCGCACCGGCCAGCAGCGTACGACGGCCCAGCTGCGCGCTCTGCGCCTGGCGAATAAGCTGGCGGATCAGGGGATCGGCGGGTAACGGCCTGGACTTCATCATGGTTCTCCTAGCGTTCTGGGCACGCACACAGTCACGCTCGCTGCGTTGCGAGTTGGTCGATAATTGCACATATCAGCGGTAGAAACACCTAAAAGAGGTCAAAACATTGATCTTGCAATCGTTCTATCACGAAATCAGCACAAACTTGCAGCATGTGCCCGTGAAATCGTCGGTGTGCCACGATCCGGCAGGTGACGCTGCACAGATTGTTGCACCAGCCGTTGGCCGAGGCCCTGAGCTAGTCCGGCAATATCGCCCTGGTGACCTCTCCGTCGGGAGACAAGATCCAAACCCGTCCACGTCCGGGTGCCAGCGGAGGCGGCAGTTCCCGGCGATGACTAACCAGCCGAAAGTCCGACAGGCTGCAGCGGTCGAACACCAGGCTGGCCGCTCGGTCGCTCGACGTCGGACCACGAAGCCGTGCCAGCAACGCCCAGTGCACCTGCCAGGATTCGGCGTCACCGACGACAATCAGTCGACCGGCAGCATCCGCTTGGCCCGCAGCGCCTGGATCCAGCAGAGCGGAAGCCGCTGGTCCGCTGGTTCCGGCAAGTTCCAGTACCGGGATACCCATGGCATTACGCAGGCGGGTGGCCGTGTTTGTCGGCGACGATGACACGATCAGAAGCGGACCGCGAGCTGGTAGCGGATCGGGCACCACGACAGCAGGAATGATCATGCCAGGAGTCGGTGCCAGCAGCTGCACGCGCAGGGTGCGCCATACTCCCCCACCCGGCGGCAGCGACGAGATGTAACCGGCCGATTGTCCCCCGGCCGCGAGGTGGTCCTGCACGCTCGGCAGTTTCAGCAGCAGCGTACTCTGGCACAAGGTTGCCAGCCCCGGAACAACGCTCGTGTGTCGTTGCACGGCGACGACGACACGCACACCGGCGGCCGGTCCGTCCCGCAGCAGACCGACGAGCAGATCAACGGCTGCCAGCCGGTGGTCGGGCTGCCAGCGGGCGCAGACGGAATCGAAGTCGTCGAACAGGACCAACCGGGGCGAGGTCGAAGTTTGCTGCCCGGTTTCGACGCGGGCGCAGAGGGTCGCCAGCACATCCCAAACCGACTCCACGTCGGCCGTGACCAGTTGGGTCTCGACCCGATGTTCGGCCACCCGGGTGAGCGTGTGCAGCAGGGTGGATTTACCCGAGCCGGCCCCGCCGACCACCAACAGGTGTCCATCAGTGTCGGGGTCGTAGGCGAACACGCAGTACCGCTGGCGCTCGGGTTCGTCGAGCAACCCGACCGGATACCCCGTCGCCGGCGCCACCCCCACCGTCGCCACTTCCAGATCGTGCTCGGTCACAATCGGCGGGAGCGCATCGAGCCATGGACGTCTGGGAACATATCCGGACGACGACGACCGTGGCGCCGCGATGATGCTCGCAATGTCGAGTTCCCCGGTCGTCGCAATCTGGCAGAGCACCGGTTCTCCGGCTTCCGTGGCGACCAAACACCGGCCGGGCTCATTCGGTGCCAACGCCGCCGCGGCATCCGTGCCGATCACGGCCTGGCTGTCGGCCCGGTTGTTCACTCGGAGCGACAAACGCAGGCTGCAGTTAGCCAGCAACGCGTCACGTACGACCCCGGCCGGCCGTTGGGTACACAGAATCAGGTGCACCCCGAGCGACCGTCCCCTGGCGGCAATGTCTACAAAGAGGGCGTGCAGCTCGGGAAACAGCCCGAGCATGGTAGCGAATTCATCGACGACGATGATCAGCCGGGGAAGCGGATGCTCCAGGCGCGCGTCGGTCACGTCCCGCGCCCCGGCCGCACTCAGCATGCGCTCCCGGTAACGCAGTTCGGCCCCCAGACTGGCGAGAGCCCGAGTGGCCGCGTTCGAGTCGAGGTCGGTAATGAGTCCGACGCAGTGCGGCAGTCGAGCAAGCGGTTGAAAGGCCGCACCGCCCTTGAAATCGACCAGGAGAAAGTTCACCTGCCGCGGCGAGTACGTCGCGGCCAGCGCGGCAACCCAGGTGGTCAAGAGCTCGCTCTTTCCACTGCCGGTCGTTCCACCGACGACGGCGTGAGGCCCGGACTGCACCAGGTCAAGGTGCACCGACCCCTCTCGGCCGACTCCGATCGGGCAGGCAAGGCTCGACGGGGCCATCGAACGGTCCATCGCCCGATCCATCGCCGAAGCATCGGTGACGTGCTCAAGGAGTTGCATGACCGGGACCATGGCCGGGATCACCCCCATCGTGCTCACGAGGCCTGCCGACTTGGCCTGCCCGGCGAGTGCCACGGCAAAATCGACGGCTTCGGCCCTGGCGAGAAGTTCCGGAGAGAAATCCAGAGGGGGCGCCCGATTCGGCGAACGAATAATCTGTGCCCGGGCCGGACCGTTCACGCGCACGACCGTTCCGCAGCCCGGCGGCAAGTCTTCCAGCCGCATCGCCAGGGCGAGCAACAGCCGCCCGCTTTCTGGTTCCCCATGGAGCGGATCGGTGCTGCTGGTGGTGGTTCGCAGTCGGAGTGTAAACCGGCGCGGCGGTGGCGCCACGTGCGGCAACTGTGTCACCCAGTCCCAGTCGGTGGACCCGGCATCGCTCGGGCCGGCGACACCCAAGTCGGTCGGCGGCACCGCGAAAGCGACCTGCACGACAACGGCACGGCCGAGCGCCGCCGCGAGCGGCACCGGCCCGACGATGCCAAGCCCCTGGGCCAGGTCAACGACGACGGGCGCGCCCGTGACTGTTGCAGCCCAGTCCCGCAGTTGCCGGTTATCATTCGGGCCGCTCCCTCCGCCGAGTCGGATGCCGCTCGGGGCCGGGCCAACGCCCAGCGAGACGAGCGTGCCTTCCGTTAGTCGCCAACGCGAAACTGCCGCACGCCCGAGCACAATGTTTCTCGCCGAAGGCGTCTGCCGCCAGGCTTCGTCGCGCCAGCGGGTGTGACGTTCGGTAATCATCAAACGCAACACCGCGACGGCCTCGCCGTGCGAAACCGTCTCGGCCCGACGGCGTTTACGGCCCGAACGTTTCGCGTCGAACATGCTGGCCACCGCGATGATCGGGCTCAGAACGGCGAAAATTAGCGCGAAGGCCGAGCCGGTGATCATCCAGATCACTCCTGCAGCGACCAGGGGCGCCACAGTGGCGAGCAAGGGAAAACCCGCGGGCGGCAGAACGGCCGGCGCGGGCGGTAGCGTGAGGGTTTCATCGACGGCGGACACCCAACCAGCAGACCCGTCTATCGGTCGAGAAACATCCGCGACGTGATTATCGGTGCATAACCGGTGTTCTGGTCAGCGGTGGAGGAGGTGTTCAAGCGACAGTGAACGAGTGGTCAGCGATTTCAACCCGGGTACCACGCGGCAAAACGAACCGTCGGCCCGGTTCGAGCACCTCGGCCGTTTCGCCGGGACGGCGAATCACGGTGCCGTTGCCCGAGACCCGGTCGCTGACCCAGAACTCGCCGTCGTGCTGGCCGAACTCGAGGTGCGTCTTCGAGACCGAGCGGTCGGCATCCGCTACCCGAATGAGTTCGTCGAAAATCTCATCGGGTTGGGCCAGGGGTTTGCGGCCGATCAGGCCGGAGCCTTGCACGGAGACCACCTGACCGGTGCTGAAGGTCAACACGAAGGTCGCCCGGGTCGGCAGCGCGGCGGCGGGGACTGCGTGCGGTGCGGCGGCCGGTGCGGCGTTCACGACAGCGATGGCCCGCACCGGCGCCGGCACCTCTGCTGGAATCGGTACGGAGATGACCACTGTGGTGCGCGGCAGTCGCGCAATGATCGTCGTGTCATTGGGGCGAGGGTCCCGGCGCTTGCGCGACTCCACGGTAGCGGTACGCGAGCTGCCACATTCGCCGCAGAACATGGCTAAGGCCGGCAACCAGGCCCCGCAAATCTGACACGTCACGATCAGCTTGGCCTAGACCTTTTTGACCAGGCTGGACTTGAGCTGCATGAATCCGAATCCGTCGACCTTGCAGTCGATGTCGTGGCCATCGACCGGGTCGACGAGACGAATGTTGCGAACCTTGGTGCCGACCTTGATCGACAATGACTGGCCCTTGACTTTGAGGTCCTTGATGATCGAGACAGTGTCACCGTCGGTCAGCACGGTTCCGAAGGCATCCTTGACAACGGCTTCCTGTTCTTCGTCGACCGGTTCGTTCGACCATTCGTGGGCGCAGAGCGGACATACCAACAGGGAGCCCATCTCATAGGTCAGGTCGCTGGAACATTCAGGGCACGGCGGCAGGGACTCATTCACTCGATTCATAATACGCGACTGGACTGCGCCGGCACGGGCGTGCTAGCGGCGACGGGTCAGCACGCGCCAGAGCCGCCCGGCGATGATGGCCGCGATAACCATGAACATGAGCGGAATGTAGGCGACGACAGAGGATGCTTCCCAGCCAATCCCGATTCCGGAATCACGATTGAAAGCCGATACCAGCAGCCCGAGAAAGTATGACTCGGCCGACTCTGCTCCGTTGTCCATTAGGGCAGACAACATGCCAGCGGTGAACGTGAAGGCCAGGGTCCACCAGAGCAATAGCAGGCCGGTGAACCAGTAGATTGACCGAACCCAGGACGGCCGGTTACTGCGGCCGTCCTCAGCGAAGCTTCGGGCCAGGGCGCGAGGAGAGCCGAGCGAGTCGAGGGCGGCGTCGATGCCGCGGGCGGCGGCATCCACTTCGATATTGTCGCGAATTTCCCGCAGGATCGATCGGCGTTCGCGCGTAGTGACCGACTCTTCGAGGGCGAGGTCGAACCGAAACAGATAGGACTCGCGGCGACGCCAGACTGCAAACGTTGATCTGACCTCGGTGGTGTGCGTGTTCATTTCTGTTCCTCTCCGGCTGGTTCTCGCTCGTCTGGTTCAGCTGTGGCGAAGGCGCCCAGCCCCGTGTGCACGATCGCAATCAGGGAATGCCATCGCGCCGTCGCGAGCATGAGGGCTTTTTCCCCGGCCGGGCTGAGTGCGTAGTACTTGCGCGCCGGTCCAGCTGTGGATGCCACGAGGCGGCTGGTGAGTGAGCCCTCCTGTTCGAGCCGTGACAACACCGGGTAGACCGTTCCGGTCGCAAGGTCGCCCAGGCCGATGTTCTGCAGTCGCACGACGAGTTCGTAACCGTACGATTCGGCGAGGTGCAGTTGGCTCAGGATCAGCATGGGCAGCACACCGCGCAGAGACTGCGCGTCTTGCTGCACTTCCGACGTGGACGGTGGTTGCTTCATGGCTATTACCCTAGGGCAGCTAGTGGGTAATGCCTAATAGCTGGGAAGACTTGCTAGCAGGGGTCGGGTCAGGTGTTGGGCGCCTCGTACGCCTCGACCGCGAGCACGTCAACCACGATGGCGGTGACGTTGTCGCGACCACCGTTTTCCAGGGCCGCCTCGACCATCGCCGCGACGGCATCCGCTGCAAGCTTCTGTTCGAGCAAAAAATGACGAATTCCGTAGGGGGTGAGTTCTTTCGTGAGTCCGTCTGAACAGACCAGAATGCGCATGCCGGCCTGGATCGGCAGAATACGGTAGTCGGGAATTGGCGGTTCGTGAAAGCCGACGGCGCGAGTGATGATGTTACCGTGCGGGTGCACGTCCGCCTCTTCGCGGGTGATGCGACCGGCGTCGACGAGTTCCTGCACGACCGAGTGGTCGTTGGTGACCTGCTCGAGAACACCACCGGCCAGCTGGTAGACCCGGGAATCACCGATGTTGTAGACGATCCAGCTAACGACGTCCGAGACGAGTGCCAGCGCTACGCCGGTCACGGTGGTTCCGGTGCCCTGGTCGGTGACGCCGGCACCCTGCGCCATGTCCTCCACGGCGAGAGCGAGTGCCCGATCGATCGAACCGGCCTCCGCCACGAGGGTCCCGGACAGCTCGGAGAGCCTGGTCACGACTGCGGCACTTGCGACATCGCCGGCCGAATGGCCACCCATACCGTCGGCGACGGCGAACAGGGGCGGGGCGGCGAGGAGGCTGTCCTCGTTGACCTCACGGCGATGGCCGACATCGGTCAGGGCTGCCCATGCCAGCGTTAGCGTCGTGGCAACGCTGGGCAGTTCGACGCGAAATTCGGTCGAACCTTGACCAATCTGGGTCACGGGTGGTGCCTTCCGAGTCTGGGCACGAGTTCGTCCCCGCCGTTCCAACGTTCACCGAAGGACTTGGACCATAATAACGTCACCGCTCACGGCCACTGCACCGACTAGTGCCCGATGTAGCTCATCACGTGCTTGATCCGGGTGTAGTCCTCGAACCCATATATCGACAGATCCTTGCCATAACCGGAGTGCTTGAAACCACCGTGTGGCATCTCGGCAACGATGGGAATATGCGTGTTAATCCAGACGCAACCGAAGTCAAGGTGCTTGGCAAAGCGCATCGCGCGGCCGTGGTCGCGGGTCCACACCGACGACGCCAAACCGTAGTGCACGTCGTTGGCCCAGCGAAGCGCCTCGGCCTCGTCGGTGAAGCGCTGCACGGTCATCATCGGCCCGAAGATTTCCTGCTGCACCGCCTCATCGGTCTGCAAAAGCCCGCTCACGATGGTCGCGTCGTGAAAATATCCGATACTGCCAACCCGATGTCCGCCGAGTTCGACCCTGGCGTGGTCGGGCAGCCGGTCGACGAAGCCAGTTACCTGGGCAAGCTGACTGGCATTGTTGACCGGTCCAAACAGAATGCCCGCTTCGCGTGGGGCCCCCGTGCGGGCGTTGTCCCGGGCATATACGGCGAGCGCCGCGACGAATTCGTCGTGAATGCCATTTTGCACGAGCAACCGCGTTGCGGCCGTGCAGTCCTGACCGGCATTGAAGAAGCCGGCGGCGACGATCCCGGCAACGGCAAGCTCGATATCCGCATCGTCGAACACCACGACCGGCGCCTTGCCGCCCAGCTCGAGGTGCACCCGTTTCAAATCGTGTGACGCGGCTTCGGCCACGGCCATTCCCGCCCGCACCGAACCGGTGATCGACACAAGCTGCGGGGTTTTGTGGTCGACCATGGCCGCACCGGTCGTGCGGTCGCCGACGAGCACGTTGAGCACACCGGCTGGAAGAAATTCTGCCGCGACCTCGGCGAGCAGCAGGGTCGCGCTTGGGGTGGTATCCGAGGGCTTCAGCACCGTGGTGTTGCCGGCGGCGAGCGCTGGCGCGAATTTCCACACCGCCATGTTCAAGGGGTAATTCCACGGCGTGACCTGGCCGACGACACCGATCGGTTCACGCCGGATGAATGAGGTGTGGTCAGTCATATACTCGCCGGCCGCGCGACCCTCAAGGTTGCGGGCTGCGCCGGCAAAAAATCGAATCTGGTCGACCGAGAGCAAAATCTCATCGTCAACCAGGGTGGAGCGAGGCTTGCCGGTGTCGAGCGACTCGGCGTCGGCGAATTCTTCGGCACGCGCCTCGATCGCATCCGCTATGCGAAACAGCGCTAGCTGCCGCACGGCCGGGGTCGTCTCGCCCCAAATTTCGAAAGCGGATGCTGCGGCACGGTAGGCCGAGTCCACATCGGCTGCATTCGATACAGGACTGGTGCCGTAGACCGTTTCGGTCGCGGGATCGATGAGGTCGAACCATTTTGTCGCTGTGGAGTCGACATACTGACCATTGATGAAGTTACGCAGTTCGAAGGCGCTCATGCGGCCCAGTGTATCCATCTCAATTTGAGATGCACGGAGATTCACAAATGAAATCCGCAGTAATTTGCATAATACGCGACGGATTCGCTTGCCGAAGTGTATTCGCACTGACAGAATCGATGCATGAATGGACAAAGGCGCGGTCAGTCGCCGAAGCCGGCCCAGCTCGACGATGTCTCGAAAAAGATCATCGAACAGCTTCAAGCCGACGGACGTCGGTCGTACGCGGAGATCGGCAAAGCCGTCGGTCTCAGCGAAGCGGCCGTGCGCCAACGGGTCCAGAAACTCACTGACTCCGGTGTCATGCAGGTGGTGGCTGTAACGGACCCGATGCAGCTGGGCTTCTTCCGTCAGGCCATGATCGGCATTCGCGCCTCGGCCGACACCCGTGTGCTCGCCGATCAGCTGGCCGCAATCGATGCCGTGGACTACGTCGTGCTCACGGCTGGCACCTTTGACATTCTCGCCGAGGTCGTCTGCGAAGACGACGACGAACTGCTCGAACTGCTCAACTCCAAGATCCGCAATCTCGATGGAGTCCTCTCCACTGAGACGTTCGTTTATCTCAAACTCCATAAACAGTTCTATAACTGGGGAACACGGTAAAAAAATGACTCTCACCACGCTCACCGAAACGACTGTTGCCTTCAGCGACGCCCACAACGCCGAACTGCAGCAGAAGGCCAAGGATCACCTCTGGATGCATTTCTCGCGTCAGTCGGTGATGGAATCCGGCGCTGGAGTGCCTATCATCGTCAAGGGCCAGGGACACCACATCTGGGACTCCAAGGGTAAGCGGTACATTGACGGCCTCAGCGGCCTGTTCACGGTCAACGCGGGGCACGGACGCAAGCGTTTGGCCGAAGTCGCTGCCAAGCAGGCCGAGGAACTCGCCTTCTTCCCGATCTGGTCGTACGCTCACCCGAACGCAATCGAACTCGCCGATCGGCTCGCCTCCTATGCTCCCGGCGACCTCAACCGGGTGTTCTACTCCACCGGAGGCGGTGAAGCGGTCGAGACCGCGTTCAAACTCGCCAAGTATTACTGGAAGCTGATGGGGCGCCCGACCAAACACAAGGTCATCTCCCGCAATGTCGCCTACCATGGCACCCCGCAGGGCGCCCTGGCCGTCACCGGTATCCCGGCGATGAAGGAGATGTTCGAGCCGGTCACCCCCGGTGGTTTCCGCGTTCCCAACACGAACTTTTATCGGGCCGACGAGATGAGCCCTGGCCTCGGCCTCGGTGACAACCTCGAAATGTTCGGGCAGTGGGCCGCAAACCGCATCGAGGAAATGATCGAGTTCGAGGGCCCCGAAACCGTCGCCGCCGTCTTCCTGGAGCCGGTACAGAACTCCGGCGGCTGCTTCCCTCCGCCGCCCGGCTACTTCAAACGGGTGCGCGAGATTTGCGACAAGTACGATGTGCTCCTGGTCGCCGACGAGGTCATCACGGCGTTCGGTCGCATTGGTAACGTATTCGCCTCGACGACCTATGACATTCAGCCCGACATGATCACCTGTGCCAAGGGCATGACGAGCGGATACTCACCAATCGGCGCGACCATCATTAGCGACCGTATCTACGAACCGTTCAAACACGGCGACACGACCTTTTACCACGGCTACACGTTCGGTGGCCACCCGGTCTCCTCGGCCGTGGCCCTGGCCAACCTCGACATCTTCGAAGAGGAAAAGCTCAACGAGAACGTTCGTGAGAATTCGCCGGTGTTCCGCAAGGAACTGGAGAAGTTGCTCGACCTGCCCATCGTCGGCGACGTGCGCGGTGCCGGGTATTTCTTCGGTATCGAGCTGGTCAAGGACAAAGGCACCAAGGAAACTTTCAGTGACGAGGAATCTGAACGTCTGCTGCGCGGCTACCTGTCGAAGGCGCTCTACGAGGCCGGACTGTACTGCCGCGCCGACGACCGCGGCGACCCGGTCATCCAGCTCGCTCCCCCACTGACCGTGGGCCCGAAGGAATTCGCCGAGATGGGCGAGATTCTGCACGGGGTGCTGTCGGACGCGCCGAAGTATATGTAACCGCTGCGCACGAGGTTCAGCGGTCGGCTGCGCGCTCGTCGAAGTCTTCACCCCAGTCTTGGTCCAAGTCTTCGTCGAGTTCGTAGCCATCGCTCTCATCAACTGCGCCGTCATCATCGCTGTCATCGTCGCGCGGGACCGCGAACGCCCACTCCGGCAGGTGCCCCGAGTCGAGCAGCAGTTCCAGCAGGATCGCCATGCTGTACTGCGAGTCGATGGCAAGGGCCTGGTCCACGAAGAAGCCGGCTACAGATCCACTGCCGAGTGCCCATGACAACCAGGCCAGCATGCAGAGCGGCGCCGGCCTGGCCGATCGAGGAGCCATGGCAACGACGGTGCGTAGTAGCGTGATCGCGATACGGATCCGGTCAATGTCGGGCCGTTCGCACTGCAGGCCGAGCATGATATCGCCGGTGTGCGCGGCGGTCGGGTCACCGATATCGATCTCCTCGGCTACAAGGTCATCGAGGCTGCGCCCGGTTTCGTGCTGGAGCCG
The DNA here is from genome assembly GCF_004404025.1 of Cryobacterium serini. NCBI lineage: Bacteria > Bacillati > Actinomycetota > Actinomycetes > Micrococcales > Microbacteriaceae > Cryobacterium > Cryobacterium serini. The sequence continues at coordinate 187,763 of NZ_SOHN01000010.1, forward strand.
AGCGTACCGCCCGTTGATGTCGTGGGCCCGCACCCCTTCATCGTGCCCAAAGGCGAACTGCACCATGATCTGATCGCGGTTAGGCGGGGACTGCACGAGCACGAGAAGCGCGGCGGCGTTTTCCTCGGTGGGCGGATTCGGCCAGGTGAGTGCCTCCTCAGCGATCGCTACCGGGTCGAGTGCAATGCCGAAGGCGCTAAACAGTGGTGGAGAGTTCTCGGCTCGCGCGAGTAGGTGGCGGTACCGCCGGTAGATCCGGGCCAGCCGTTCCTGGGTCGCCAGGTTGACTCCGATCGGATCCGCGCCGTTCTGCAGAGTGCCGAGCGGGCGTGCGGTCGTGATCCCCGCCTCCTCGTTCGCCGCCGTGTACACCGGTGACGTAGCAATATCACTGAGTGGATGCCCGCCAGCGGGGCACTCCGGATCGAGGTAGCTTCCCCAGGCATCCGCTGCCACGCATAGGGAATCGCGCACCAGAAAACCGCTCCATTCGAGTCGCCGATTCAAAATCTCGGCAAATTGTTCGCGCGGGATACCGACGGCATCGATAAAGGAATCATCGGTGTAGATGACCGGAACGACGGCATCCACTCCGGGAATCTTGCACAGCATCCCCGCGAGGGTCGTCGCGATGCGTTTGTACACCTTGTGGGGTGCGCCGTCGTCCGGCAGGTTGAAACGCAGCGCGCCGCAGGTGCGATTGCCACGAAACGCCACAAGCACGGCGCTGGCCTCGGGAGTAAAACCGAGCAGCTGGGGAACGAGTGCCAGAAAGTCCTGGGCCTTCTGGGCTTTGACAATGGTGGGATGCATGTTGTCAGAGTGCCAGCGCCGCCGCGCACGGATCTGCGCCGGACCAAATTTGGGGTTGATTCGGCTAGGCGACCGGTTGGGGAGGAGTCGCCTCTAGACCTCGTCGGCAACGGGCGCCGCGAATTGGGCGGCATACAGCGCCTGGTAGGCACCGTTCGCGGCAAGCAGCTGCACGTGGTTGCCCTGCTCCACGATGCGGCCCGCTTCCATGACCAGAATCAGATCGGCGTCACGAATCGTCGACAGGCGGTGGGCAATGACGAAGCTCGTGCGTTCGGCCCGCAGGGCGCTCATCGCCTTCTGCACGAGAACTTCCGTGCGGGTGTCTACCGAGCTTGTCGCTTCGTCGAGGATGAGCACGCTCGGCTGCGCCAGGAACGCGCGAGCGATGGTCAGCAACTGCATTTCGCCGGCGCTCACGTTGCTGCCCTGATCGTCGAGCACGGTGTCGTAGCCGTCGGGCAGCGAGTGCACGAAACGGTCCACATAGGTCGCGGCGGCGGCAGCGAGAATCTCCTGCTCCGTCGCATCCGGTCGGCCGTAGGCGATGTTATCGCGAATCGTGCCGCCGAACAGCCAGGTGTCCTGCAGCACCATGCCCATCCGGCTGCGCAGGTCGTGCCGGGTCATGGTGACAACATCGACGCCGTCGAGCAGGATACGCCCCGAGTCGATCTCGTAGAACCGCATCATGAGGTTGACCAGCGTGGTCTTGCCTGCTCCGGTAGGACCGACGATCGCGATGGTCTGCCCTGGTTTGGCGACGAGGCTAAGTTCCTCGATCAGCGGTTTGTCCTTGGTGTACCGGAACGACACGTTTTCAAAGACCAGACGTCCGTGCACCTCGGTGGGTGAGTCGGCAGGGTCGGGGTCTTCGCTCTGTTCGTCGGCATCGAGCAGGTCGAACACGCGTTCAGCGGATGCCACGCCCGACTGCAGCAGGTTCGCCATCGACCCGAGCTGCGCGAGCGGCTGAGTGAACTGGCGGGAGTATTGGATAAACGCCTGCACGTCCCCCAGCTGCATGGCGCCGGAAGCGACCTGCAGTCCGCCGACGACCGCGATAGCAACGTAGACGAGGTTGCCGATGAAGGTCATGGCCGGCATGATCATGCCGCTGATGAACTGGGCGCCGAAGCTGGCCTCATAGAGTTCGTCGTTCTTGGCCGTGAACCGGGCGTCGACCTCTTTCTGCCGTCCGAATACCTTGACCAGGGCATGGCCGGTGAACGTCTCCTCGATCTGACCGTTGAGTTCGCCGGTGTTCGCCCACTGGGCTACGAACAGTTTCTGGGAACGCTTCGCGATGAACGCCGTGATCACGAGGGTCAGCGGAACGGTCACCAGCGCGATCAGGGCCAGCAGCGGCGAGAGGATGAGCATCATCACAATCACGCCGATGACAGTGAGCAGGCTCGTGACCACCTGGCTGAGTGACTGCTGCAGGCTCTGCGAAATATTGTCGACGTCGTTGGTGACCCGGCTGAGCAGCTCACCGCGCGGCTTTTTGTCGAAGTAGCTCAGCGGCAGACGGTTGATCTTCGCCTCGATCTCTTCGCGCAGCCGATAGACGGTGCGCTGCACGACGCCGTTGAGCAGATATGCCTGCATCCAGCTGAACACGCTGGAGAGCACGTAGAGGGCGAGCGCCCAGAACAGCACGGTCGAGAGCATCGCAAAGTCGATGCCGAGGCCAGGTGTCAGCGTCATGCCGCTGAGCATGTCGGCCTGCGTGCTGTCACCAGATACCCGGAGCCCCGCAATCACGTCGGCCTGGCTACTGCCAGCCGGAAGCGATTTGGATACAACGCCGGAGAAGATCAGGTTGGTGCCTTCGCCGAGCAGACGCGGGCCCAATACGGAAAACGAGACACTGATCACGGCGAGGACGAGCACGAGAACGAGCCAGAGCCGCTCGGGGCGCAGCTTGCCGAGCAGGCGTTTGCCCGACGCGGTGAAGTTCATCGATTTCTCGGCCGGCAGGCTCATACCGCCAAACGGCCCGCCGCCGCGCTGCGGACGCGGGGCCGGCTTGTCATCGGCGTGCGTCTCGCTCACGCTGCCTCCTCCGCGGTGAGCTGGGACAACACAATTTCCTGGTACGTGGTGTTTGTATCGAGGAGCTCCTCGTGGGTTCCCCGACCGACGATGCGGCCGTCTTCGAGCACAAGAATCTGGTCGGCATCGATGATGCTCGACACCCGCTGGGCAACGATGACCAGGGTGGCGCCATTGGTGCTCTGCTTCAGGGCGAGCCGCAGTCGGGCATCGGTGGCGAAGTCGAGGGCCGAGAATGAGTCGTCGAAGATGTACAGCTTCGGCCGTTTTACGAGGGCGCGGGCAATCGCGAGGCGCTGGCGTTGGCCACCCGACACGTTGGTGCCTCCCTGTGAAATCGGTGCGTCGAGTCCGCCGTCCATTTCCGTGACGAAGTCCCGAGCCTGGGCGATCGTGAGGGCCTGCCAGAGTTCGTCCTCGGTCGCATCCGGTTTGCCGTAGAGCAGGTTGCTGCGCACCGTTCCGGAGAACAGGTAGGGCTTTTGCGGCACGAGGCCAATCTGCCCCCAGAGCAGGTCGGGATTGAGCTCGCGCACGTTGACGCCGTCGACAAGCACGGAGCCGCTCGTGGCATCGAACAAGCGCGGCAACAGATTAACCAGGGTGGTTTTGCCGCTGCCGGTACTGCCGATGATCGCGGTGGTCCGGCCATGACGGGCGATGAAGCTGACGTTCTGCAGCACCGGCTGTTCGGCGCCCGGATAGGCGAATCCAACATCGAGCAGTTCGAGTTCGCCCTGACCGACCGTTGTGTTCACCGGGTTGGCGGGCGGCACAACGCTCGACTCGGTCGCGAGCACCTCACCGATGCGGTCCGCCGAGACGGCAGCGCGCGGGATCATGACGGCCATGAACGTGGCCATCATGACGGCCATGAGAATCTGCATGAGATAGCTGAGGAACGCGATCAGCGTACCCACCTGCATCGATCCGTCTTCGATGCGAAACGCGCCGAACCAAATCACGGCGACGCTGGACACATTGAGCACGAGCATCACGATGGGAAACATGAGCGCCATCAGCCGACCCGAGCTGAGGGCGAGGTCGGTGACATCCTGATTGGCCCGGGCAAACCGAGCGACCTCCACGTCTTCACGGACGAAGGCGCGCACGACCCGGATGCCGGTGAGCTGTTCCCGCAGCACCTGGTTGACGGTGTCAATGCGGGTCTGCATCTTGCGAAACAGGGGCACCATCTTGACCACGATGAATCCGACGGCGATGAGCAGAATCGGCACGCTCACCGCGATGAGCCAGGACAGCTGCACGTCCTGACGGATCGCCATGATCACACCGCCGATGCTGAGGATGGGTGCAGTTACCAGCAAGGTGCAGGTAGTGAGCACAAGCATCTGCACCTGTTGCACGTCATTGGTGGAGCGGGTGATGAGCGATGGGGCCCCGAATTGGGTGACCTCTTGCTCGGAGAACTCGCCTACCCGGCTGAAGACGGCCCCGCGAAGGTCACGCCCAACCTTCATCGCCACCTTCGCACCGAAGTACACAGCCACGATCGCGCAGACAATCTGCGCGAAAGTGATCAGCAACATCAGTCCGCCAACACGCAGAATGTAGCCGGTGTCACCGGTTGCGATGCCCTCGTCGATGATGTCGGCGTTGAGGGTGGGCAGAAAGAGAGAGGCGATCGATTGGGCCAGTTGAAAGAGAATCACTCCCAGCAGCAGCTTCCAGTATGGACGCAGGTAACGCACGAGCAAGGACCGCAGCACGAAGTTCTCCCAGAGTGAGGTCAGGCGAAGAGGTTGGAAATAAACGCAACCTCGTCGACCGACGGCTGCCAGGACGCCGCGGCATCCGCGTTTTGAATGATTTGCTCAGGCTTGGTGGCGCCGGCGATGACGCTGGTCAGTCCCGGCTGCGCCAGTAGCCAGGCGAACGTCGCGGCCAGCATACTCACCCCGCGCGCGTCACACCATTTTTGATACTGCTCGATCACGTCCCACGGGGCATCGTCGACGAGATGGCGCCTGATCATCATGATGCGGCTGTCGGCCGGCCCGCCCGTGCGCGAGAATTTTCCGGTGAACAGGCCATTGTAGAGCGGGAAAAAGGGCAGAAACCCGAGACCGTAGGCGTTCACGGCCGGCAACACCTCGTCTTCGACATCACGTGCAAGCAGGCTGTATTCGTTCTGGCTCGAGATGAACGCGGGATGACCGTTCATGCGGGCGGTGAACTCGGCTTCCGCGATCTGCCATCCAGTTAGGTTGGAGTGACCGATGTATCGAATCTTGCCCTCGGTAATGAGGTCGTGCAGGGTTGACAGGGTCTCTTCGATGGGCGTTGACGGGTCGGGAAAGTGCAGCTGGTACAAATCGATCCAGTCGGTCTGCAGTCGCCGGAGGGATGCCTCGACGGCCAAGCGGATGTACCGGCGTGAGCCGCGCGCGCCCCAGTCCGCACCGTTCGACCCGCCCATGTCCAGGCCGAATTTTGAGGCCAGCACGATCTGGTCGCGCTTGCCCCGCAGCGAGTGTCCCATGAGCGTTTCGCTCAGTCCTCGTTCCGCACCGTAAATATCGGCGGTGTCGAACAGCGTAACCCCTGCTTCGAATGCGGCGTCGATCACCGCCGTAGTGCCTTCCTGGCTTTCCGACGCGGTACCGGTACGACCGAAATTGTTGCACCCGAGCCCGATCGTCGAGACGGTCAGTCCGGAGGAGCCAAGCCTGCGATATTCAATTTGAGCCATCACTACAGACTAGGGGCGCGGCCCCCTCCTGCACAGGTGCGCGTGCCGGGCCCCTGTACACCCCTGTCCGAAACCCGCGAGGTGTCGGCCGAGGCGACGGCTACAGTCGAATCATGGACAGCATCCCGACGCACGTCACCCAGCTCGCCGAAACGACGCACGCGCTCCTTCGCCTCCCCAGCCCCGTCGGCCGTCTGGAACTCACCGCTGACGATGAGGGTATCCTCTCTCTTTCCATCGAAACCGACGGTCACTTACCGCTAGATTCGACCCCCGAGTCGCCCTCCTCCGTGTTGCGACTTGCAGCCGAACAGCTCGACGAGTACTTTGCCGGAACCCGGCAGTCGTTCGATCTTCCCGTGCATCTGACGCGCGGCACCGAGTTTCAGCGAAGCGTCTGGGCGCGTTTGGCCAGCCTCAACTTTGGCAACGTCATCTCCTACGGGGCGCTCGGCAGTGACGTTGGCCGGCCGGGATCGGGCCGCGCCATCGGCGGCGCCGTCGGCGCGAATCCGGTGCCGATCATCATCGGCTGTCACCGTGTATTGGCCACGAGCGGTCAGATCACCGGCTACAGCGCCGGGCAGGGTATCCCCACCAAGGCCTGGCTGCTCAACCACGAGGGCATCGCGCACCGGTAGCGCCAGCGTGACCGTGAAACTCAGCGACGCCCCAATGGCAGCAGGCCGAGCGCCCGCACCGCGTCGCGTTCCTCCACGAGTTCTGCGACGGATGCCTCGATTCGATTGCGCGAGAATTCGTTGAGTTGCAGCCCGCTTACGATGCGCCAATTCCCGTCAACCGATCGCACCGGGAAGGAGCACACCAAGCCGAGCGGAACATCGTAGGAGCCATCGGAAACGACCCCGGCGCTGGTCCAGTCGACGCCGCGGCCGGTGACCCAGTCGCCCACATGGTCGATGGCCGCATTGGCGGCGGAGCCGACCGAAGAGCCTCCCCGCACGGCGATAATCTCCGACCCGCGCCGGGCGACTCGCGGGATGAATGTCTCCGCCAGCCACTGCTCGTCGACGAGATCGCGAACCGCTCGGCCCTCTGCCGTGGCATGGAAGACATCCGGGTATTGACTGGCCGAGTGGTTGCCCCAGACGGTCAGCCCGTGAATCGCCCCGACGGCGACGTCGAGGTGGTTGGCCAATTGCCCGACGGCCCGGTTGTGGTCAAGCCGGGTCATGGCAGTGAAACGGTCACTCGGCACATCCGGCGCGTGAGCGGCGGCGATGAGGGCATTTGTATTGGCGGGGTTGCCCACCACCAGCACGCGCACATCATCGGCCGCGCCCGCGTTGATGGCGGCCCCCTGCGGACCGAAAATGCGGCCGTTTGCTTCAAGAAGGTCGGCACGTTCCATGCCCGGACCACGTGGGCGCGACCCGACGAGCAGAGCGATATTCACTCCGTCGAATGCGACCGCCGGGTCATCGGTGACGCTCACCCCGCGCAGCAGGCTGAATGCACAGTCCTCAAGCTCGAGCGCAGTGCCCTGGGCAGCCTTCAACCCCTGAGGTATTTCCAGCAGGGTGAGACGGATCGGCGTCATCGGCCCCAGCAGCGCACCGGCGGCAATGCGAAAGAGCAGCGCATAACCGATCTGCCCGCCAGCTCCGGTGACGGTCACATTGACCGGTTGCCGAAGGATCGGGACGTTGACCGCTTTGGGGAAGGTGCCGGTGTCTGTAGTCACGCGCCCAGCCTAACCCCGGTATAGATCGTCGACGAGGCCGCGCGACCCGGGGCGGCGAGGTGCTGCTCGACGACAAGCTCGAGTTCGCCGGGCGCGCCATGGTCGAGTCGGATTCCGACCGATTGTGCCCAGCGGATGAGTTCGTGCGCGTTCCTGAAATTGTGTTCGTTTTCGAGCAGCGCCCGGGTGAACTCACCCTTGGATTTCTTATTAAAGTGGTTCAGGGCACGCTTCTGACCCTCTCCGATATCGGTGACTACCCGAAGGTACAGTGACTCCGGCCGCACGGGTCGGGCGCCCAGGGCAACATAAGCCTCAGACCTCAGGTCGAGCAACAGTCCGGTGGTCCGGCCGAGAAGCTTCTGAACGTCGGCGCTCCAGTGCTGTTTGAGAGTGTGATTGGCCGGCGTGACTCCCGGCACGCGCGAATCGTGGGACAGCCGGTACGCCGGGATCGGATCGAGGGCAGCGAGCGGCCCAAGGAGTGCGGAGTGCACGACCAGGTGGGCATGTGCGAACTCGCGCTGCGGCCCCGAAAGGGTCGCAGCAGCCAGGCCGTCGAAGAGCACCCCGGTGTACCGGTCGATCACGGGAAGGGTCGGAGCCGCAAACAACTCACGGTTGCGGTCAATCTCAAACAACTGTGTGCGGCCCAGTTTGAGGGCGGTGCGGGCCGCCTCGGGATGCCGCGTCAGTGCGACGAGTGCCCGCGCCAGAACCCGACGCTTCACGTTCAGGGTCGGGTAGGCCAGTTCTGCCCAGTCCAGGGGTACAGCTTCGCCGCCGGAGCGTTTCGTCTCCGACGGCGGAAGCAGTATCAGCACTGGTGTTTCAAACGGGTTATTTGGAACCCACGAGTTCGGCCTTGCGGGCCACGATGGTGATCACGTCGTTGTCAACCGACAAGAAGCCATCCTCAGCCTGGGCCAGAACCTTTGAGCCGTCCGCCAGGGTGAGACGCACGTCACCCGCGGCCAGAATCGCCAACATCGGTTCGTGTCCGGCCAGGATGCCGATCTCGCCCTCGACGGTCTTCGCAACGACCATGGTCACCTCGCCGGACCACACCTGCTGGTCGGCAGAAACAACACTGACGGACAACGACTTCGCCATGCTTAGTCGTTCTCCTTCTGAATCTGAGCCCACTTCTCTTCGACGTCGTTGATGCCACCGACGTTGAAGAAAGCCTGCTCGGCCACGTGGTCGAAGTCGCCGTTAGCGATGGCCGTGAACGACTCGATGGTGTCCTTGAGCGGAACGGTGGAACCCTCGACACCGGTGAACTTCTTCGCCATGTAGGTGTTCTGCGACAGGAACTGCTCGATGCGGCGGGCACGGGAAACCGTGACCTTGTCTTCCTCAGAGAGCTCGTCAACACCGAGGATCGCGATGATCTCCTGGAGTTCCTTGTTCTTCTGCAGGATGGCCTTGACGCGAACGGCCGTGTTGTAGTGATCGGCACCCAGGTAGCGGGGGTCGAGGATACGGCTGGTCGAGGTGAGCGGATCGACGGCCGGATACAGGCCCTTCGACGCAATCGCACGGGACAGCTCGGTCGTTGCGTCCAGGTGGGCGAACGTGGTCGCCGGTGCCGGGTCGGTGTAGTCGTCGGCGGGAACGTAGATCGCCTGGAGGGAGGTGATCGAGTGGCCGCGGGTCGACGTGATGCGCTCCTGCAGGATGCCCATCTCGTCGGCCAGGTTGGGCTGGTAGCCCACGGCGGAAGGCATACGGCCCAGTAGGGTCGACACCTCGGAACCGGCCTGGGTGAAACGGAAGATGTTGTCGATGAAGAGCAAGACGTCTTGCTTCTCCACGTCGCGGAAGTACTCAGCCATGGTGAGGGCGGAGAGGGCAACGCGCAGACGCGTTCCCGGCGGCTCGTCCATCTGGCCGAAGACTAGGGCGGTCTTGTCGAAAACGCCGGCTTCTTCCATCTCGGCGATAAGGTCGTTGCCCTCACGGGTACGCTCGCCGACTCCGGCGAACACCGATACTCCACCGTGGTCCTGCGCAACGCGCTGGATCATTTCCTGGATGAGGACGGTCTTGCCGACTCCGGCACCACCGAACAGGCCAATCTTTCCACCGAGAACGTACGGCGTCAGAAGGTCGATGACCTTGATTCCAGTTTCGAACAGCTGAGTCTTGGACTCGAGCTGGTCGAAGGCCGGCGGCTTGCGGTGGATGGGCCAGCGCTCGGTGATTTCGATCTTCTCGCCGGGCTGGGCGTTGAGGACATCGCCGATGACGTTGAAGACCTTGCCCTTGGTGACGTTTCCGACCGGAACGGTGATGGGGCTGCCGGTGTCGCGTACTTCCTGTCCGCGGACGAGTCCGTCGGTCGGGTTGAGCGCGATGGCACGAACGAGGTCGTCACCGAGGTGCAATGCGACCTCAAGCGTGATCTCGTTCGACTCGTCACCGATGGTGATCGTGGTCTTCAGGGCATTGTAGATGCCGGGGATCGAGTCATGCGGAAACTCGATGTCGACAACGGGGCCCGTGACGCGCGCGATGCGGCCAACAGAGCCGGCCGTGTCGTCCGCCCGGACTGGCGCGATTGCGGTGTCAGTCATTGCTCTCTCTTCTCTGCCCATAGGACATGTGAACTACTTCTTAGCGGATGAGAGCGCGTCGGCTCCACCCACGATCTCGGAAATCTGCTGGGTAATCTCGGACTGACGCGCGTTGTTCGACAGGCGTGTGTAGTCCGTAATTAGCTTGTCGGCGTTGTCACTGGCCGACTTCATCGCCTTCTGGCGACTCGCGTGCTCGGACGCCGCCGACTGCAGCATCGCGTTGAACAAACGACTCTCGATGTATACCGGGAGGAGGCTATCTAGAACGGTTTCGACGTCGGGTTCAAACTCGTAGAGAGGAAGGACCTTATTTTCACCGGGCTCTTCCACCCCCTCGACGACTTCGAGGGGAAGCAGTCGAACGACTTCGGGAACCTGGGTGACCATGCTGACGAAACGGTTGTAGACGATGTGAATCTCGTCGACGCCACCATCGGCATAGTCCGTAAGGAACGTCTCCAGAAGGGCTTCGCCGATTTCTTTGGCCGTTTCAAACTGTGGCTGGTCTGTTCCACCAGTCCAAATTCGCTCCGAGGCTCGGTTGCGAAAGTTGAAGTAGGCGATGGCCTTGCGGCCGACCAGGAAGTACACGATCTCTTTGCCCTGGCCACGGAGCAACTCGCTCAGAGACTCGGCTTCCCGCAGCACCTGCGAGCTGAACGCACCGGCCAGGCCGCGGTCGGACGCGAAAATAACGACCGCTGCGCGCTCGATCTTCTCGGGTTCCGTGGTGAGCACGTGCTCAACGTTCGAGTACGTGGCCACCGCGGAAACAGCACGCGTTACCGCGCGCGAGTACGGGGTTGACGCCGCCACTCGCGCCTGCGCTTTCTGGATACGCGAGGCGGAGATCAGCTCCATGGCCCGAGTGATCTTCTTGGTCGTCTGGGCAGACTTGATCTTCTGCCGGTAGACCCGAAGTTGCGCTCCCATGTGTCTGCTTCCTTGTCTTTCAGTTTGTCGTCGTCATTGTTACACCGTCGTCAGTGGTTCTGCATCGTGCGAATCGCCGAGGACTAGCGGCGGTGCTTGACGATCTTTTCCTGGTTGACGTCTTCAGCAGCAATAGCCTCAAACTTTTCCTTGCCCACCGAGGCGAGCGGCTTGCCCTCACCGGTCTGGAATTCAAGCTTGAACTTGTCGACGCCGGCGGTGAGGGCTGTCACGGTCTCGTCAGAGAGAACGTTGGTCTCGCGCAGGGTCTTCAGGATCTCAGTGTTACGACCGAGGAAGTCGAGCAGCTCGCGCTCGAAGCGCAGCACGTCGGCAACGGGAACCTCGTCGAGCTTGCCGTTGATGCCGGCCCAGATTGAGACGACCTGATCCTCGACGGGGTACGGCGAGTACTGCGGCTGACGCAACAGCTCAGTGAGGCGGGCTCCGCGGGCGAGCTGACGACGGCTCGCTGCGTCGAGGTCGGAGGCAAACATGGCGAAGGCCTCGAGTGAACGGTACTGGGCCAACTCGAGCTTGAGGGTTCCGGAGACCTTCTTGATCGACTTGACCTGCGCGTCACCACCGACACGGGAGACCGAGATACCAACGTCGACAGCGGGACGCTGGTTGGCGTTGAACAGGTCGGACTGCAGGAAGATCTGACCGTCGGTGATTGAAATCACGTTGGTCGGAATGTAGGCGGCAACGTCGTTGGCCTTGGTCTCAATGATCGGAAGACCGGTCATCGATCCGGCACCGAGCTCGTCGGAAAGCTTGGCACAACGCTCGAGCAGGCGGGAGTGCAGGTAGAACACGTCTCCGGGGTACGCTTCGCGTCCCGGCGGGCGACGCAGAAGCAGCGATACCGCACGGTAGGCCTCGGCCTGCTTGGAGAGGTCATCGAAGACGATGAGAACGTGCTTGCCGGCGTACATCCAGTGCTGGCCGATGGCCGATCCGGTGTACGGGGCGAGATACTTGAAGCCGGCCGGGTCAGAGGCGGGAGCAGCGACGATGGTGGTGTATTCCATCGCTCCGGCATCCTCGAGCGCACCCTTCACCGAAGCGATGGTGGAGCCCTTCTGTCCAATGGCGACATAGATGCAACGAACCTGCTTGGTCGTGTCGCCGGACTCCCAGTTGGCCTTCTGGTTGATGATGGTGTCGATCGCGATCGCCGTCTTGCCGGTCTGGCGGTCACCGATGATCAGCTGACGCTGGCCGCGGCCGATCGGGATCATGGCGTCGATAGCCTTGATGCCGGTCTGCATCGGCTCGTGAACCGACTTGCGGCTCATGACGCCGGGGGCCTGCAGCTCGAGGGCACGACGGCCTTCGGTCGCGATGTCGCCGAGTCCGTCAATGGGGGCACCGAGCGGGTCGACAACCCGACCGAGGTAACCGTCGCCAACGGGTACGGAGAGTACTTCGCCAGTGCGGTGCACCTCCATGCCCTCAACAATGCCGCCGAATTCGCCGAGAACGACGACGCCGATCTCATCCTCGTCGAGGTTCTGGGCCAGGCCCAGGGTGCCGTCGGCAAATTTGATGAGTTCGTTCGCCATCACGCCGGGCAAGCCCTCAACGTGGGCGATACCGTCGCCGGCCGTGGTGACGTAGCCAACCTCGGTCGTTGATGTTTTGTTCGGCTCGTAGGACTTGACGAAGTCCTGGAGAGCGCCACGGATCTCATCGGGGCTGATCGTTAGTTCTGCCATCATCTTCCCTTTTCTGTACGGCTGTACAGGTTCTGTCTGTTCGAGGACGCTGCCGCCCTGAGTCATCTGGTACTGCTGGGTTTATGGTGCTGCTGAGGTGACTCAGCGAGCGAGCTGGAGTCTCAAGTCCGCCAAGCGGGTTGCAATACTGCCGTCGATGACCAAATCACCGATTTGTACGCGCACGCCACCAACCAATTCCGGGTCGACGACCTGGTTGATGGTCAGTGCTCGTCCGTGACGCAGCTCGAGGTTCTTCTGCAGGCGGGCAAGCTGGTCGGCGGTGAGGACATGTGCCGACGTGACGGTAGCGATCGACGTGCCAGTCTCATCCGCGACGACCGCTGCTGCGTGTCGCAGCAGTTCACCGATGCGGCGACCGCGAGGCTGCTGCACCAGGTGGCGAACAATGGCGAGCGTCTGACCGGAAACTTTGCCGGCCAGAAGCTTCTCAACCAGGGCAGCCTTGGCGCCTGGCTTGCCGAGCTTGCTGGCCAGAGCCAGCTCCAGCTCAGCGTCGGAGGCCACACTCTTACCGAAGGCGAACAGTTCACCCTCGATGGACGTGCCGGCGGCTGACGCAACGCCGGCCGTCACAGACAGGGCCAGGGCCCGCAGGCCGAGTTCTTCAATGCCGGCCAATAGGTCGTCGTGGCTGGACCAGCGTTCGGACGCTGCAGCGGCAAGCAGGTCTAGCGCGCGAGGTGTCACAGTTGCACCGAAAACCGCGCGCGCGAGGGTGACCTTAGCCGCAGCATCCGCTGACGCGTCGCCGAGGGCTGACAACAGCTGGGATGACGAACCAATCACGCGACCGGCACCGAACAAACTTTCGCCCGTCGCCAGATCAGTCGTCCCGCCGGGAACGGACAGTGCCGCCCTCGACGTTGCCAGTGCTTCTCTGGTGGCGCTTCCCATGTGCTAGATCTTTCCGACTGTAGGAGCTGTCGCCTCGGACGTTACTTCGCTGGCTTCAAGTTCGGCCAGGAAACGATCGACAATGGCGCTGGCCTTAGCGTCGTCGGACAGGCTTTCACCGATGACACCCGAAGCGAGGTCAATGGCAAGTGTGCCGACCTCACTGCGAAGCGACACGACGGCGGCCTGACGTTCGGCTTCGATCTGCATTTTCGCACTGGACGCGATGCGACCGGCCTCAGCCGTGGCCACCTCCTTGTGCTCAGCGACGATGCGCTGGCCATCAGTGCGGGCCTGGTCACGAATCTGACCGGCTTCGGCGCGAGCGTCAGCCAGCTGGGCCGTGTACTGCACGAGTGCAGCTTCGGCCTTGCGCTGGGCGTCGTCGGCTTTAGCGATATTGCCCTCGATGGCTTCTGCACGATCGTCAAGAAGCTTCTGCATCTTAGGAAGAACGAGCTTCCAGAAGAAAAACAAAATCACGACAAAGCAGACCGCCGACCAGATGATGTCGTAGATCTCCGGGATAAGCGGGTTTGGCGCCGCTTCTTCCGTCGCGGCTGCAATTACTGCGTGAAGCATCATGCCTCCTAGTTAGGTGGTGAAGAGGTTTAGACGCCGGTGAAAATGAAGTAGGTGGCGATACCGATGAAGGCGAGCGCCTCGGTGAAGGCGATACCGATGTACATCAGCACCTGCAGGCGACCGGCCAGCTCAGGCTGACGCGCGACACCTTCGATGGTCTTGCCAACGACGATACCTACACCGATTGCCGGGCCGATGGCTGCGAGGCCATAACCGACGGTCGCGATGTTTCCGTTGATTTCCGCGAGAACGGTTGTTGCGTCCACGTATGTTTCCTTCCGTGATGGTGAATTCGGCGAGTGCCGGATTCCTAAAGTGTCTAGTGTTCCTCAGCCAGCGCGAGCTGGATGTAGACGGCGGTGAGTAGGGCAAAAATGTAAGCCTGGAGGAGCGCAATCAACACTTCGAAGAGGGTGAAGGCGAAGCCGAAGACGAGGGTGCCAGCACCGAAGAGCTTGAACCCGCCATCCGCAGTGAAGAAGAAGAACTGGGTAGCGCTAAAGAACAGCACGAGCAGAAGGTGTCCGACGATCATGTTCATCATCAGTCGGAGCGTCAGGGTGACTGGTCGCACCAGGAACGTCGAGATGAATTCGATCGGCGTCACGATGAGGTAGAGACCCTTGGGGACTCCGGGCGGGAAGAGCGAGTTGCGGAAAAAGTTTCCCGGGCTCTTCTTGACGCCGGCGTAGATGAAGGTTCCGTAGGAAATGGCACCGAGAAGCAGCGGAACCCCGATCACCGAGGTTCCGGCGATGTTGAGGAACGGAATGATTCCCGTGATGTTCATGAACAACACCATGAAGAAAATGGTCGTCAGCAACGGCAGAAAACGCTTGCCCTCTTTCTTGCCGAGCAGGTCTTCAGCGATGTTGACCCGAACGAAGTCGAGGCCCATTTCGGCCAGGCTCTGACCGCGTGTGGGGATGATCTTCATGCGGCGAGTGCCGAGCCAAAAGAGCAACATCAGAACTGCAACCGAGAGGAAGCGAATCAGAATGATGCGGTTGATCTCGAACGGAGTATCAGCAAAAAATATTACGTCGGGAAAAAACTCATTGATGGTGGGACCGTGGAATTCACCGTCGCCGGTGGCAGACGGGACCATCAGGTTTACGGCGATTTCTAGCAGCGCTTTCTCCTGTTTCGGGGCGGTGAGCTCTGCTCGCGCAACGACGAATATGGGCAGGTTCACGACGCAAAAAAGCATGTGCAAACCGGGGTGGGATCGGTGTTTACTCTAGCAAAGATCAGGCGCGGAGCCGAATCGAGAGCAGGATCCGTGGGCGTATGGGTCGAAGGGTTAGTCGTCGACCGGGGCGGGGGGCAGTCTGACGTCGCTGACGTAGGGCATGCGGCTCTTCATGACCACGACAGCGTCCACGACGAGGGAACCCACGACACCGGCGACGATGCATAAGAACAGCACCATGGGTTCAATCCACGCGCGATCCTGCAGCACCACGAGCAGCACCAGGAATACGACGAATTTGAATAACCAGCCGCCCATGATGATGCCGAAGAAGCCGGCGATGGCGGATTCGTTTCCGGCGACGCGGTTGGCCAGCAGAATGCTGCCGGCCGTGATCCCCATGAAGGCCACCGACATGAGCGTTCCGATCAGGGCGCTGAGTACACCGGTGCCGCCCCCGACGAGGTAGCCGATGATCGAGCCCACCACGGCGATGGCGAGGGCGACATATCCCCCGTACATCAGGATGCGGCGCAGCACGGGGATCGAGGTGGGCTGGGTGGAAACGGGTGGGGTGGCGCTGGTCATACGTTCTCCTCGGCAGGCGCCGCCGCGGAGGCGGTCGCTCGTGTCGTTGTTGGGGCTGATAGTACTGTCGTGGGCGCAGCGGCTTCGTCAAGCGGGTCAAATCGGTCTAGCGCTGCCATCTGCACCGGAGCCGACTGGCTGATCCATTCACCGGTCTTGCGGCGGCCGAGCGGGGCGAGCGTGACGATGGTGCAGATCAGCAGCGACGTGACCACAAAGATGGTCGCGTACCAGGTCGGCAGCCCGAAATAGACCGGCAGGATGTAGTACAGGAGGCATCCGATGGCTGCTGCTGCCGTCCACCCATAAAAGATCAGCACGGCGTGCAGGTGGGAATGTCCCATATCGAGCAGCCGGTGGTGCAGATGTTTTCGGTCGGCGCTGAATGGTGATTTGCCGGCGTGCACGCGACGGATCACGGCCAGCCCAAAGTCGAGCAGCGGAATGATCATGATCGCCACCGGCAGCAGGATGGGAATGAAGGCCGGAAACAGCTGGGAGCGATTGATCGCTGTCAGGTCGATCTGGCCGGTGATGGCGATGGCGCTCGTTGCCATGAGCAGTCCAACCAGGAGCGCACCGGCATCGCCCATGAACATTTTGGCCGGGTGCCAGTTCAAGGGGAGGAAACCGACACAGGCGCCCACCAGGATGGCGGCGATAAGCGAGGCGAGGTTGAAGTAATTGGTCGGTGAGGTGTCTCGCACGAGCAAGTAGCTGTAGAGGAAAAACACCCCGTTTGCGATCAATGCCACGCCGGTGACGAGGCCGTCCAGGCCGTCGATGAAGTTGATCATGTTCATGACCACGACGATCGCGACGACCGTGACGACGATCGACGTCCAGCCGCTCCAGACCGTCAGTCCGCCGATCGGCAGGGAGTAGATTTGTACGCCCTGCCAGGCGACTAGACCAGCGGCGATAAATTGTCCGGCCAGCTTGGTCATCCAGTCGAGGTCCCAGATATCGTCGGCGACGCCGACAAGCACGATCAAAAGTGCAGCGCCGAGGATCGCGAGAATCTGCTGCGGGTCGGCGAAGACCAGACGCAGCGGGGCGAAGGGAGCCGAAATGAGATAGGCGATGCCGAAAGCCACGAGAATTCCGAGGAACATGGCGATGCCGCCGAGACGCGGCGTCGGCCGGGTGTGCACGTCGCGTGCGCGGATTTTCGGGTATAGGCGATACTTGTGGCTCAGTTTGTAGACCACGATTGACAAAACGAAGGTCACGATCGCCGAAACGAGCGCGAGCAGGAGGAAAAGGGTCATGGGCTACCGGCTGGCATCCGTTTCGTCGGGAGCGTCGCCAATGCTGGCATCCTGGGACGGGGCAACGACGGTTGGCGCAGCATCCGTTTCAGCCGGTACCGCCGGTGTCCCTGGAATAGCCGGCACGGCCGCGAGCACATCGCCCACGACGTTCGCGATGGCCTCGCGGGAGATAACGCCGCTACGCACGATGTGCAGAAAACCACCGTTGGTCTCGAAACCGGAGGCGTCCACGATCGTCGACGACACGTCGCTGGTCTGACTAAACACGCTGTCATAGGTGCTGCCAGCGGTTCCACCGTCGAGGTACATGTCGACGCTCTCGCCGAGCGCGGCGGCGGCAGCCTGGGCGTCGACGGTGGCCGGCATGCCGCTGAGATTTGCGCTGGATACGGCAAGCGGGCCGGTCTCCGCGAGCAGGTCGAGGGCGACCTGATTGCTCGGCATGCGCAGCGCCACGGTACCGCGGGTCTCACCGAGATCCCAGACCAGCGAGGGCTGAGCATTGACGATGACCGTGAGTCCCCCGGGCCAGAACGCCGCGACCAGGTCGCGTACCGGCTGCGGTACGTCCACGGCGAGGGCGTCAAGGGTGGAGACGCCCGGAATGAGTACCGGCGGGGGCGACTGCCGGCTTCGGCCCTTTGCGTCGAGGAGCAGCTGCACCGCTTCGGCGTTGAATGCGTCAGCGGCAATGCCGTAGACCGTGTCGGTAGGGATGACAACGAGCGCCCCGCGTCCGATGGCCGTGCGCGCCAGTGAAATGTGCGCTTGGTAGTCTTCGCTCGCTTGCGAGTCGCTCGTGCAATCGTAGATGCGTGTCATTTCCGGCAATTCTAACCCAGTGCGGTTGTGAAGAGCGGATACGCGGGCTGGGCGTTTGAACGACGGCCTCGGCACGTGCTGTTTAGGGCCGAAGTGCTGTCGTGGCCCGGTCGCGACTGGTGTAGTCGCGGTGGGTGGCGGGGGCGCGCCAGCCATCGATCGCCAGCAACTCCCTGATCGCGGCACCCTGCAGCTCGCCGTGTTCGATCACGAGCACCCCGCCGGGGCGCAGCAGCCGAAGACCGGTTGCCGACACGCTGCGCACCACGTCGAGGCCGTCTGGTCCGCCGAACAGGGCGTGGGCGGGGTCGAACAGACGCACCTCGGGGTCACGGGGGATCGCATCGGCTGGAATGTACGGTGGATTGGAGATAACGACGGCAACCGTACCGTCGAGTTCCACGAATGCGTCCACGAGATCACCGAAGGTGAGGATGGCGTTTTCGGCGGCCACTTCCTTAAAGTTTCGAGTGGTCCACGAAAAAGCCTCTGGCGAATTCTCAATCGCGAAGATGCGCGCGTGGGGCACTTCGGTGGCCAGAGCCAACGCGATCGCGCCGCTCCCGGTGCCCAGGTCAACGCCAATCGGCTCCGGATCGGGCATCGACCGCAGGGCGTCGATGGCGAGCTGGGCGACCTGTTCGGTTTCGGGCCGCGGCACGAAAACACCGGGACCAACGTTCAACGACAACGACCGGAACGGGGCCCGCCCAGTGATGTGCTGCAGTGGTTCGCGCCTGCCGCGGCGGGCGAGCAGGATGTCGATGGTGGCGGCATCCGCTGGGCTGATCGGTCGATTTAGGATGCTGCCGGCCTGCACTTCGCCACGGCTCTGTCCGAGCACGTGGCCGATCAGCAGGTCGGCGTCAACTTCGGGGTCGGTGATGCCGGCCGCTGTGAGCAGGCTGACCGCTCGGTTACGCAGGGAAGTCACGGTGGCAGGCAGGGCAGAATCTGAAGAAGGCACGTAGTGAAATGTAACGCACCCGGCCGTTAGCAGCCGTGGGCATAGGCTGAAGACGGCCCTGCCACCCAATTTATTTGGATTTAGCAAAATTCCACCGAACGAAAGTTGCTCACGTGCCCAAGATCTACTCCGACATCACCGAAGCCGTCGGTGGAACCCCCCTCGTCAAGCTGAACCGCTTGACCGAGGGCCTCGGTGCCACCGTGCTTGCCAAGCTCGAGTTTTACAACCCCTCGAGCAGCGTGAAGGACCGTATCGGCGTTGCAATCATCGACGCAGCAGAGAAGGACGGTTCGCTCAAGCCCGGTGGAACCATCGTTGAAGCGACCAGTGGCAACACGGGCATCGCCCTCGCCATGGTCGGCGCGGCCCGCGGTTACACCGTCATCCTGGCCATGCCCGAAACGATGAGTAAGGAACGCCGCGTCATGATGCGGGCGTACGGCGCGGAGATCGTGCTGACCGCCGGGGCCGACGGCATGCGCGGAGCGGTCGAAAAGGCCGCCGAGATCGTCGCGAATACCCCGGGCGCCGTATTGGCCAGCCAGTTCACGAACCCGGCCAACCCGGCCGTTCACCGCGCGACCACCGGCGTCGAGATCTGGAACGACACCGGGGGCACGGTCGACATTCTCGTCGCTGGCATCGGTACCGGCGGTACACTCTCGGGCGCTGGCGGCTACCTCAAGGAGCAGAAGCCGGGTCTCAAGGTCGTCGGTGTCGAGCCGATCGACTCCCCCATTCTCACCGGCGGCAAGCCTGGCCCGCACAAGATTCAGGGCCTCGGCGCCAACTTCGTGCCCGAAACCCTCGACCGCGGCGTTTACGACTCGATCATCGACGTAACCCTGGCCGACTCGCTCGCCGCAGCGCGTTCACTCGGCACGGATGAAGGAATCCTCGGCGGCATTTCCGGCGGCGCCGCTGTCTGGGCAGCGCTTGAGCAGGCAAAACTCCCGGAGAACGCTGGTAAGACCATTGTCGTCATCATTCCCGGCTTCGGCGAGCGATACATCTCGACCGTGTTGTACGAAGACCTGCTGGACTAAGAGAACGCTGCCTGCCCCTCAATGAATTCTTTCCTGCGCCTACGCGAAGACGTCGCGGCTGCGCGCACCCACGACCCCGCCGCGCGCAGTAACACCGAGGTGTTCCTTGCCTACAGCGGGCTGCACGCGGTCTGGTCGTACCGGGTTGCCAATCGCCTGTGGCGTGCCGGGCTCCATTTGCCCGCACGTCTGCTGTCTCAGGTGACCCGGTTTCTCACCGGAATTGAGATTCATCCGGGGGCCACGATCGGCCGCCGGCTGTTCATCGACCACGGCATGGGCGTAGTGATTGGGGAGACTGCAGTGCTCGGCGACGATGTGATGCTGTACCACGCGGTGACGCTGGGCGGCAAGAGCCGTCACGGGCATGCGCGGGGGGTGCGGCGGCATCCGTTTCTCGATGACGGCGTCACTGTGGGGGCGGGCGCCAAGGTGCTCGGCCCGATCACGATCGGGGCCTGGAGCACGATCGGCTCGAACGCCGTCGTGACCAAAAATTCCCCTCCGCGCTCCCTGCTGGTCGGCGTACCGGCGACGATACGCCCGCAAACCCCCGCGACGGTCGAGTCTGCCCGCGGAGGGACCCTCGAACCGGAGTACTACCTCTAATACAGCGACCGGGCCCGGGCCCGGAAAGTGGGCCCATGTTCTATCGTGGGCCGGCTTTCCGGGCCCGGGCCCGGTCGGTTAATGCGGGTCCTACTCGGGGTCGCCTAGCTCTGCCAGGCGGGTCTCCTCGTCGGCGTGGATGCAGGAGTCGATGACGGGGCCAAGGGCACCGTTCATAACGGCGTCGAGGTTGTAGGCCTTGTAGCCGGTACGGTGGTCCGCGATGCGGTTCTCCGGAAAGTTGTACGTGCGGATGCGCTCAGAGCGATCCATCGTGCGAATCTGGCCCTTGCGCACGAGCGAGGCCGCCGCGTCGATCTCTTCCTGCTGGCGGGCCAGAACCCGGGCCCGCAAAACGCGCATACCGGCTTCCTTGTTCTGCAGCTGGGACTTCTCGTTCTGCATCGCGACGACGATTCCGGTGGGGAGGTGGGTGATACGCACGGCGGAGTCGGTCGTGTTGACCGACTGACCACCGGGGCCACTCGAGCGGTACACGTCGATTTTAAGATCGTTTGGGTGCAGCTCGACCTCTTCGGGCTCGTCGACCTCGGGGAAGACGAGCACTCCGGCCGCGGAGGTGTGAATGCGTCCCTGAGACTCGGTCGCTGGCACCCGCTGCACGCGGTGCACACCGCCCTCATACTTCAGGTGCGCCCACACGCCCTCGGCCGGGTCACTCGAATTACCCTTGATCGCGAGCTGAATATCTTTGATGCCGCCGAGGTCGCTCGAGGTCTGCTCGATGATCTCGGTCTTCCAGCGATTCGACTCGGCGTAGTGCAGGTACATGCGCAGCAGATCGGCGGCGAACAGCGCCGATTCGGCCCCGCCCTCCCCCATCTTGATCTCCATGATCACGTCGCGGGCATCGAGTTCGTCGCGCGGAATTAGCAGGCGTCGCAGCTTCTCAGCCGTGACATCGAGCTGTTCCACCAGATCTGGAATTTCTTCGGCAAACGCAGCATCTTCATCGGCGAGTTCACGAGCGGCTTCAAGGTTATCGTCAACCTCTTTCCACTCGTGGTAAGCCGCGATGATGCGGCTCAACTCGGCATAACGCCGGTTGACCTTCTTCGAACGGGCCGGATTCGCGTGCAGCTCCGGATCCGCCAACTGCGACTGCAGGTCATCATGCTCGGCCAGCAGCGTGAGGACGGATTCGAACATTACTTGTCCTTATCTGACCCGTTCAGGGTCGGCATCGACTTCTGAACCTGCATGAGGAATTCAACGTTCGACGTAGTCTCCTTGAGACGGCCGAGGATGAGTTCGAGAGCTTGCTGCTGTTCGAGCCCTGCGAGGGCGCGACGCAGCTTCCAGGTGACCTTTACTTCATCGGGGCTCATCAGCATTTCTTCACGACGGGTGCCCGAGGCGTTCACATCGACGGCGGGGAAGATGCGCTTGTCGGCCAACTGACGCGACAGACGCAATTCCATGTTGCCGGTGCCCTTGAACTCTTCGAAGATGACCTCGTCCATCTTGGAACCGGTCTCAACGAGCGCGGAGGCGAGAATGGTGAGCGAGCCACCGTTCTCAATGTTGCGCGCCGCACCGAAGAAACGTTTCGGCGGATACAGAGCGGATGCGTCGACGCCGCCGGAAAGGATTCGACCAGAGGCCGGCGCGACGAGGTTGTAGGCGCGGCCGAGGCGGGTGATCGAGTCGAGCAGCACGACGACATCGTGACCCAGTTCTACGAGACGCTTGGCACGCTCGATGGCGAGCTCGGCGACAACGGTGTGGTCTTCGGCAGGACGGTCGAAGGTCGAGGCGATGACCTCACCCTTCACCGTGCGCTGCATGTCGGTGACCTCTTCGGGCCGCTCATCGACCAGAACGACCATGAGGTGAACCTCGGGGTTGTTGGTGGCGATGGCGTTGGCGATTTGCTGCATGACGATGGTCTTGCCGGCCTTGGGCGGCGCAACGATCAGGCCGCGCTGGCCCTTGCCGATCGGGGCGACGAGGTCGATGATGCGCTGGGTGAGCTTGCCCGGCTCGGTCTCGAGGCGCAGGCGTTCCGTCGGGTACAACGGGGTGAGCTTGTGGAAGTCGACGCGGGCCTGGGCCTCCTCAACGGTCTGGCCGTTGATCGAGTCGACCTTCACGATGGCGTTGTACTTCTGACGACCGGACTGGTCACCCTCGTGCGGCTGCCGGATGGAACCGACAACGGCGTCACCCTTACGCAGGTTGTACTTCTTGACCTGTCCGAGCGAGACGTAGACGTCGCTCGCACCGGGCAGATAGCCCGAGGTGCGCACGAACGCGTAGTTGTCGAGCACATCGAGGATGCCGGCGACGGGAATGAGTACGTCGTCGTCATTGACCTCGGGTTCGAAGTCGTCACCCTGGTTCGGGCCGCGACGCTTGCGGTCACGATACCGGTTGCGGTTGCCACGGCCGTTCAGGTCGTCGTCGAGCCGATCGGGACCCTGGTTACGGTCCTGGCCCTGGTTGCGGTCCTGGCCCTGGTTGCGGTCTGAGCCACGATCGTTCTGACCCTGATTGCGGTCCTGCCCACGATCGTTCTGACCCTGATTGCGGTCGGCCTGCGCCTGGGCACGCTCTTGGTTGCGTTCCTGATTGCGCTCGTTGCGAGCCTGACGCTGGCTCTGCGCCCGGGTCATGCCCTCGTCGTTGGTGCCGTTCTGGTTGCGGTCGCTCTGACCGCGGTCGTTCTGGTTCTGGGTGTTCTGGTTCTGGGTGCTCTGGTTCTGGGTGTTCTGGTTCTGGGTGCTCTGGTCACCCTGGTTGCGATCGGCAGCCTGCGCACGGTCACCACCACGGCTTCGGCTCCGGCTGCGCCCTTGACGGGGCGCCGCGGAATCGCTTGCCTGGTCGGTTGTCTCGTCGGCCGAATCGGCAAAATCGCCAGCTTCGGGAGTGGCTACGACGACATCAATTGGCTCAGCGGGCGACTCGGCGGCCGACTCATCGGGAACCACAGCGGCTGGGCGCAGCGACGAAGCGCGGCGGGATGGACGACGAGCGGGCGGTGTGGCCTCGACGGGTGCATCGGCCGGAGCATCAGAGGAGTCGACGACCGCAACCGCGTCATCGCGGTGAACGGGTGAGACCTGCACGCGCTTGCGTGCCTGCCGTACCGGCTTGTCGGTGTCGGGTGCGGCGGTTGCAGCATCGTCAACGGCGGGAGCAACGGTGTTGGATGCCACCGCGCCACGGGCATTACGCGCGATCCGCGAGCCAGCCGCCGGAGCATCGGGCAGGATGATACCGAATCCGGTGCTGGCGTCGGCATTGACGTGGGACTTGGCGGGAGCGGCGGTAGTGGTACTGGCGCGACGCGGTGCACGCTTGCGCGGAACCGTTTCGAGTGCCTCAGCCAGGCTCGCGATTGGTGCGCTCTCGGGAGCAGCCTCGCCCGGAGCAGCCTCGACCGGTGCAGCCTCGACTACCGGGGCAGCCTCAACCGGAGCAGCGGCGCTCGAGCCGGCCTGAGCGGTTTCGATTGCCTCAACGAGTTCTCCTTTACGAAGTTTGGAAGCGCCGGGGATTTTCAATCCAAGCGCCAGAGCCTGAAGCTCAGACACGCGGAGGGTACTCAGGCGGGGAAGATCCGAGCCAGTGGCGCGGAGGTTGACATCAGTCACGAAAGGGGTTCCTTTCCCCTGCCGAACAAAAATTCAGGCCAGGAGAGATGTATGCAGCGACGAATGCGCTGCGGGTGATCCAATCCGACAGTGGAGGGGATTGGTGTAAACACACACAGCTACGCACGAAATCGCAATAGCAGTGAGGTACAGGGAATGCACCGGAGAAGATGTCGCCGTGGGCGGTCTCTATCGGGTACACAAAAATCATAGCACTCCCGAACCAGCCGAACCGCCAGTCGGGCCGACGTGCACGCGGCAGGTCGGCCCGGTCAGAATACCCGTTACGCGGCGTTCTCCGCGGTAAGCGGATGCACGGTGGCGCCCTGAACGTCGACGGCCAGCATCAGGGCACGCCACGGGGTATCAGATTTGCTCGCAACGAGTTCGGCCGCCACCAGGCGCTGGCCCGGATCACTCGCCAGCACGAGAATGGATGGTCCGGCACCGGACACGACGGCTGCGAAGCCGGCGGCGCGCAGGAGGGTGATGAGTTTATTCGTCTCCGGCATAGCGGCGGCGCGGTAGCTCTGGTGCAGTTTGTCCTCGGTCGCAGCGAGCAGCAGCTCCGGGCTCTGGATAAGCGCGGCGATGAGAAGTGCGGAGCGCGAGAGGTTAAAGACGGCATCCTCGTGCGGCACCGAGGTCGGCTGGAGGCTCCGCGCGAGCGCGGTGGACATCTCCTGCTCGGGCACGAACACCAGCGGTTTGACGCCCCGATGCACCATGAGCTTCTTGTGACGCGGCCCCTCCGGGGTGGTCCAGGCTATGGTCAGACCGCCGAACAGCGCCGGCGCGACGTTGTCGGGGTGTCCTTCCATCTCGGTGGAAAGCACGAGCAGCATTTCCGCATCGATGTCGACGATACCCTCGAGCAGGCCCTTTGCGGCCATGATGCCCGACACGATCGCAGCACCCGACGAGCCCATGCCGCGCCCGTGCGGGATAACGTTGTGCGCGACGATGTTGAGCCCGGGCAGGGGCTGGCCGACGGCGGCGAACGCGTGCGCGATGGCGCGCACGACGAGGTTGCTCTCGTCGGTGGGAACCACACCGGCACCCACACCGTGCACCTCGACGGACACACCGGGAACGCTTCGCACGGTGACCTCGAGCTGGTCGTATTTTGCCAGCGCAAGGCCGAGAGTGTCAAAACCCGGACCGAGGTTGGCCGTCGTGGCCGGCACCTGTACCGAGACGGCGCGTCCGATCAGCGAGACGGGACTGGTCATGCCTTGGCCAGGCCGAGAACGCTGGCGATTTCGGCGGTGTCGACCGGAACGATGGTCGGTGCAACGTCGGAGCCGTCTGCGGTACGCAGAGCCCACTGCGGGTCCTTCAAACCGTGGCCGGTCACGGTGATGACCACGGTCGAGCCGCGGGGAATGAACCCGGCTTCGGCACGCTCCAGCAGACCGGCCACACCGATAGCGGATGCCGGTTCCACGAAAATGCCGACCTCGGCCGAGAGGATGCGGTGGGCTTCGAGAATTTTCGCGTCGGTGATGGCGCCGAAGTAGCCGTCGCTCTGCTCACGTGCGTTCAGCGCGAGGTCCCAGGATGCCGGGTTGCCGATGCGGATGGCGCTCGCAATGGTGTCGGGCTGGTCGACGCGGTGGCCCAGCACGATCGGGGCGCTGCCGGAGGCCTGGAAGCCGAACATGCGCGGCAGCTTCGTGGTGGCGCCGCGAGCTACCTCTTCGCTGTAACCACGAAAATAGGCCGTGTAGTTGCCGGCGTTGCCCACCGGAACGAATTGAAAGTCGGGAGCGTCACCGAGCACCTCGACGACCTCGAACGCGGCCGTCTTCTGGCCCTCGATGCGATCGGGGTTGACCGAGTTGACCAGGTGCACCGGGTAGTTGGTGGCGAGGTCGCGGGCGATGTCGAGGCAGTCGTCGAAATTGCCCTGCACCTGCAGCAGCTGCGCGTTGTGCGCGACGGCCTGGCTGAGCTTGCCCATGGCGATCTTGCCCTCCGGCACGAGCACTGCGGCGGTGATACCGGCATGGGCGGCATAGGCGGCAGCGGAGGCGCTGGTGTTGCCGGTCGACGCGCAGATGACCGCCTTCGCGCCGTCTTCCATGGCCTTGGAGATGGCCATGGTCATGCCTCGGTCCTTGAACGACCCGGTCGGGTTCATACCCTCGAACTTGATCCAGACCTTGGCGCCGGTGCGGGCGGAGAGCGCGGCGGCTGGAATAAGCGGCGTTCCGCCCTCACCCATAGTGATGATCGGCGTCGCGGCCGAGATATTCAGCCGATCGGAGTATTCGTTCAGCACCCCACGCCACTGGCGGCTGACAATCGCGCCGGGCTTGGTCAGGTTGGCACTGGTCTCGCTTGGGCTAAACATCAGACTCCTTCAACTCTCAATACGGATGCGACTTCGCTGACGACACTATTGGTGGCCAGATCATGCACGGTGGCGGCGAGTGCGGCCTCCGTTGCGTCATGGGTCCCGATTACTAGGGTAGCCGTGGCTGAGCGCGCTGCGCGACTCTGTGTAGCCATCACGGCCGGTGTCATGGATTGCTCCACGAGCGCCAACGAGACCAGACGTTTGCTGAACACGCTCGCGATGGTCGCGAGTACGCCGGGCTCGTCGGTGACCTCGAGGGTCACCGCGTACCGGGTCGTGACCCGGCCGATGTCAAAGACGGGCAGCGCAGCGTAGCTCGATGCGGCCACTCCCGGCCCTCCGGCGACGTGACGCCTGGCAATGGAAACGACGTCGCCAAGCACAGCAGAAGCCGTCTCCACTCCCCCGGCCCCGGCCCCGTAAAACATGAGGCTGCCGGCTGATTCCGCTTCGACGAAGACGGCATTGTTCGCGCCGTGCACCGCAGCGAGCGGATGGCTGCGCGGCACCATCGCCGGGTAGACCCGTGCCGACACCCCGTCCACGCCGTTCTCGTCGGTAACACGCTCGCAGATAGCCAGCAATTTCACGACATAGCCAGCTTTGCGTGCCGATTCGATCTGCGCGGAGGTGACCGAGGTGATGCCCTCGCGATAAACGGATGCCAGCGGAACCGTCGTGTGAAACGCCAGACTCGCCAGAATGGCCGCTTTCTGCGCCGCGTCGTAGCCCCCGATGTCGGCGGTCGGATCGGCCTCCGCGTAACCGAGCGCGGTCGCCTCGGCCAGCGCGTCTTCGAGACTGGACCCTTCGGTATCCATCCGGTCGAGAATGAAGTTGGTGGTGCCGTTGACGATGCCGAGGATTCGCTTGATCTGGTCTCCGGCGAGGCTTTCCCGCAGCGGACGCACGATGGGAATAGCCCCGGCGACGGCGGCCTCGTAGTTGATCTGGGCGCCCACCTGGTTCGCGGCCTCGAACAGTTCGGATCCATGGAGGGCCAGCAGCGCCTTATTGGCGGTGACAACATCCGCTCCACTGCTGATCGCAAGCAGAATATGGCTGCGGGCCGGCTCGATGCCGCCCATCAGTTCAATGACGATGTCGGCGCTGAGGATGAGTTCCTCGGCGTTGGTCGTGAATAGTTCTCGTGGCAGGTCGACAGAGCGTTCCGCGTTGACATCGCGAACCGCGATGCCGACCAGTTCGAGCGTGGCGCCGATGCGGTTGGCGAGTTCTGGCCCCTGTTCCAGCAGCAGGCGGGCGACCTGGGCGCCGACCGATCCACCGCCGAGGAGGGCTACGCGCAGATTACGGTATTCGATCTTCAAGATTTTCCTCCGTTGGAGGGCTGCTGCGCCCCGGTGTCCCGCGCGAGCAGATCGGCAATTGTCTCGCCGCGCACGAGCACTCGTGCTGTGCCGTCGAGTACAGCGATGACGGGCGCACGGCCCTGAAAGTTGTAGTTGTTGGAAAGTGCCCAGCAGTAGGCGCCGGTGGCCGGCACAGCGAGCAGATCACCGGGAGTCACATCACCGGGCAGATAGTCGGCATCGACCACGATGTCGCCGCTCTCGCAGTGCTTGCCGGCGATGCGCACGAGCACCGGCTCGCTGCTCGACGCTCGATCAGCCAGGCGCACAGCGTAGTCGGCGCCGTAGAGGGCCGGGCGCACGTTGTCGCTCATTCCACCGTCGACGCTCACGTAGAGCCGCGAGGTGCCGGAGACGTCGACGGCCTTGGTGGTGCCAACGCGGTAGAGGCTCACGCCGGCGCGACCGATGATGACGCGGCCGGGTTCGAACGCGACGATCGGCAGCGGAATGTTCAGCCGAGCGCACTCGGCCGCGACGATGTCGGCCAGGGCGACGGCCAGTTCGCGAATCGGGGTGGGTTCGTCGGCACTCGTGTAGGCGATGCCGAAGCCCCCGCCGAGGTTGAGCTCGGGTATCGGGCCATCGGCGAGCAGTACGGCGTGCAGATCGAGCAACCGAGCGGCCGACTCGGCGAATCCGTCGGCACCGAAGATCTGCGAGCCGATGTGACAGTGCAGGCCGACGAAGTTGAGAGCCGTTTCGGCGCGAATAAGCGTGACGAGCCTCGGCGCATCGGTGAGCACGATGCCAAATTTCTGGTCTTCGTGGGAGGTGGCCAGAAAATCGTGGGTGTGCGCGTGCACGCCGCTGTTCACGCGCAGGCGCACGTTCTGCACCCGACCGTTTCGAGCGGCGGCTTCGGCAACACGGCCGATTTCGACCTCGCTGTCGATCACGATCGTGCCGACACCGACCCGAGTGGCCTGATCGAGTTCGGCGAGTGACTTGTTATTGCCGTGAAAACCGAGCCGGGCCGGATCGGCGCCGCCGGCCAGAGCGACGGCCAGTTCGCCGCCGCTGCACACGTCGATGTTGAGCCCGGCAGCGATCATCCAGCGCACTACCTCGGTCGAGAGAAAAGCCTTGCCGGCGTAGTACACCTTGGCGCTCGTGCCGATGCGGGCGAACTCGGCTTGGAACACGGCCAGCAGCTCGGCGGCGCGCGCGCGGGCATCCGCTTCATCGATGACGTAGAGGGGGGTGCCGAATTCGGCAGCGAGGGCCGTGGCACTCACGTTGCCGAGCACGAGTTCGCCGGTGCGGCTGCGGGTCGCCGAGGCGGGCCACAGACCGGGCGCGATGTCGTTGGCGTCGGCGGGTAGGCGCAGCCAGTCGGGCGCCAGCGGATTTGGTCTAGGTGTCACGGGAACTACCTCACGAGAGTCGAAGGGGAATCTCAGCGAGCGAACCCGGATTGGTCCCTGAAGCCGGAAAATTGACAGCCCGGGTGAGCGGGTGTGCCTGCGGTATTCTACCGCCGCAGATGGTGGCGTTCGAATTAACCAGCGCAGCTGCCGAGGGTGGTCAGCGACTGCGCGGTAAGCATAAGCGTGCTTGACTCCAGCGTAACGCGTGCGCGCTCGGGCGAAATATCAACGCCACTCAGCTCGATTCCTTCGGGCAGATAACTCGCAACGCAGACCCCGATCGGTGCCTGCTGCAGGATCAGGTTGACGAGGGGTGTCGCGTCGATGTCGCCGACGCCGCTCGTCACGGTGGCGTCGGTGGGGCTGAAGTTCAGCGTGTCCCCGGCTGCGCTGGCCGTGGCCGTGGCGCTATAGCCCACATTGAACTCGAACAACTTCACGGTGCCGGTATACGCCACGGTGCCGTCGCCGAGGGTCATCACGGCGTCGGCGGGAGCGGTGCCGGAGGCCTGCACCAGTTGATTGAGCGCGTCCTGATCGAGGTCGAGCGTGGCGTTGAGCGAGCCGATGGCCTTGGCGGTGTTGGTCGACACGTCGCGGGCAACGACGTGAACGGAGGCCGGCACGCCGTCGACCGCCAGGTTCGGTGCGGTGAGCTCAATCTCATCGAAGCTGCCGGCGATGAACTGCGCAATGACGGAGGTGCCGCCGATAGCGACTGTGATGTCGCCGGTCACGGAAGCGGGCATCCGGTTGCTGATTTCGACTTCGGCGCGGTCCTGCGCGAACGCACGTACGCCGCTGTCGATGAGAAAATAGGCGACGACCAGCAGAATCGCGAGTACGCCGACAATGATGAGCGGAACAAGGCCGCGACGCTTGGTTTTGGCCATGATCACATGCGCTCCGGGGCGGTGACGCCGAGCAGGCCGAGGCCGTTGCGGATCACCTGACACGTCGCGTCGTTGAGCCACAAACGGGTGCGGTGCAGGTCGGTGACCGGTTCTTCGCCGAGGGGAATAACCCGGCAGTTGTCGTACCAGCGGTGGTAGTAGCCGGCGACCTCTTCGATGTAGCGGGCCACCCTATGGGGCTCCCGCAGTTCAGCGGCCTGGGCCACGACGCGCGGAAATTCCTGCAGCACGCCCAGCAGTGCGGATTCGCTGTCGTGCACGAGCAGTTCGGGGGCGAAGACGGTGCGTTCGACGCCGCTCGAACTGGCGTTGCGGGCGACCGAGCAGGTGCGGGCGTGGGCGTACTGCACGTAGAAGACGGGATTGTCGTTGGTGCGTTTTCCGAGCAGGTCGAGGTCGATGTCAAGCTGTGAGTCGCTGTTCGAGCGCACCAGGGCGTAGCGGCCGGCGTCGACCCCGACGGCATCGACGAGGTCGTCGAGGGTGACAATGGTGCCGGCCCGCTTTGACATGCGCACCGGTTCGCCGTCTTTGAGCAGGTTGACCATCTGGCCGATCAGAATCTGCAGGTTCACGCCGGGCTCGTCGCCGAAGGCCGACACCATGGCCATCATGCGGCCGACATAGCCGTGATGGTCGGCCCCGAGCATGATCAGACACTGGTCGAATCCGCGCTCGCGCTTATCAAGGTAGTAGCCGAGGTCACCGGAGATGTAGGCCGGTTCGCCATTCGAGCGGATGATTACCCGGTCACGATCATCACCGAAGGTGGTCGTGCGCAGCCAGATGGCGCCATCCGCTTCGAAGATGTGGCCCTGCTCGCGCAAGCGTTCGATGGCGCGGTCGACGGCGCCGGATTCGTGCAGGGAATCCTCGTGAAAGTACACATCGAAGTCCACACCGAAGCCGTGCAGTTTGTCCTTGATCTCGGTGAACATGAGGTCGACACCGATCGAGCGAAACACCTCCTGCTGAGCGTCCCGGGGAAGGGCGGCGACGTCGCCGTCGTACTTCGCGAGCACGTTGGCGGCGATATCGCCGATGTACGCTCCGCCGTAGCCGTCTTCGGGGGTGGGTTCGCCGAGGTAGCTGGCGAGCACGCTGCGGGCGAAGCGGTCGATCTGCGAACCGTGGTCGTTGAAGTAGTACTCGCGGGTCACGTCGGCGCCCTCGGCCGCCAGCACGCGGGCCAGGCTGTCGCCGACCGCGGCCCAGCGCACGCCGCCCATGTGGATGGGCCCGGTGGGGTTAGCCGAAACGAATTCGAGGTTGATTTTGAGACCGTCATACAGGTGGCCGGTGCCGTAGACAGTGCCCTGGTCGACGATGGTCTTGGCGAGCGCGCCGGCGGCGGCAGCCTCAAGGCGAATGTTGATGAAGCCGGGGCCGGCGATTTCAACGGATGAGACATCCGCCAGCTGTTCGAGACCAGCGGCCAGTTCGGCCGCGATTTCACGCGGGTTCGCACCGAGGGGTTTGGCGATCTTCAGCGCGATGCTTGAAGCCCAGTCGCCGTGGTCGCGGTTGCGCGGGCGTTCGACAGCGACGTCGGCGAGGGTGAGTCCGAGGTCTACCCCTGCCGTGTCAGCCTCGCGTCGGCGTTCGCTGACGCCCTGGATGAGGTCGAAAAGGGACTGGGAGAGTTCGGCAGGAGTCACTGCACAATCGTACCGGCCCCTCCTGTTGGTAAGGTCAACGCGTGACTGATACCCGCGTCTACCCCCTTTTTGTTCGCACCGCTGCACGCACCGGCGGAGCTGCCACGCGCCGACATGCCGGGTTGATGCTCGCAGGCGGAGCACTGCTCGCTCTCCTTTTGGCCGGCTGCAGCGGAGCAGAAGAACCGACGCCGACGGATTCCGCGGCCGCGACGGGCGAAGCATCCGCTGACCCGACGACGCGAGCTGAGCCGTCGTCGTCTCCCACCCCGACAGCGGAAGCGACCGGTTCTCCGATTGCGCAGCTCTGTGGCGACCTGCTCACCCTGCAGGATGTCTACGATTTCAACCCGAATTACGGCACCGCCCCGAATTATTCGCCAACCGCTGACGGTCTCGCCGAGACCGCCACGACCTACAACGGGCTAACCTGTGGCTGGTCAAACCAGACCAGCGGCGAACTCATCGAGGTCTCGGTCGTCGCGCCCAACGATGTGTTGATGACCACGCTCAAGCAGCAGGCGGATGCCGACAGCCAGGCCGTGCCGACGTACGGTACCCCGCCGGCCGTCGACGGTTTCTTCACCTACGCCGGTGGCGTGGGCCAGGCGCAGGTCTTCACGGAACAGTACTGGGTCACTCTCAGCACCTCCGCGTTCTTTGAGCCCGGCGATGCGGAGTCCCTCATCTCGACGGTGCTGTCGCACCTCGGCTAGCAGATTCTGCCAGCTGGCTCGTCATGGGTCTTGGCAGCCGAGCCAGGATGCTAACCTTGAATCACCCTGGCCCCCATAGCTCAGGGGATAGAGCACTGCCCTCCGGAGGCAGGGGCGGCAGTTCGAATCTGCCTGGGGGCACATTGGCCAAATCCGCGTAATCACGCGGATCTAAGCCCCTTCAGCAGCTGTCGCCAAAGCTGGCGTATCGTCACTTGCCCACATTTTGCCCACATTTAGTTTCATAATGACCTGATTCAGCGCCGTTGCGACGCTGTCAAGGTCGTCGTCGAAGAGGTCGCTGTACGTGTCGAGCGTCTCTTTTGCGGAGGCATGCCCGAGCATTCGTTGAAGCGCTTTGACGTTTGCTCCCGCAGAAACGGCCAGGCTTGCGCACGTGTGGCGGAGTTCATGAGGAGTCAGTCCCGGCACGCCGATTTCGACGGCAGCCGCATCGAACCAACCGCGTCGAAACACCCGATTTCGCGAAGACCTCCACATCACCCTCCGCGAATCGGCCGGACACTTCAACACCTGGCCCGGCACCCTCTCCCGAATCGAACGAGAACTCAGCCGAGACGACAACCTCGCGAGCCAATTCCGGGACTGGCTCCACGAGCAAAAAGCCGTCCAAAATATCAATTGACAACTATAGGAGCATCACGTACGGTCTGCGGAAGCTGAAGGCTTAACCCTGGACGTCATTGGACTGAAGACTCACAAAGAGATCGACGCGGCTATCGAAGCGGCTCGTACACCGGAAGAAGTTGTAGAACCACCTGTCGAAGTCCAAGCCAAGACCCCAGCTGAAACACCTGTTGAAACTGAATAACGTCAGTCAACGCGACATCTAGCGCCCCACGGGGCGCTATTTATCTCCCCAAAAGCCTGCGAGAGAAGAAGGCTCACAGACTGTATCGACATTATTGATCGGTTATGTTCGACGCGAGGAGACTAACTTTAGTTAATATCGTTGATATCTAAAGTTGAGATAATGCGGTTTCCTTCGATATTTGGATCTTTAATTAACCCTAAGTATGTATTTGACATATGATTACCATTAGGTAGTCTACCTGCATACATAGTATTCTCGTCGTTGATTTCTACTCGCTGTTGAACCACAATTATC
The DNA here is from genome assembly GCF_004404025.1 of Cryobacterium serini. NCBI lineage: Bacteria > Bacillati > Actinomycetota > Actinomycetes > Micrococcales > Microbacteriaceae > Cryobacterium > Cryobacterium serini. The sequence goes on from NZ_SOHN01000010.1 coordinate 221,434, forward strand.
AATTTTTCTTCGGATTCGCTCTCAACCGAAACGCTAAGTGTTTTGATCTCGCTTTGTAGGGGTTCTTTGTTTAAAGAATTGGAGTTTTGCCTGTTTTCATCACTATAGGTTTGTGTGAAGCCGATAATTGCAGCAGCGTTGCTTTTTTCGACACCGCTTATATAATCCATTACGTACGGATTAGATTCATAGTCCTGACCGAACAATCCAGTAGCATATACATGCACGTTGTTTTTTGCAATTTCTGCTGCGTATATATCCATATCTGGAAGCCCAGCTTCTACCCATGCATAAAAAGTTTCGGAGGTCGCGCCAGCTGATCCCCATCGGCTAATATTACTTGTATATTTTTCGCCAACCGCTTGACCGTCTAAATCGGGAGTAAAACGAAGGCTTTCTAAGGTAGCTATTTCATTTTCAGGGGTAATTGCGGGGTCGTTACCGTTGGAGATATGCTCGGTGGGCGTTATGGGTTCTTGGCTGGATACGGTGTCCGGGGTGTCAACTGCCGGATCGGGAGCATCGGTACTAGCTTTCGTCGAACAACTGCTCAGAAGGCTGATCGCTAGCAGTCCACTGACGAGTGCTGTCGTAGGGCCTGTGATGCGCATAGCTCTCCCTGGAGTTGGTATGGCGATGAGGGTTGGACGCCTGTGCCCGACCCAGTAATCGCACGATAGCGGCTGGATGGGGTGTTGGCTAGCGCTTGACTTGGCTCATTACGTTGAAAGCGTTTACGACATCGAGACCCCGAACTGTCACGCCTGCTTGCAGTGCCTAGAAGTCGCTGGCTTTGACGTGTCGCTGTATTGGATCTGCCCGTCTTGCAGGGTCGCTCACCTGATCCCCTAGCTCTTTTGAGCACTTCGAGTACAGTCACCGCATGGATCATAAGGTCACAACTCTCGTTCCACCCGTGAAGAAGCAAAACGTGGACTCTGCGGTCTATGCGAACCGAAGGGAGTGGACGCTCGTATCAGTCAGCCAGTGCGCCCCAAACGAGCCGATGTTCCTGTTCTGGCGTAAGGACTAGATTTTGCGAAACTAGTTCGTGGCCCCTGTGTACTCCGGAACGCCCACTATCTCGCGAACCATGTCAATGAAGTCGAGATTCTTCTGGTTGAACGTATTCAACAACTGGATGTCGTTGGCAGTCTTGTCGCTCTCAAGTTGTGCTAGATCAGGCAGGAACCCCTTGGAAGCAATGCGAACGTTGGTTGGCGCAATCAAAGCAAGAGCTTGACCCTTTAATACCATCGCGCGAATGGCGAGCCCGTAGATGTGGTGTTGGGCGTTGTAAGCATCCGCTGATCCCGGAATGGTGGGGATACGTTGCAAAGCCCGGAGCTCGTGAACGGCCGTCTCTCGTGCCGCCAGAAACTCGCTGGCTCGGAGTAGCAGCCGTTCGTTCCATAGCTGCGTGTCGTCACGCTTAGCCTTTCGAATATCAGCCGCCTTAGCGGTGACAAAGCTGATAATTCCACCCAGCCCACCACCGATAACCAGAAAGATGCCTGCGATAACTGGCACGACCCATGACGGTGTACCTGGTTGACCTCCTACTACTTCAATCAGTATTGGAGAGGGTGTAGGAGTTGGAGTCACACGGCGACTTTAGCAGTTGGGGTGTGCTCCTATTTACTTTTCCTAGCCGCTCGTTCATATTCAGGGCAAAGGACACATCTGAATTAATGCCAACAACTCTTCGCACAGCATCATTCAAGAACATCAACCTACGCGAACGAACAGAGCTGATCGCGGATGTCCCTGCTGGCGTAAACCTGTTGCCTGTGGTGAGCACCGAAGGCTACGTATCAGGCGACGTTATCTATGTCGGCACACTCAGTCGTGAAGGCTGCGAAAGAGCCGCAGTCGATTCGATTGTCAGCGTCACGTCGCTGAGCCTGGCGATGCCACTAGAACGCCCGCACAGTGCGTTTGAATCAGTCTGGCCTTGACCCCGTTGTGTGGACACCTCACAAGAGAGAATGTTCACTATGGCAAGATCACGTCGGGACTTCACCCCTGAGTACAAAGACGAGGCCGTGAAGCTGGTCGTCACCACGGGCAGAGCG
>NZ_SOHN01000015.1:0-122344 GCF_004404025.1 Cryobacterium serini
CCCGTCGTCATCAAAAAAGGCTAACCACCCCGGCTAACCCCACCCCAGAATTCCCTCGCAGGAACCAGGCGGGCCCCACGTGCACACAGCACGCGAGGCCCGCCTCATCGCACACCCCACCACAAACATCGTTAGTGAACGTTCTCCTCGTCACAGTGACAACGTGCCGAAGTTGGGCTACTTCGCCTGGGCGTAATTATCAACGGTGGCTACGGTGAGCATGAAATCAACCGGAAAATCGCCGAACAGCAGCCGACCGGCAGCCTCTGCCGCGTTCACGATGATGTTGGCAACGGCCTGCGCCTGCGCGGCCGGCGTGTGCACAATCACCTCATCGTGCAGAAAGAACACCAGATGTGGCGCTGCGTCGAAGGGCGCGCGGGCACCCGGAGCCAGTGTTGTCGATCGCGCTTCGTCAGAAAGCTCGGTACCGGGATCCGGGCTCGGCAAAGCTGTGAGCTCCCGTCGAATCTCAGCCATCCAGCACAGCGCCCACTCGGCGGCACTGCCCTGCACGACGAAGTTGCGGGTGAAGCGCCCCCAGTCGCGCGCCAAGCTGCGGGCGCGTCGCTCATCGGTTGCCGTTGCAGCCGGCTCATAAGCCAGATCCTGGGCCGCGTGCCAGTCGGGTCCCGGTATCGGTGATGACCGGCCGAGCCGGGTTGTCACCACCTCGCCGCGCTCTCCGGCACGAGCAGCTGCCTCGGTGAGAGCGATTGCCCGTGGATAGGCACGGGCCAGGCGCGGCATGAGCCGGCCGCTTTCTCCGGTCGTCGCCCCATACATGGCGCCGAGCATAGCCACCTTGGCGTGATCGCGGGTCTCGACGACCCCACTGGCCACGATGCCGGCATACAGGTCGCTGCCGCGACCCGCCAGCGCCATGCTCATGTCCTGGGCCAGCGCCGCGAGAATGCGCGGTTCGAGTTGAGCAGCATCGGCCACGACGAGTTTCCAGCCCTCGTCGGCCACGACGGCACCACGAATCTGCCTGGGTAGCTGGAGGGCTCCTCCGCCGCGGGTTGCCCAGCGACCGGTCACAACACCCCCCGGCACATAGTCCGGGTGGAATCGGCCGTCAATGACCCAGGATTCCATCCAGATCCAGCCGTTGGCGCTAAGCAGCCGGGACAGCTTCTTGTACTGCAGAAGCGGTTCGATGACCGGATGCTCGAGCTTTTTCAGCTCCCACGCACGCGTCGTAGAAACGGCAAGCCCCGCCCGCTGAAGTGCTTTGACCAATTCCTGTGGGGAGTCCGGGTTGAGGTTAGCATCACCGAGTTCTGAGCGGATGCGCCGGACCAGCAGTTCCAGACGCTCCGGCCGTAAGCCGGGTGCAACCCGCGGCCCCAGCTCACGCGTGAGGAGGAGATCATGCACATCAGTGCGCCAGGGCAGTCCGGCATAACGCATCTCCGCGGCTACGAGCGCACCGGCTGACTCGGCAGCCAGCAGCAGCCGCATCCGTCCAGAGTCGGGAGCGGATGCCACCGCGTCGAGTTGCCGACGAAACTCCCGAGCCGTCTCGGGCTCACCGCTGCCATCAGCATCCGCGTGAACGTCAAAATCAAAAAGTGTTGCTCGGGGCTCCGCCTGGTCGGGCATTCCAACGCTCGCGACGTCCCAGGGCCCTGGCGCCGCCAGCGCGAGTTCGCTCGTCATCGTGAGCGCGGAATTCTTCAAGATCATGTGGCACAGGCGGAGATCATGGCAGCGCTGCACTCGGATGCCGGCCGCCAAGAGCACCGGATAGATGCGGGTGGTGTCCTCCCACACCCAGCGAGGTGCGGCTGGGTCTCCACTGGTCGACTCACGAGTACTGGATTCGAGCGAAGACACGAACACCGCAAACTCGGTCAGGGTGAGGCGAGCTGCCTCGCTGGGGAGGCCGGCATCATCAAGCGTGTCGACCAGCACGCCACCACCACTTGTCTGCCGCACCAGTACATACACCCCTCCATTCTGCCCGCTGCCGGTGCGGGCCGTACCCATCCGTTTCGCGGCGCCGATGGGTACGGTATCTGCAACAAGGCCGGATTGCGGACTTAGCCAGCGATTTTGTCTCCGTTTGGAGCGACCACCCACCAGACGCCGCCAACACCCTCTCCGGTGGTGTCCCCGGCAGCAGAGTCCCCGGCCCAGTAATAGAGCGGGAGACCATTGAGAGTAACCTGCTTGGTGCCATCCGTGCGGGTGATGACGCCGACCGTGCCGGTCACGCCGTCAACTGTTGGGGTGTCCGATTCAGCGACGACGGCGGGCCACTTGACGAGGCACTCGCCCTCGCAGGTGCTCGTGCCGGAATCTGCGACGTCCTTATCGAAGACATATAGTGTCATCCCGGCGGTGTCGACGACGATCGTGCCGAGTGAACTGTCTGCGGTCGCAAGGGCCGGCTTGACCGCGGTATCGGTCGTCGAACTGGATGAACTCGAGGTGTCGGCCGCTGGGGTCGTCGTTCCCTGCGAGCATCCGGTCAGCGCGAGGACGCTCAGCGCTAACGCCCCGACGACTGGTCCGGCCTTGAGCCAAATTCTGCTGTTCATGACTGCTTCCTTCTCTCGGTGCTGTTCGATGAGGTGCTATTCGATGAGGTGCTATCTGATGAGGTGCTATCTGATGCGGTGCCATTCGATGCGGTGGTGCGCAGTGCAGTGAAACTGGGTGTGGGCGTCCTTGGAGCTACCACGAGGTGGGCTGATAAATGGTTCAGCACTCCGGGCAAATTGACCGAAGCTGGCGCTGGGTATCGGTTCACCTCTAGTCGTGGCCGGACTTCGCGCGTTCCGGCGGGGACTTCAGCTGCTAACCTGAAAGTGAATTATGGACATCATTCGGTACCACGAAATAAGGCCGACTGCTTGGCGCAACGGTGGCGGCCAGACCCGCGAACTGGCTTCTTTTCCCGGTGGCTCGACTGACTTCGATTGGCGAGTCAGCATCGCTGAGATCACTCAGGCCTGTGATTTCTCCATCTACTCGGGCGTGGAGCGCCTTCTCACCGTGATCGAGGGTGAGCTTCTGGTGGTGACCGCCGACGGTGTTGAGCATGCCATGGAGAAGTATCGTCCATTTCGTTTTTCGGGTGACAGCGCCAGTAGCGCCGCTCTCCCGGTCGGAACTACAGTAGACCTCAATGTGATGGCACGACGCGGAAAGTTCAAGTCGTATATTTCCATTGTTGAGTTGTCCAAACGTCGTGCCCAGCCGGTCTTCGTGGATCAATTTGCCGTGCTGCTTCACGGCACTGCCGCCGTAACCGGAGCGCCTGTCGGTGCCGGTCAGGCCGGGATCCAGAGCGCAGAGCTGCGAAAATTCGATGCCGTTCGTGGCCAGGATCTGGCACCGGAAATTATAGGGCGCGGATTCCTCGCGCTGATCACCTTAGAAGCCCAATTGGCCTGAAGTTTGAACTCCTGAACGGTGCGCGGTTGATCAGTCAAGGCCGCACGATTATGGAAGAAGTGACGCCTGTTTCCGTTTTCGGACGCTACTAACGGCTCATCTCGACGGTCATAGTGACGCCCATCGCCGTGAGCTCGTACCTCAGCGGGCTGGGGAATACCTCGACCCCCACAAGGTTGCATCCAACGATGACTATTCCACTCGAACCCCGCACCGGTACCGCCCTCGTCGTTGGAGCGTCCGGCATCACCGGATCCGCCGTCGTCGACCAGCTGTCTGCGCAGGGTTGGCAGGTTCTCGCCCTCGCGCGCCGAAGCGGCCGCGATCTGCCCGGGGTGCGTTGGATCCAGACGGACCTGCGCTCCGCCGCCGACCTCAACCGAGTATTGGCCAGCGAGATGCCCGAACATGTCTTCTTCACCGCCTGGTCGCGTCAATCCACCGAGGAACTCAACATCGAGGTGAACGCCGGCATGGTGCGTGACCTCCTCGCCGCGCTCGCCCACGCGCCGGTGCGCCACGTGGCTCTCGTCACCGGCCTCAAACACTACCTCGGCCCGTTCGAAGCCTATGGACAGGGCGACATGCCCGACACTCCCTTCAGTGAAGACGAACCGCGACTGGACGTCGCGAACTTCTACTACGCGCAGGAAGACGAGCTGTTTGCGGCATCCGCTCGCCAGGGATTCACTTGGTCGGTGCACCGCTCACACACCGTGATCGGCCACGCGGTCGGCAACCTCATGAACATGGGACTCACTCTCGCCGCCCAGGCCTCCCTGTGCAAGCACCTCGACATTCCCTTTGTCTTCCCCGGCAGCGCGACCCAGTGGAACGGCGTCACCGACATGACCGACGCGACCATCCTCGCCGAGCAGATGGTGTGGGCAGCAACAACGGATGCCGGCGCCAACGAAGCATTCAACGTGGTCAACGGTGACGTCTTTCGCTGGCGAGCAATGTGGCCGAAGATCGCCGCCTACTTCGGCGTCGAGCCGGAAGGTTTCGTAGACCAGCCACGACCCCTCGACGTGCAGATGGCCGGCATGGAGCCGGTCTGGGCCGACCTCGCTGCCGCACACGGCCTCGTCGAATCCGACCTGGGGCGCATCGCTTCGTGGTGGCACACCGACGCCGACCTCGGCCGGAACATCGAGGTCTTCACCGACATTTCCAAGAGCCGCCTCGCCGGGTTCACCCCGCACCACCGCACGATCGACTCCTTCACCGCCCTGTTCGACCGGTACCGCGCCGAGAAGTTCATCCCGGAGTCGACCAAGTAACGGGTCGCTATCAGATGACCGAATTGGCCTTCGTTTGGGTGGGTCGTTCGTGCACCGCGACAATGCTGAAGACCAGGGCCACGGCGGCCGTTCCCGCCAGCAGGATCAGGCCGATGGCATAGCTGTTGTCGGCGGCGTTGTAGGTCGCCCCCATTACGAGCGGGGGGAAGTATCCGCCGAGGCCACCGGCCGCGCTGACGATGCCGCTGATTGATCCGACCTTGTCGGGCGGCGAGTTTCTCCCCAGCCAGGCGAAGACTCCCCCCGCACCCAGCCCCAGGGCCGACGCCATCGCCACGAAAGTCAGCCCGGCCGGTATCTCGCCGTCCGGGCGCAGATTCACCACCCAGGCCAGAACAGCGACCGCGGCCAGCGCCACGATGACGACAGGCTTGGGACCGATGCGGTCAGCGAGAATTCCACCGACCGGGCGCAGCAGAACCGCGGCGACGGCAAATCCGGCCGTGCGGGTTCCCGCCGCGGTCAAGTCGAAATCGTAAATATCGCGCAGGTAGGTCGGCAGGTAAGTCGAGAAGGCCACGAACCCGCCGAACACCACGCCGTAGAGAAAGCACATCTGCCAGGTCACACCGAGTTTTGCAGCGGCGACGAGCTTGGGTATGAACGGCTGGGCATTGGACACCCACTTCGGCGCATTTCCCATGCAGGTCCAGACGAGGACGGCGGTAACGATCAGCAGCAACACCAGAATCAGGTGGGTGGGAATGTACCCGAACCAGTCAACGAAGCGCGGCGTAAAGAAGGCGGACAGTGCCGTGCCTCCCATTCCGGCACCAAAAACACCCGTAGCGAAACCACGCCGAGAGAGCTCGTACCAGTTGCTGACGAACGGGATTCCAACGGCGAAGACCGTTCCGGCGACGCCGAGCAGTAACGCGCAGAACACCAGAATCCAGTAGATCTCCACCGTTCCGGCGAGCGCCACGAGTAGCAGGGCCGGAACGGTGGCCAGCAAGACCACGGTGAACATGATCCGCCCCCCGAACCGATCCGTAAGCACTCCCACTGGAATACGACCAATTGAACCCACGAAAACGGGCATGGCCACCAGAACGGATGCCTGCGCTGACGACAAGTCCAGTTGCACGCTGTATCGCACCCCGAGTGGGGCAATACTCGTCCACGCCCAAAAACACACCACTGACGACACGGTCGCCAGTACGAGATTGAACCCTTTACTGGCTCGGGCCCGTTCCCGCACGGTGACCGAAGTCATGACTATCGTTTGTCCCGCGCTCGGTCCTCGGTTCCAATCGGTGCCCAGCCACGTCGAACGGGCCTGACCTCACCCGGCACTTTATCGCGCGAACGATAGACGATGTAGGGCCGGAACAGGTAGTGCAATGGCGCGGTGAACGCGTGCACGAGCCGGGTGAATGGCCAGATGGTGAACAGGAGCATGCCGACCAGCGTGTGGATGTGAAACGAGAACGGTGCTGCAGCCATCGCTACGATGTCTGGCTGGAAGATGAACAACGAGCGAAACCACGGCGCGACGGTCTCCCGGTAGTTGTGTCCGTTTTCGCCTTCGAACACGCTGGCAAGAGTCGTCCAGAGTCCGAAAATAATCGCGGCAGCCAGCACGATATACATGACCTTGTCGTTGCGGGTCGTCGCCATAAACACCGGCCCGGTTTTGCGCCGGCGGTAGATCAGGATGACGATTCCACCGAGCGTGCCGATCCCGGCTATGCCCCCGACCAGCAGCGCGTTGAGGTGGTAAAAATCCTGGCTCATCCCGACGAACAGTGTCCAGCTCATCGGGATGACGAGGCCGAAAAAGTGACCGGCGATCACCGCCAGCAGCCCGAAGTGAAAGATTGGCGATCCGATGCGCAGCAGTCGGGATTCGTACAGTTGCGACGACCGAGTGGTCCACCCAAACTGGTCGTAGCGGTAACGCCAGATCGATCCGCCGATCAGAATGGCCACCATTACGTACGGCAGCACGCCCCAAAGCAACAGGTCCATCTCAAGCTCCTTGCAGGGGTAGCAGACGTGGGTCATAGGGTTCGAGCCCGACCGATTCGGCGGGCGGTCCATAGCCGGCCATCCGCTGCACCGCTTCGCGATCGGATGGCGAAGCCCCGGGGAGGGTGCCGCACACCGCTGCCAGGACCTCGGCATAGGGCGATTCATGTTCGGATAGGGCGAGCCGCAGCAGTTCCAGGCTGGGTCGATATTGCAGCAGCAACTCCCGTCCGGCTGCCGGGTCGACGATCGCTGCGAATTCCAGTACCAGAGGAAGAAAGTCCGGCAGTTCTCCATGTGTGTTCGTCAGGTAGTCGCTGTTGCGGTAAATCTGCTTGAACGCCGCCAGCACGTTCCCGCGCCTTCTAGTGTCACCGTCGGTCCAGTACGACAGATATAGCGGATGGTGCTTGCTGAGATCGAAGGTGTCGACGTAGGAACGCTGCAACGCGGCGAGCTCCGTGCCCTCCAGATAGCGAAAGAATTCGGCGAGTTTGGGCGTATGTCGACCCTGTTCGGCGAGCGCGGCGCGCATGAGGTCGATGTGGCCGATGAGTTCGGCATCGGGGTAAGACAAACACCAGGAGGCTGCCTGGTTCAGAACCCGATAATCGCGCTTCATGGGGATACCGACGGGTTACCCGCAGAACCCTCAGTCAAATCGTCGACCGGCCCGCGGACGTTCAAATCTGCTGGCGAGGGCTGCGCTGCGCGTGGCTGATCCCTGCTGTCGGGAAAAAGACCCTCTGGGCTGCCATTTCCGTCCCAGTTGAGAAGGTTGACTCGGTTGCGCAGGCTGCGCTCCCCGCTGGGGGTGTCCGAAGTCTGTCGGTCCTTGAGCGCATAGAAGTTTTCCACAGCGACTGGCGTTGGCCGCCCGCTGGCCTCACCGAATGGGGAATCCTCGTACATGCCTGGCCCGCCCTCGAAGTCGACGGAACATCCCATTTCCTCGAGATCATGTGCCTGTTCGACGTGGGCCTTCGGAATGACATAGCGTTCCTCGTATTTAGCGATGGCCATCAGCCGGTACATCTCGTACATGCTCTCCGGCGTCATCCCCACGGCTTCGGGGATGGACCGGTCGGGTTCCTCCCCCATGGTGATTCCGCGCATGTATGCGCGCATGGCTGCGAGTTTGCGCAAGACATTAGTGATCATGTCGGTGTCCCCGGCGGTGAAGAGCTCCGCGAGATATTCGACGGGGATACGCAGCGCGTCGATGGCGCCAAACAGGTTTCCGCGGTCTTCGCCATCGTGACCCTGTTCTGTGAGCAGGTCGACGATGGGTGAGAGCGGGGGAACGTACCAGACCATGGGCATCGTGCGGTACTCGGGGTGCAGGGGCAGGGCCACCTTGTAGACCTTGGCGAGTGCGTACACCGGCGAGCGTCTGGCCGCGTCCAGCCAGTCGGCGGGGATTCCCTGGGCGGTCGCTGCGGCCGCCACTGCGGGGTCGTTCGGGTCGAGGAGCACATCCATTTGCGCCTGGTACAGGTCTTTCACGTCGGTGACAGCAGCCGCGTCGGTGACCCGGTCGGCGTCGTAGAGAAACAAGCCCAGATAGCGCAGGCGCCCAACACAGGTTTCCGAACAGACCGTGGGCAGGCCAATTTCGACGCGTGGGTAGCAAAACGTGCACTTCTCGGCTTTGCCCGTCTTGTGGTTGAAGTAAATCTTCTTGTACGGGCATCCGGTGATGCACTGCCGCCAGCCGCGGCATTTGTCCTGGTCGACGAGCACGATGCCGTCTTCGACTCGTTTGTAGATTGCACCCGACGGACAGGACGCCATGCAGGAAGGATTGAGGCAGTGCTCGCAGATGCGGGGCAGATAGAACATGAAGGTCTGTTCGAAGGCGAATTTGATTTTGTCTTCGGATTCCTTGCGCACTTTTTCTACGATGGGATCGAGGTGTCCCATCTCGGGCGCGCCGCCGAGGTCGTCGTCCCAGTTCGCTGACCAGGTTATTTTGGTGTCTTTGCCGGTGATCAGGGATTTCGGACGGGCCACCGGAAAGTCATCGCCCAGCGGGGCATCGATAAGCGTCTTGTAGTCGTAGGTCCAGGGTTCGTAATAATCCTTCAGCTCCGGTTGGACTGGGCTCGCGAACAGACCGAAAAGTTTCCTGATCCGACCGCCGCTCCGCAGCACCAGCCGGCCTTTTTTGTTCAGCTGCCAGCCCCCGCGCCATTTCTCTTGATCTTCGTAGCGTCGCGGGTACCCTTGCCCGGGCCTGGTCTCGACGTTGTTGAACCAGACGTACTCCGTACCGGCGCGATTCGTCCAGGCCTGCTTGCAGGTGACCGAGCAGGTGTGGCAGCCAATGCATTTGTCGAGATTCATCACCATGCCCATCTGGGCCATCACTCGCATCAGTACGTTACCTCCTGTGAGCGCCGGCGGATCGTCGAGACGATGTCCCGCTGGTTACCGGTCGGGCCCAGATAGTTGAACGCGTAGGACAGCTGCGCGTAGCCGCCGATGAGGTGCGTGGGTTTGACCAGCAGCCGGCTCACCGAATTATGGATGCCGCCACGTCTGCCGGTGGCCTCGGACTTGGGTACATCGATGGTGCGTTCCTGGGCGTGGTAAACGTACACGACACCCTGCGGCATCCGGTGGCTGACGATCGCCCTGCCCACCAGAACACCGTTCATACTCACGCATTCGACCCAGTCGTTATCAAGGACTTTGATGGAGTCGGCATCTTGGGGGCTCATCCATACGGTCGGCCCGCCGCGGGAGAGCGACAGCATGAACAGGTTGTCCTGATACTCCGAGTGGATCGACCATTTGGAATGCGGCGTCAAATAGCGCACCGTCACCTCCGTGTCGCCGTTCGGACCGAACTTGGGTTCGCCGAACAGGCGTTGCATGTCGAGGGGCGGCCGGTAGATGGGTAGAGCTTCACCCAGGTCCATCATCCAGTCATGGTCAAGGAAGAAGTGCATTCGGCCGGTCAGCGTGTGCCACGGTTTCAGCCTCTCCACGTTGATCGTGAACGGTGAGTAGCGGCGGCCTCCGGTTTCAGACCCCGACCATTCCGGCGACGTGATCACCGGTACCGGGGCGGCCTGGGTTTGTGCAAACGTGATCCGCTTCTCAGCGGACCCCTCTGCCAGGTCTGCCAGGCGCATTCCCGTTTGCTTCTCGAGCTCGCGGAATCCCTGCACGGCGAGCTCGCCGTTGGTCGTGCCGGAAAAGCTCAAAATTGCCTGCGCGAACTTCGCATCGGTGTCGATCGCTGGCCGCCCATGACCCGCACCACCCCGCATCACACCGTTACTTTGAGCCAGTCGCGGAATCTCATGTTCCATGCGGAACGTGACGTTCTTGACGGTGAAACCTTGTTGTTCCGCCAATGGCCCGACCGTGGCCAGCTTCTCGGCAATCTGGGTATAGTCCCGTTCGACGAGCTGGAAGATCGGCATGTTCTGGCCGGGCACCGCGGGGATATCCGTCTGGCGCCAGTCTCTGACCACCCCACCCGGCTGTGCGATCTCGCCGGGGGTGTCATGCTGCAGGGGTACGCTGACGAGGTCCCGCCGAGTGCCGAGATGCGTCTTGGCCTGCCTGGAGAATTCCTCGGCGAGCAGGTGGAACGTCTCGAAATCCGTTTTTGCTTCCCAGGGCGGATCGATAGCCGGGGTGAAGGCGTGCACAAACGGATGCATGTCGGTCGAGGAGAGATCATGTTTCTCGTACCAGGTTGCGGCGGGGAAGACGATGTCGGACAGGAGCGTCGTGGAGGTCATGCGAAAATCGGCCGAGACCAAGAAATCGAGTTTGCCCTCCGGTGCATCCTCATGCCACACGACGTCGCGAGGCCGTGCCGCATTCACGTGGTCCTGGCCCAGCACATTGTGGTGGGTACCCAGCAGATGTTTGAGAAAATATTCGTTACCTTTGGCCGAGGAACCGAACAGGTTTGAGCGCCAGAGCACCAGAGTTCGCGGCCAGTTCTCTGGGGCGTCGACATCGTCGATGGCACTTTTCAGGCGCCCGGATTTGAGAGCCGCGGCGACGTAGCTGGGGGCATCCGTCGCCTCCCCCCGCTCAATTGCCGCCTGTACCTCGTCGGCGAGGTCGAGTGGGTTGCGGTCGAATTGCGGGTAGAACGGCATCCACCCCAGCCGAGCCGACTGGGCGAGGGTGTCGGCGGTGTGCATGCCGTCAAAGTGCCCTTCCGCCAGCGGGGATTTCAAGGAGTCGGCCGAGTACCCGTCGGAGCGCCACTGGTCGGTGTGCATGTACCAGTAGCCGGTGCCGATCATGGTGCGCGGCGGCCGGCTCCAGTCCATGGCGTTGGCGAGCGAGATCCACCCCGTAATCGGTCGGGTCTTTTCCTGCCCCACATAGTGCGCCCAGCCGCCGCCGTTGCGGCCCATGCATCCCGTCAGCATGAGCATCGACAATACCGCGCGGTAGGTGGCATCACCGTGGAACCACTGGCAGATCCCGGCCCCCATGATGATCATGGAGCGGCCCTTCGACTCTTCCGCATTGCGGGCGAATTCCCGGGCCACCCTTATGCACGCCGCTGCCGGAACGCTGGTGATTTCAGCCTGCCAGGCCGGGGTGTACGGCGTCGAAGCGTCGTCGTAGCCCGACGCCCAGTCCCCGGGAAGCCCCGGGCGGCCGACACCGTACTGGGCCAACATCAGGTCAAAAACCGTTGTTACGAGATGCCCAGCGACCCGGCGAACTGGAACGCCGCGGGTGAGAATCGAACCCTCGCCCGATGGCGCTTCAAAACACGGCATGCGGATGCTGGCGGCCTCGCCATTGGCAACCCCCAGCAGCGACAATGCCGGGTCGATCCCTTTTAGGTCGAGGTTCCATCTACCCTGTCCGGCTTCCCCGTAGCGAAAGCCGATTGAACCGTTGGGCACGACCGGCTCCCCCGTTGCCGCATCCAGCAGGACGGTCTTGAAGGCGGCGCCCTCGGCTGTGGCCTGATCCGGCAGGTCGGCGGCGGTCAAGAATTTAGTCGGCACCAGGCCGAGCCCATCTGAGTGCGGTTCAAGCCGAACGAGAAAGGGGAGGTCGGTATACCGGCGCACATAACCCGCGAAATACGGGATCGTGCGTTCGACGAAAAACTCCTTGAGAATGACGTGCCCCATGGCCATCGCCAAGGCGGCGTCGGTGCCGGCCTGGGCCGGTAACCATTCGTCGGCGAATTTAGTGTTGTCCGCGTAGTCGGGACTGATGGCAATGACTTTTGTACCTCGGTAGCGCACCTCCGTCATAAAGTGGGCATCCGGCGTGCGGGTAACAGGAACGTTTGAACCCCACATCATGAGGTACGTGGCGTCCCACCAGTCGCCTGATTCTGGAACATCCGTCTGGTCGCCAAAGACTTGCGGGCTCGCCACCGGCAGGTCGGCGTACCAGTCGTAGAACGACGTCATGACGCCACCGATGAGCTGAATGAACCGGTTTCCCACGGCATGAGAGACCATCGACATGGCCGGAATGGGCGAGAATCCGGAGCAGCGGTCGGGGCCGTAGGTCTTGATGGTGTGAACGTGCGCTGCGGCGGTGATCTCGACCGCTTCCGACCACGGGATGCGAATCAGCCCGCCCTTGCCGCGCGCCTGCTGGTATCGGCGACGGCGCTCCGGGTCATTCACGACGTCCGCCCAGGCCAGGACCGGGTCGTTCAGCCTGGCCTTGGCCTCGCGGTACATTTCGACGAGGACGCCGCGCGCGTAGGGATAGCGCACTCGCGTTGGCGAATAGGTGTACCAGCTGAATGCGGCACCGCGTGGGCATCCCCGCGGTTCGTATTCCGGGCTGTCGGGCCCGACCGAGGGGTAGTCCGTCTGCTGGGCTTCCCAGGTGATGATCCCGTCGCGCACGTAGACCTTCCAGGAACACGACCCGGTGCAGTTCACCCCGTGGGTCGACCGAACGACCTTGTCGTGGCTCCACCGGTCACGGTAGAAAATATCTCCCTTACGGCCGCCCTCGCGGAAGACCGCGCGTCCGTCATCTGTGTGTTCCCAGCGGGTGAAGAAACGACCAAGGGCCAACATCGTGTCCGACGCTTTTCCGTCTAACCCGGCAGGTATAGGACCAGCTGCCATGCGGTCAGCCTAGGTCGACCATGCACAATGCGCTAGGGGAAATTCGTTACGTCTCTAGTCGGTCCACCTGCGCGCGAAAGACAACGCATCGTCACCCGCTCGCCAGCCCTGCGCGATGATGCGGATGTCCCGTGTGCTCGCGGCCGTGCCAAGAAATTAGACGGTGCGCGGTGCCTTCGCCAGATTAGCCTCGAGCTCTGCAACGGTCTGACGGATGCCATAGGCCGGGCGGTCGCGCTCCACACGCCAGCTCTCGTCGAGAGGGCCGATGTTCACTGTGTCGAAGCCGAATTCGTCGTATAGCTTCGTGACGAAGTCGGAGGCGTCGGTGAAATCGGAGGACGTTGCCAGCGCGCGCCGGGCTGGGTCGCCGGTCGGATACGAGTCGGCGGTGATGTCCGTGGCCGTAATGTGATTGAATCCTTTTGCCACGCGTGAGGTCGGTAAGTGCTTCTGGAGCATGCCGGTCACGGTCGTCTCGCCGTTGTCGAGGGCCGCGATGTGTCCGTCGCGTTCGAAGTAGTAGTTATTGGTGTCGATTACGATTTTGCCGGCGAGTTGTTCGACGGGCACGTTCGCATAGGCTTTGAGCGGCACAGTCACAACCGCGACGTCGGCTGCCGCAGCGGCCTGCGCCGCGGTTCCGGCTGTCGCCTTCGGGCCGAGCTCAGCGACGAGCGCTGCAAGCGTCTCCGGTCCCCGCGAATTGCTGATCACTACGTCGTAGCCATTCTCGATCGCCTTGCGGGCGACCTGGCTGCCAATGTTTCCTGCACCGATGATTCCGATAGTTGTCATGATGGCGACAACGAGGGCAGCGCCGAAAATGTTCCCCGCTGCCATCCATGTTCGGCCTGCAGCGTCCGTGGAAGACGTGGATTACGGTGTCGGTGGATCTCCTGACACCCGGTGATAGCGCTCGGGTTAGTTCTCGAGCAGGGTGTTGAGCACGTCCGGGCGGTTGGTTATCACGCCGTCAACGCCCAGCTTGATGGCCCGCACCATGTCTGCTTCCGAGTTGACCGTCCACACGAGCACGTCCATGCCGAGACGATGAACCTCGGCCACGTAGGCTGCGTCAATCGACGTGTGGTACGGGTTGACCTGATCTGCCCACCTCGCTAGTTCCGGCAATTGATCGATGGTCGGCGTGCCGAGGAGGCCCACGGGAACGGTCGGTTCGAGCGCGGTGAAGGTTTTCATGGAGTCGAAGTTGAACGACTGCACTACGAGCTTGTCCTGGCCAACGGCGGACTGCACGTAGCCGCGGGACTCACGAAGCGCGGCGGAGATCTCGGCCTCGATTCCCGTGTACAGCTCGGGTGACTTGATTTCGAGCAGCATGCCGGAGCCGCTGTTACGAATGACCTCGATCGCCTCGGCGAAGGTCGGTAGCTTTTCGCCGGTGAACTGGGCGCCCTTCCACGAGCCGGCGTCGAGGGTTTGCATCTCTGCAGCGGTGAAGTCGCCCACATTCCATGGTGCCCGGTCGGGGAAGAGGTCCTTAGCGTTTGTGGTTCGGGCCAAGTTCGTGTCGTGAATGACCACGAGTTCTCCGTCGGCGGAGCGTTGAACGTCGATCTCGATCAAGTCGGCGCCCTGGTCCGTTCCTGCGCGGAAGGCGGCGAGGGTGTTCTCGGGGGCAGATTGACTCGCGCCGCGATGCGCTGCGTTGATCACGTCGTCGGATTCGCTCGCAAAGGCGCTGGGTGCCGCGCCGACGAAGAGGCCCGCGACCAGGGAAGCAGCAACGGCAGCACCAGCGAGGCGACGGCGCCGAAACGATACGGCGGGAACGGTAAGAGTGGGCGTGCTCATGAGATCTCCTTGCGTTGGCAGCGTGAACGCTTTCAGGCTCTCGCGTGAAGATGTCGCCCCGGTGTCCTGCCGGTGGATCAAAGGTGGAGCGCAGCTGTCGGGCGACGATCCGCCCTGAACTCGCTGTCGCCTAAACTAGAACAACTCACCGTCAGGTTTTCAGGAAGCGTCACCATTCAATGGGACGCGACCCACGGAAAGGGACCATCCCATGATTTTTATCGTTGCCAAGTTCACTGTGAAACCAGAATGGAGCGATCGTTGGCTGGACCTCACCCGGGATTTCACAGAGGCAACGCGCCAGGAACCAGGCAACCTGTGGTTCGACTGGTCGCGCAGTGTTGACGATCCTCACCAATTCGTCCTCGTCGAGGCATTCCACGATGACGCCGCGGGATCTCACGTGAACAGCAGTCACTTCTCGGCGGCCATGAAGGCTATGCCTCAAGCACTCGTGAAGATTCCAGAGGTCATCAGCGAGAAGATCGATGCTGAAGGGTGGGGACCATTGGGAGAAATGACGATGCCCGAGTAGCGAACTATTTCTTCACCCGCGCCGCAAAGAGGTGCACCCAGAGGCCAATGAGCTCAAGGCGCCGCGGCAAACGGGGATTGTTGACCGCGAACCCCGCGACGCCACCGAACGAGACCGGAAACCGGTTATAGGAACAGGACTATGCGCGATCTCAATGCCCTCACGGTTCGCAGCATCTCGGTGTCCGAGATGAGCAACAACGTGTACGTACTCACCTCGAAATCCAGCGGCGCGCAGGTACTGATCGACGCCGCAGATGATGCACCCGCCATCTTCACCCTGCTTGAAGATGCACAGAAAGACACGAGTGCCATCGCCAGGCTGGCCCTCATAATCACCACACACTCGCACTGGGATCATGTGCGGGCACTTGGCGAGGTCAGGGAACTCACGAAGGCACCAACTGCGGCCGGTCTCGACGATATCGCGGACATTGCCGTGCCTACGGACATCGCATTGCACCACGGGGACGTCAGGTCCATCGACGGCATTGAACTCGAAGTAATCCACCTGCGCGGACACACCCCCGGGTCAATTGCCGTGCTCTACCGCGATCCGTATGGTCCCGCCCATCTGTTCACGGGCGATTCGCTCTTTCCAGGCGGAGTTGGAAATACCAACGGTGATGCCGTTCGTTTCGCATCGTTGTACAACGACATCGTCATCCGAGTCTTCGACTACCTTCCGGACGACACACTGGTGCACCCGGGTCATGGGGCAGGCACAACGCTTGGAGCCGAGCGGAGCAAGCTCTCCGAGTGGAAACAACGCGGCTGGTGATGACGGCAGCCTCCTAGGGCATCCGATGGGTCACACCACCGTCGACCCATCGCAGCCTCTAGCTCACGGCGGCAAAGGGATCGGCGATGCCCACATACCGGGTCTCCAGGTATTCCTCGATGCCCTCGAAGCCGCCCTCCCGGCCGAGCCCCGACTGTTTTACTCCACCAAAAGGAGCTGCCGGGTTCGACACGATGCCCGTATTCACGCCGAGCATGCCCACCTCGAGCTCCTCGGACAGTCGCAAGGCACGGTTGAGATCGAGCGTGAAGACGTACCCAACGAGACCGAACTCGGTGTCGTTAGCGAGTGCGATCGCCTCCTCTTCGGTCGCGAAGGTGATGATCGGCGCGACGGGACCGAAGACCTCCTCGTGCATGATGCGGGCCGTGGCGGGAACATCTGTCAGCACGGTCGCCTCGTAAAAGTATCCCGCACCGGCGATGTACGCCCCGCCGAGGGCGAGGTGCGCGCCCGCTGTCTGTGCATCGGTCACGAGCTCGTGCACTTTGGCCCTGGTGGCCTCATCAACGAGAGGTCCGAGCAATGATCCGGGCTCGGTGCCGCGGCCAACGGTGTGGGCGCGCATCCGCTCCACCAAGCGTTTCGTGAATTCCTCCGCGATGGATTCGTGCACCAGCAGGCGGTTTGCCGCGGTGCAGGCCTCGCCGCCGTTGCGCAGCTTCGCGACCATGGTGCCGTCGATGGCGGCGTCCAGGTCTGCATCCTCAAAGACAATGAGCGGGGCGTTGCCGCCAAGCTCCATAGACACCCGAAGCACCTGATCCGCCGCACTTTTCAGAAGGTTGATGCCCACCGGGGTCGATCCAGTGAACGACAGTTTACGAAGCCGGGGGTCCGTGATCAGCGGTCCCGTTACGGCGCCAGCGCTCGTGGTCTGCACCACGTTGAGAACTCCGGCCGGCAGTCCGCATTGCTGCAGCACCTGGGCAAAGAGAAGCGCGCTGAGCGGGGTGAGCGCCGCGGGCTTCAGCACCATTGTGCAGCCTGCTGCGATGGCCGGGGCGATTTTGCGCGTGGCCATCGCGAGCGGAAAGTTCCACGGCGTGATGAACAGGCACGGCCCGACCGCGCGCCGGGTCACCATCAAGCGGCTTCGTCCGTCAGGCGCGACCGCAAACCGACCCGAGATGCGGGCGGTCTCCTCCGAGAACCAACGCAGGAATTCGGCGCCGTAGGCTACCTCGCCGTGAGCCTCGGCGAGCGGCTTGCCCATTTCGAGAGTCATCAGCAGGGCGAAGTCGTCGGCCCGCGCAGTCACCGCCTCGAATGCCGCCCGCAAGATTTCAGCGCGCACTCGCGGCGGAGTTTTCGCCCATTGCTTTTGGGCAGCGGATGCCGCCGCCAGCGCGGCCAGGCCGTCTTGCGGCGTCGCATCCGCTACCTGAATCAGAACGTTGCCGGTCGAGGGGTCACAGACGTCGAAGGTTCCTCCATCGCTTGCCGGTCGCCACTCACCCCCGATGAACAGGCCGGTGGGCAGGCTTGCGAGTAGTGCCAGTTCGTCGGCGCGCGCGACACCAGCGGGCTGCCGCGTTTCGGTCGTGCCGGCCTCGGGGGTGATAGTCACAGGGACTCCTTCAGAATTTGCACCACGTCGTCGACGGTGGGCTGGATCGGATTGTTGACGGTCACGGCATCGGCGAGCGTGTCGGCGGCGAGCGACGCCAAGTCGTCCGCGGTGACCCCGAATTTCGAGAGCGGGCCGGTCATACCGACCCTCACGGCGAGCGCGGCGATGGCCTCGATGGCGCGCTGCGCGTTCTCGGCCTCCGGCAGGTCGGTGCGCCCGACGCCGAGCGCAAAAGCCACCCGGGCGATACGGGCCGAGCGCGCGGCTAGGTTGAACCGCAGGACACCCTCGATCACGATGCACAGCGCAAGCCCGTGCGGAATATTGAACTGTCCCCCGAGCGGATGCGCGATGCCGTGCACGAGGCCTAGGCCGGTGTGCGAGAAACCTACTCCGGCCAGGTGGCTTGCGAGCAGCAGTTCGGCCCGAGCCTCGATGTCCGCGCCGTTGTCGACCGCGCGAGGCAGAAACTCGGCGACGGTCGCGATGACCTGCAGGGCGATGCCGTCGCTATACGGGTTCGCCCGCACGGAGAGGTATGACTCGAGTGCGTGAGTGAGGGCGTCCATGCCGGTAGCCGCAGTCGCTCCGGCCGGCAGGCCGACGGTGAGATCGGGGTCGAGCACCGCCGCGCGGGCGAGCGCGCTGTCATGACCCACGTAGAACTTGCGGCGACTGATGACATCCGTGATCACGCCGAAGGCGTTCACCTCCGCCCCTGTTCCCGCAGTAGTGGGTACGGCCACGATCGGCAGCGCCGGGTGTTTGAAAGTGCTGCGATAGTCGAGGTCGATGCCGCGCTGCGGGTTTAGGGCACCGAGGGCGATACCCTTCGCAGCATCCATCGACGACCCGCCGCCGACGGCAACAATGCCATCCGCGCCGACCGATGCCGCGAGATCGCTGCCCTCGTCAACGCACGTGGTCGTGGGGTTCGGGGTAACCCCGCCGTAAATGGTCACAGCGAGCCCCGCGCGTTCGAGGGTCTCACGTACAGCGGCGACAACCGGGCTCGTGGCCAGGAACGGATCAGTCACCACCAACGCGTGTGTGACACCGCTTTTCGCGGTAATTCGGCCAACCTCGGTGACCGTGCCGCGACCGAAGTGCGCGACCGGTTTCGGGTCGAGCACGAGCGCCATCTCACTGAGCGGCCGGGGCAACGGAGCGAGCCCGGCTGCCGCCGTCTGTGCCGCTGCACGCGCAGTTTCGGCCGCAGTCATGCGGAGGCCAATTCAGCGTTGACCGACGATGCCACGGCCGCGGCCGCAGCGGATGCCGCGACAGAAGCCGCGATGGACGCCGCAGCGGACACTTCGGCGGCCTCTTCGGCCGCGGCGACGGCTGCGACAACATCGGCGGGGCTGGTCGGAGTGGAATCGTTCAGGCGCAGGTTTATGCCGCTGAGATCTTCGTAGAGGCGCACCGGGCTCATCTCCCCGGCGCCGTCACCGTATTGGGCGCGGGCGCGGCGGTAGATCTGTTCCACCAGGCCGCTGAGTTCGGCGGGGACTCCCACCGACCGGGCCAGGTCAATGGACAGCCCAAGGTCTTTGCAGGCGAGGGCGATGGAGAAACCCTCGTCGTAGTCGCCCTCGCCCAGGATCGACAGCACGTCGTGCTGCACGAAGTTGCTATTGGCGGGGCTCGCAATGAGCGAGGCCCGCAGAACGCCCAGGTCGACCCCCGCCTTCACTCCGATGCTCAGCACCTCTGCCGTGGCGACGAGATGTGAGAACCACAGCTGGTTGATCATGAGTTTCACGGCATAGCCGGTTCCGGCGGCACCGACATGCAAAATTCGGTCAGGGTCTCCCATCGCCTCGAACATCGGCCGCAGCTCGTCGAAGTCATCGGAGGAGCCACCCACAAAGATTTGCAGCATGCCCGAGGCTGCGCCGACCGACATACCGCTGACTGGGGCGTCCAAGATGCGCAGCCCGCGGTCGGCGTGTTCGAATCGCACTCCGTTGGCCACGTCGGGAACGGAGGTGGACATGTCAACCCAGCAGCCGCCATCCGCTATTCCGGCGAGGATTCCGTTCTTGCCGTTGACAACGGTGTCGACGTGCCGCGGCGTAGGCAACATAGTGATGACGACGTCAGTCTGCGCGGCGACCTCGGCCGGGGTGTCCGCCCAGACTGCGCCGTTAGCGAGGAGTGCAGCGGCCGATTCACGACGGATATCGTTCACCACCAGCGCGTAACCGGCCTTCTGCAGGTTGCGGGTCATGCCGGAGCCCATGTTGCCGAGGCCAATAAAGCCGACTCGCGTCGACGGAGTAGCGGTCATAGCAGTTCTCTCAATTCAGTCTGTGGTGGTCGGTTTAGTCGGTGGGGAGGTTGGAAGCACCCAGATTGATCCAGGTGGTTTTGAGCGCGGTATAGGCGTCAAAAGCGTGAAGCGACCGGTCGCGGCCGCTGCCCGAGTTCTTGAATCCGCCGAAGGGGGTGATGATGTCGGAGGCGTCAAACGTGTTGACCCACACTGTGCCGGCGCGCAGTTCGCGGGCGGCGGCGTGGGCGGTCGTGATGTTGCTGCTCCAGACGCTCGCGGCGAGACCATAGGGGCTGTCGTTGGCCACGTGCACGGCCTCGGCCGCTCCGCGCACGGTGGTTACGGCCAGGGCCGGACCGAAAATCTCTTCCTGGCCGATTCGCCCAGTATTGTTGACGCCATCGAAAACCGTGGGCTCTATGTAGTAGCCGTCGCCGAGCCCGTCGGGCCGCACCCGGCCACCGCCGTGCACGACTGCGCCCTCGGCGCGCGCGATATCGGTGTACCCAAGCACCCGGTCGAGCTGCTTCTCGCTCGCGATCGTGCCGATCTGAGTGGCCTCGTCGAGCGGATCCCCGAGCACGAGCGAGCGCCCCACAGCGAGCACCCGGTCGACGAGTTCGTCGTGTACCCGCTCGTCGACGATGAGGCGGCTGCCGCCGTGACAGGTCTGCCCGGCATTGTAGAAGATCCCCCAGGCCACTGATTCTGCGCAGGCGGCGAGGTCTTCGGTATCGGCGAGCACGACCTGCGCGGATTTTCCGCCAAGTTCGAGGGCGACCTGTTTTCCATTGGACTCGCCCGAGTACGTGAGAAAACTCCGCCCGACGGCGGGTGAACCGGTGAAGGTGATCTTGTCTACGAGCGGATGCCGCCCGAGCGCCTGCCCGGCCACCGGCCCAAGCCCGGGAACCACATTGAAGACACCCTCGGGAATTCCGGCTTCGGCCGCCAACTCAGCAAGCTTCAAGGCCGACAGGCTCGTGAGTTCGGCCGGTTTCAGCACGACGGAGTTGCCCGCCGCGAGCGCTGGCGCTATCTTCCACGCGCTGATGATGAGCGGGTAGTTCCACGGCACCACTGCGCCGACCACGCCGAGTGGTTCGCGAGTGATGAGAGCGAGGGCCGATTGGGGCGTGGGCGCCACTTCGTCGTAGATCTTGTCGATGGCCTCCGCGTACCAGCGCACCGTTCGAGCAGCCTGCGGCACGTCGACCCGACGGGCATCACCGATCGGATGCCCAGAGTCGATCGATTCCAATAGGGCAAGTTCATCGAGGTTCTCGAGCATGAGGTCGCTCAGCCGAGTGAGCACCCGAGCACGTTCCCGACGGTCGGCGCGGGACCAGAGCCCGTGCCCGAAAGCGCGGGCCGCGGCGCGAACGGCGTCGTCGACATCCGTTTCTCCGGCAGAGCTGACCGTGCAGAGTAGGCGCCCGTCACGCGGCGAGAAGCTGTCGAAGGTGGCGCCGTCACGGGCCGGCCGAAAGTCGCCGTTGATGAAGAGCCGGGTTTCGGGGGCGAGCGTGTCGGCCCGAGCTATCCAGTCGGGTGTCTCGATCACAGTGCTCATACGGTGTACCTCTTCACTGCGGTCCAGTCGATCTGCGCGCCGAGCCCGGGCAGGGACGGGACAACCAGTTCGCCGGATGGGTTGATGTCGAGCGGGGTGAGAAAGAAGTCACGGCGTTCCGGCGTCCAGCCGGGCGGATCGTAGGGAAACTCAAGATACGGCCCGGCATCGACCCCAGCGGCGACGTGCAGATTGGCGAGCAGGCCGAGCCCGTTGCTCCAGGTGTGTGGGGTGAACAGCCGGTGCCGCAGGTTTGCGGATTCGGCGACCTGGCGTGCGCGGTACATGCCGACCGAGAGCGCGACGTCGGGCTGGTAGATGTCGTAGGCATCCGCTTCGATGAGAGCGCTCATTTCGCCCATGCTGCGCACCATTTCGCCCGCGGCGATTTGTATACCGGTCTCCGAGCGGATGCGTTGGGCGCCGACAACATCGGCCTGCGGCAGCGGTTCTTCAAGCCAAAGCACACCGAGCTCCTGCAGCTCCGCAGCGACGCGGCGTACCCTGGCCAACGGCAGGGCGGCCTCGATGTCCCCGCTCATGCGCCACATCTGGTTGAGGTCGACCATGATGTCGAAGTCGGCGCCGACCGCCTCACGGGTGGCGCGCACAGCCGCGATGCCCTGATCGATCTGGTCGCGGGCGATGCGGATCTTCATGGCCTTGAAGCCGCGTTCCCGAGCCGCGAGCGCCGACTCGGCCCGAGTGGCGGCCGGCTTCAGCTCGCCGCAGGAGGCATAGGCGGTGAGGCGGTCGCGCGCGCCGCCGAAGAGCACGCTGACCGGCAGACCGGCGACCTGCCCGATAATGTCCCAGAGCGCCGCTTCCAGCGGCCAGTACCGGCCGCCGTGAAAGTTGATCGTCTCGATGCGGCGCACCTGGTTGAGGATCTGCAGCGGATCGGTTCCGATGAAGAGGTCTTCGAAGGCTTCGAAACCGTCCATCGTGTCGCCGGAACCAACCCCGACGAGGCCGGCATCCGTTTCGACGCGCACCAGGGTGGCTGGAAAGTTGCGGCGGGGAACGGGGTCCCAAGCCGCCGAAAACGGTGGGTCGAGGGTCAGGTTCAAGCGGATGAGACGGATCGCCGTGATCTTCATGCGGACGCTCCGGATGGGACCAGGTTCGAGGCGGTCGACGAGGCGCTCGCCGGGGTGAAGAACGGGTTGGACGGGCTGTCGCGGGCCGCGATCACGGCGTCGGTGCTCGGCAGTGACGCCGCCCCGTTGACGAGGGCG
Source organism: Cryobacterium serini (assembly GCF_004404025.1). Lineage (NCBI taxonomy): Bacteria > Bacillati > Actinomycetota > Actinomycetes > Micrococcales > Microbacteriaceae > Cryobacterium > Cryobacterium serini. The sequence goes on from NZ_SOHN01000015.1 coordinate 22,592, forward strand.
GTGTGCACAGACAAGCGGTTGTGGGCGTAGACCGCTTCGGCGTCATCGGCTCCTGGATTGACCCAGACAGCGGCGATGATGACGTGACTATCGGCCTGTTCCCGCGAGATGGTGCCGTCAGCTAGCGCTTCGGCGACTCCGGCCGCGATGCCGGCCTGAGCCGGGCCCCAGATCAGGAGGCCGTGGGCGTCCGTTGCTGGGGCGGCCTTGGTCACGAAGAGGGTGAGCGGTTTGACCGGAAGCGAGGGGCGCAGCACGGTGACGAAGGGCACGTGCCCCGCGCTCGGGGTGGCGAGGGCGGTCGCCCAGGCGATCCCCGCCGGACCGTCACGGTGCCCAAAAACCGTGTTGACGTGGGCGGCGTTCACGCCGTCACCGATGAAGCTCTCGCCGATTTGTAAAGCCTGCGTCATCAGATCAGCCCCTGTTCGGTCAGCCAGTCGTTGGCGATGTCTTCGGGGTCCTCGCCGTCAACGTCGGCCAGCGCGTTGAGTTTCTGCATCTCTTCGGTGGTGAGCTTGTCGCTCATCAGGGCAATGACCGGGGCGATGCCGGGATACTCGTCGAGGGTGCTCTGCTTGAGTGTGAATGCCCCCTGGTAGACCGGGAAAAACTCGAGGTCGTCTTCGAGTACGACCAGGTCGAGCGCGGTGATGCGGCCGTCAGTCTGGAATACCTCGCCGAAGTTACAGTCGTCGCCCTTTTCGGTGGCGGTGTAGATGACGCCGGTGTCGAGCAAGGCCACGTTGGAATCGGGCACATCGAGTCCGTAGGCGGTCTTGAGACCGGGCCAGCCGTCATCGCGGGTGGAGAATTCGCTTTCGATGCAGAAGGTCTGCTCATCCGCGGGCAGGTCAGCGATGTCGCTGAGCGTCTTGACCCCAAGTTCGTCAGCCTTGTCGGCGCGAATGGCGAAAGCGTACGTGTTGTTAAGCGGTGCCGGGTCGAGCCACGCGATGCCGTTGGCCGCGTCGGCCTCCTTGGTGGCGTCGAATTGGGCTTCCTCGCCCTTCACGGGGGTGGTGTTGTTGTTATAGGTGATCCACGAGGTGCCGGTGTACTCCCAATACCCCATGAAGTCGTCGCTTTCGAGGGCGGCGCGAACGTTGGCAGAGCCGACGACCTGCGTGTTGGCATCCGTGTCGGCGCCGTGGGCGTTGAGCAGCGCACTTGTGAGGTGGGCGAGGATGTACTGCTCCGAGAAGTCCTTGGCTCCCACGGAACCGGTGAGTCCGGCGACTTCGTCACCTTGTCCGCCGGCGTCGGCCGCACCTCCAGCGGAACAGCCGGTGAGCGCGAGGGCGCCGACTGCTGTGAGGGCCAGGATCGACAGTACGGTGGGTTTCTTCATGGTGACTCCTCTTGTGGGGTGCGTGGGGATGCGGGATGGGATCGTGGATGCGTGTGGTGACTGTGAAAAGGAAATCCGAGAATTTAGGTGCCGCGAGGGCGCAGAACGTCTTCGGCGGTGGCCGCGACCCAGTCGATGAGCAGAGCGATGCAGGCCACGAGCACCGCGCCGGTCACGAGCACGGGGTAACGCTGCAGCTTGAGGCCGTTGACGATCATGTCGCCCAGTCCGCCGGCGTTGATGAAGGTGGCGATTGTTGCCACCCCCACGCAGAAGACCAGCGAGGTGCGCAGCCCGGCCAGGATCACCGGTACGGCGAGGGGCAGTTCGATGCGAAAGAGCACCTGGTTTTGGGTCATGCCCATACCGAACGCTGATTCGCGCACGTTTTCATCCACCTGCTGCAGGCCGATCATCGTGTTGCGCAGAACGGGCAGGAATGAGTAGATGACGAGCCCGACCAGGGCGGTCAAGTAGCCGGTCTGCCAGAGGATGGCCAGCAGAATGATGACGCCGACCGCCGGCGTAGCCTGGCCCACGTTGGCGATGCCAAGCACGATCGCCTTGAGCACGCGGGACCGGGTGCGGCTGAGCACAATGCCCGTCGGAATAGCGAGCACGGCCACGAGCGCCGACGCGACCACCGTGAGCCCGAGGTGTTCACGAACGCGGGCGATGATGTAATCCGTGTTGAGGGTACGGGACTCGATCGAGTCGAGCGTCATGCTCGAGAGCGCAACAAAGAGGGCAACAAGCACGAGCAGCACCACGGCGGGGGTCACAAACCGTTTGATCGACAAGATTTCGTCGCTGCGCCGGGCGACGCGGCTCCGCACTACCGGAGTCGCAGTAGTGGCGCTCGGGAAGACCATGGTCACGCCTCCGCAGTGGGGGTGAGAATGGGCACCTCGGCGCCGAGCACGGCGGAGATCTGATCAACGCTGATCGACCCGACGGCCTTGTTCAGCTCGTCGACAACGGCCAACGCCGGGAGTCCCGTCAGCACAAGCGAGTCAAGTGCATCCCGCAGGGAGTCGGTAGTGCGAACCGTCGTCCCTCCCGCAACCGCAGCGCTTGCGGGGCCGAGTCGAGCCGCGGTCACGGGAATGAGTACGAGACGTTTGATCGCCGTGCCCAAACCGATAAAGGACGAGACATACTCGTTAGCGGGGCTTGCGAGAATGTTCGCAGGGGTGTCGAACTGCTCGATCTGGCTGCGATTGCTGAGCACGGCGATGCGGTCGCCGAGACGCACGGCCTCGTCGAAGTCATGGGTGACGAAGATGATCGTCTTGCCGATCGAGGCCTGCAGCCGCAGAAACTCGGCCTGAAGCTTTTCGCGGGTGATCGGGTCCGTGGCGCCGAAGGGTTCGTCCATGAGCATCACGGGCGGGTCGGCAGCCAGAGCGCGTGCCACGCCCACACGCTGCTGCTGTCCGCCGGAAAGTTGCTTGGGGTAGCGGTGCGCGAAGTCGCCAGGTTCGAGGCCAACCGTGGTGAGCAGTTCGTGCACCCGGTCGGCGGTCTTCTCTTTGCTCCAGTTCAAGAGTTTGGGCACGACGCCGATGTTCTCGGCAATGGTCATGTGCGGAAACAGCCCAATCTGCTGGATGACGTAGCCGATGTGGCGACGCAGTTCACTCGGATCGAGCGAGAGTACGTCGCGCCCGTCAATCGAGATCGAGCCGCTCGTGGGTTCGATGATGCGGTTGATCATCTTCATGGTGGTCGTTTTGCCGCATCCGCTCGGCCCGACAAACATGATCAGTTCGCCGGGCTGCACGGTCATCGAAAAGTTCTGCACCGCAGCGACCGGCTGGTTGGGGTACTGCTTGGTGACGCTGTCGAGCTCGATGAGCGCACCACTGGTCTTGCCGGCAATCTGCAGTAGCGCGGTGTTGAGTTGTTTAGGCACGGAGTCCCCTTGAGGTGGTTGAACGGGTGATGCCCACGAAGGCGGCGTCGACGACGAGAGCGAGAAGCACGACACCGAGCGTTCCAGTGAGGGCAAAGTTAAGGGCGTTTTTAGACCCGAGCGAGCTGAGGCCCTGAAAGATGAACTGGCCGAGGCCAGGGCCGGCGACGTAGGCTGCGATGGCCGCGACGCCGATCGTGAGCTGGGCGGCCACGCGCACCCCGGTCAGGATGATCGGCCACGCCATCGGAAGCTGCACGCGAAACAGCACCGTCAGCGGCGTCATGCCCATGCCGAGGGCGGATTCCATGATTGCTGGAGAAACCTCGCGAAGGCCCACGACGGTGTTACGTACGATCGGCAGCAGCGAGTACATCACGAGGGCGATCACGGTCGGCGTCCAGCCCAGGCCGACTGCGGGAATCAGCAGTGCGAGCAGCGCGAGGGACGGGATGGTGAGTGCCACGCCCGCAGTGGCGATGACGGCGGACCGGGGAAGGGGCTTGTCCCACACCAACATTCCTACCCCGACACCGATCACCATTGCGATCACGAGCGCGACGGCTACAACGGTGAGGTGCTCGCCGAGCAGTTCCAGGATGTCGTCCCACCGGCGGGCCCAGAACGTCAGTAGTCCGTTCAGGTCTAGGGTCACGGGCGCGTCCTCCTTCACTCAACTCTGTGTGAACCGCAATTCAAATGAATCAGCGGTGGAATACAGCGAGACTACGAGGTCGTGGCCTTTTGCACAACCATGGTTGTGCAAATGGCAACCCTGAACTATTCTGCAATCATGATGACCGCGTTCAATGGCACGGAAACCGGAGCGGCCAAAGCAGCGCCACGGCGAAATTCCGCTGGCCTACGTCGGGATCTGGAGCTTCTAGAGATACTCGGATCGCCCGAAGCCGAGTCTGCCGGTGGGCTCGGCGTGCTCCGTGTGGCCCAATTAGCCGGCCGCGATAAGGGCCTGGTGTCGCGCACCCTGGCGACACTTGCCGAGGTCGGTTTAGTCTCCCGCGACGACGCCACGCAAAATTATCGACTGGGGTACCAGCTCTATGCCCTCGCAGCGCGCACGCTGGAATCACGTTTGGTGCGAGCTTCCGTGCCCTACCTTCGACGAGTCGTCACGGCCACTCACGAGACCACACACCTCTGCGTCTTGCGCGGGGGAAGCGTGTTGACGCTCGCAAGCGAATTGAGTGAGTATGCCTTTCGCGGGCTCGGTTGGGAGGGGGTTAGCACCGCCGCCTGGCGCACGTCCTCAGGGCGTGTACTTGTCAGCGACTGGGCCGAGGACGATCTTCGGCGCTGGTACGAGGCCCACGGTCATGACGAGCCAGTCGTGGGTCCAGTCACTCCCCTTCTCATGCGAAGTGACATGGCCCACGCGAACTCGCGCGAGTCACAGGGAGTACCCCTCGTCACCGGCTTTGCGAGCCTGCTGAACGAAGTAGCGCATATTCGTCAGCGTGGCTACGCCACCGTTGACGAGGAATTCGAGAAGGGCGTCGTGGGCGTCTCCGCTCCGGTTTTCGATTTTCGACGCAACATCATTGCAGCCATCAACGTCAGCGCGCCCAAGACCCGACTGGGAACCCACCTTAACGAAGCTGGCATGCTGGCGGCCCGCGTCGCTGGGGAGCTCTCGGTTCAACTCGGGGCGCCCGAGCAGACCTAGACAGGGGGGCGAGTCAGAGTGAGACATCAGAGCGTCCAAACCACTGCGCCAGCTTTGCGACGCAACGATCCTTCTCGGTCGGCAAGGTTAGGAACGAAAGCGTCCCGTCGCCGGTCTGCCAGGGGCTGTTTCGCTCAGCCATTGGCAGGTCAACGCTGGTGGCCGGGTAGGCCAGAGCTGCGATCGGTGCTTCGAACGTCGACGAGTAGGCATGCAGCTGGTAGAGATCCTCACGGTCGACGCCACGCATGCCGCCGAGCCTCTTGTACTTTGCATCCAGTAGCGCCGTGATCGGGTCCTCCCCTACCAAGACATCCGGATACAGCCTGCCCAATGTGTGACGGGGATCGACTGTGGAGCGTGCGAGGTGCCCCGAAACCTGCTCGTTTGTTCCGTGCCTCACGGGCTCTTCGGCGGCTAGACCAGCACAGTGCAACACAAACAGCTCCCATAGTTCGGCGACGTCGATCAGCACGCCGTGGGTTGACTCGTCGTCGGCAGCGACACCCAGCGGATCCTCGTTCAGGATGCGCCACGACAGCTCAGCTGCCCGCCGCCATTTGACAGTGATCGGGGTGTAACGGGCGGTCCGGATCTCGTGCAGGGTCGGCGTCTTCGGCCGAGCTCCGGTGCCGGTGCGCAGCACGGCCATCTGTTCGTGGAGCCGAGCTCCACGCCAGCGGTCTCCGGCCAGTCGCTGGTCGAAGTATCGATCCGCCAGGACCACCGCGCTGGCCGGCGCGTTGTCGTAGCTGCGCACCACCCGGGTCGAGACCAAATCGCGGTGCCCGGCTGCCCGCCGACGCGCGGTGGCCGCCACATCGAGGCGTCCATGAACGGACAGACCGTGTGAGCTGACTTTTACCCGTGACTTTGGCAGGGCGTGCTGGCCCGCCGTCAGCACAGAAGCCCGCCACAGCGCGGCCAAGAGTTGCGTGATTGCACTGCTCGCGTCATTAGAGGGTGTGGCGGTGCGTGGGAGCACCTGAACGTTGAGGATCGTGCTGATCCAGCCGGTAATGGTCTCGATGCCCAGGCGAGGCCTGATCTCCAAGGTCCTGCCCTTGTGGCGAATCTCGCCGATGTAACGGTTGGCGCGCCATCCGTCGATGTCACGGCTCAGGATCGGCTCGATCGTCGGCTCGTGGTCAGCCTCCAGCTGTGCGTTCAAGACGAACGGCTCGGGTGAAAGCCCGGCGATCTCGGCCAGCCAGAGCTGTTCGTCAGCAGTGGGACGGCGATCCCAGTAAGCCTCCGAGGTCAAGTCGTGGATCACCAACCGATCCGCAGGGGCCTCTCCTGCCCCGGTGCTGCCCTTCTTGTCGGCCATGGTCAGTTTGTCGGACGGGCCAGCAGGAGCTGTTCGAGCTCGGCCAACTGCTCAGTCCGCCGGTCAGATCCAGCCAGGTACTGTGCCAGCACAGGCTGGATCGACAAGGCCCACAACGAACGCAGCGGCGCGAGCGGCTTGTCTTTGGCATCCCACAGATACTTGCCGCCGTTACGGCCGTGGCGCTTGTTACGCCATTCGCGCCCGAGGAAGTACGGCAAATCACCGAACACGGCCGCTCCGAGTTCGTACTCAGACCCTAGCTCGGGCAGTTCGCCGATCCGTGCGTTCAACCGGCTGATACACCCGGCAAGCTCCTTGAGCTGGGGCTCAGCCTTCTCCCGGTCAACCGCCACGGACTGCTCGATCCATTGCGCCTTCCAGATCGAGAACAGGTCCTCTTCGTCGTACGGCGTGGCGAACCAGAAAAAGCGGCGACGCAGCGCGAAGTCCAGGGCCTCGACCGACTGGTCGATCTCGTTCATTGTGCCAATGATGTAGAGGTTTGCAGGGATCATAAAGCGGAGCGGATGACCGTCGTCATCCTCGGCGAACAGCTCCAGCTCGGTGTCGCGCTTGTCGCGCTCCATGGCGCTGAACGCCTCACCGAACATCGTGCTGAGGTCAGTGCGATTGATCTCGTCGAGGATCAGTACGTGCGGCAAAGCATGTTCCCCAAGCTGCTCTCGCTCGGTACGCATCCGCTCGACCAACCGTGGCAGTGCGCCGAGCTGGTGGGTTGCCCCACCGTCGGCATCGAGCCGAAGTCCGACCATGAACTCTGCATAGCCGTAAGACGGGTGCATCTGAAGGCGCGTCACATTGGCGGCGACGGCCAGATTAACAGCCTTGGGGTCGTTGAAGTACTCACCCACACCCCACCGTTGCAAGGCCGCGGTCCGGATCAAGCTCTCGGCCAGCTTCCCCGCACGATAGGTTTTGCCGGTGCCGGGCGGCCCGTAGAAGACGATCTGCTTCTTGAACTCCAGTGCGAACGCCGGGTTCAGTGACTCATTGTCCCCCGACCTGGCCACAGGACGCCAGATTGGTTCGAGATCGGCGCTGTAGTAATCACGGCGGCTTTCATCCCACTCCGGCAGTCGTTGCTTCAGCGTCTGCCGGATCGAATACAGCTTCTCGTCTGGGCCAACGTCTGGGCCACTGGTGTCGAGCTCACTAAACGCCTTGAGCACGAGTTCCTTGTGCTGGTTCGAGGCGATCCGCTCGAAGTGATCGGGATAAAGCAGGTGGCACACGATGTGGCGCATCGCGTCGCTCTGTCGCTCCCCGGCTTCGGTGAACTGTGCGAACTCCCAGGGGTTATCGTGCAGCAGTGCGGCCCGTTCCTCGGGTGACTTCTGCTTCAGACGCAACGCAAGATCCATCAGATAACCAACATGGATGTCCTGACGGGAGGTGTAGTACTGGCCAGGATTGGCAATCCAGCTCTGCAGCGCCTCGTACGCCCCGCTGTCGCGATTCACGTGCAGGTCTGGATGATCAGGTCCGATGGTCTTATTGATCATCTCAAGTTTTCGCTCGGGGCCGACCGAAACAGTGACCAGGTAGTACACCAACAGACACTCCGCCGCTAACAACCTGACTTTGTCGGTGGCATCTTCGAGTTGCAGTTCCCATTTGCTCTCGAAGCTTCCGCCACCCTCGTCACCTTCTAGAACGTTGCCCCAGAACTTCGTGTTCAGCTCGGTTAGCTTGAGCTCTGACCAGGCGTCCGGATACTCATCAGGATGCAGTAAAGAGGCGTCCCCGATCAGCGAGCCCTCGCGCCAACGAGCGCACAGTTCGTCAATGGGCCGGCGGTCACGTTCCGAGAAAAGAGCCATGACTTATGGTCTCATCCCAGACGCTGTCAGGTTTTTATGAAACAACCGCACGGAAGCGTGCCTGGTTCGGTTCGCAGGAATACATGCAGGAGGTATCGCTTCAGCGTGCGGGCGTGCGGGCGGGCGTGCGTGCGTGCGTGCGTGCGGCAGCATTGAGGAAGATGCCGTCGGCGCAGTAGGCTCGATCGCTTTTGGGTCCAGAACCACGTGTCACGGACCGTATGGCTCGGTCCGGCTACACGCCTGGCAGGATCATCCCCGCCACGATGAGCAACGCCAAAGCTGCGATGAGCGCGCTGGCAGCTCCAAGGAGCCAAATCCGACGGCGTTTGCCAGTTGGAGATCTCATCACCGCAAGGATCGCAGCGAATACGAGTCCGGCAGCTACTGGGAGAAACGCGAATTGTCGCGGCAGCGTATTCAATGGCAGGAGCCTGTCAGCCCCATACAACGCGAGCACGAGCGCCGGGATTCCCAGTCCGAAAGAGGCCACCGCAGCCAGCGTATTGAAGTTGGTTTGCGCGTCAGCTTCGCGCGAGCTCGACACTGCTGCTGCGGCAGCAAGAAGCGCATGCACGGAAGTGCACTCTGCGTCGAGCTGCCCACGCAACTCGGTACATTGACGAATCGCCGCGTCGTGCAGTTTCATCCAAGTCCTCGAAAACTCAGTCGCCGGCACGGCGTTGTTGATGATGCTCGGGTCTTGGAGAACGCGGTACGAGTGGTAGGCATTCGAATCGGTGAGGAATACCCAGAGCCCTTCCCGGACCGCCTCGCGAGCGTTATCCGCGCCCCGTCCAAGAATTATCCCTAATTGCAACAGCGCAGAGACAAGCGATCCTTGAGATCCTTCTACACTCGACTTTGCGCTCGTTTCTGCGAGCTGAAGCTCCAGGCCGTAGCGAACTTCTCTGACTGCCGCAATCGCATTTCTCGAGTGTTCAGCAACGCTCTTGGCAACGCAGGCGGCGTGGAACTCATTGCTGATGTCCGCACAATTCGAATCTATTCGAGCTGACTCGGCGAGGAGGTGTCGCAGTGTGTTTGTTACTTGGGTGAGATCATCCGATTCCTCTGACACTTTCGGATTCAAGGGAACGAAGTTATCCCGTGCGGTTCCTTCTTTCCACATACCGTCCAGGAAAACTTCGAAGGCGACTAGGTGAAGCCCACTGACGACGATTCGAATATTGCCGACGGCGATACAGCGGGACTCCGAGATCGTGAATACCCGTAGAAGGGGAACAACTCTGATAACGCTAGGCGATTCACTCTCACCAAAGCAGTCCAGTAAAGTCCTGGACTGCATCTCCTCATGGCTGAATCTCTTAATTCCATGCTGGATGCTCACGGTTGGCGCGCTGCCTACCTTGATTCTTCGAGTGTCGGTAGGCGAGGTCATGCCCCCAACCTATTCCGGATCACGCCAACCAAAGGACGGATGTCCCCCCGCACCGACTGCGGTGGGACGTAAGAAGAGAATCATGGTTACGGCAGGGGGCGCGTAGTTGAACCCCGGGGCAACGTTTTCTTGTCTCCGAGGGAGCGCTCCGTCGGCGCGCGGACGACGAACAACTCGACGACAAGAAGGCACCGGAACGCGACCCACAGGCCACGTCGACGGCAGATAAAGACCGCGTTATTCAGGGGCCTGTAGCCGGCCGCGCGGATAGACGCGACCGCGACACGAGCAGGTGGAGTCTGAAGCGTTAGCCATGCGCCGCGAGCGCTGCTTCGATTTGCTGCTGGGTCGGAGCTCCGGCCAGGCCGTTCGGGGTGAGATAGATGCGGCAGGCGAGATCGGTGGTGCGGCCATCCGTCGGGAAGAGATCAACACCGTCGACGAGGATCGTCGGGGATCCAGCAAAAAGGACTCTTGCGGCCGTCTCGGCAGAATCAACCAGGGTGTATGTGATCTGTGCGTTCGAGGGCATCGCATTATCAACAGCGCGCTGCAGTCGATCGAGGGTCAGCTCGGAGTTCGGGCAGCCAGCAATGTGGAGCAGCTCGATTGTCGCCATGGTATTCCTTCTCTGCACAGGGCCAGCGAAATCCGTTTCGACCCTAGACCCAATTCTGTCACCACGCGCCGTAAGCGGTTCAACTCCCCCTCCTCGCGAAGCCCCCACCGCGGCGACCGGTGGATGCCCGCTCGCGGGTAAGTCCCGCTACATCGGTCACGACGTCGCACGAAGGGATTGGATTCCAAGATGGATCCCTCCGCGTCTTGTTCTACTTGCTATCCTCGAACCTTTGGGCCTGAGTACAGCAGGTTATCGGCACGCAGAACCTCCCCCGCAGTCAGCCTTCTGCCCGCGCTACCCGGTGGCGGAGGAACAAGCCAAGCCGGATTAATTCCCCGCCTGATTGATCGTGAACGCGGTGAGAAATCCCACAGCGGCAACGAGGCCAGTGAGCGTGTGATGTTCTTCGAAGGCCTCGGGGATCATCGTGTCGGCGAGCATAGCCAGGATGGCGCCGGCGGCCGTTGCGGTAATGAATGCGACGAGTTCGACCGAAGCGCTTTGTAAACTGACATATCCGATCAGAGAGGCGATTCCCGAGATGACGGCAATCCCTCCCCAGACGCCAAAGACGTAACCGGCGCTCCGGCCGGCCTTCTTCATGCCCGCAGTGCTGGAAAGTCCTTCCGGCACGTTCGAAATGAAAACCGCTGCCAGCACTGCTGGGCTGACCGCACCACCGGCGACGAGTCCGAGCCCAAGGACGACGGATTCGGGGATACCGTCGAGCAGCGCTCCAACTGCAATGGCAGTCCCGCTACCCGGACTCTCCTTTTCCGAGGGCTGCTTGCCCCCGGACCGCTTCCGATGTTTGGCTCCCCGCCGGGCGAGAAGCGCGTTGGCTGCCACGTAGACCAACGCACCCGCCAGAAAACCTGCCGCTGTCGGCCACAGTCCCCCGGCACGGGCCGCTTCATCAACCAGATCAAAAGCCAAAGCGGAAATCAATACTCCGGCGCCAAACGACATGATCAGCGAAACAACCTTGGGCGGGATGGTCCACCACCACGACAAGGCAGAGCCAAGAACCAGCGCTCCACCCGCAAGCGTTCCCCAAAAGAGAGCCTGCAACCACACCGGCATGGTCGTCACCCTTCCCAAAACCTGGTTGCTGTGTTAATTTCTCTGACTCACCGCTTGCCTCCTCTTGCGCCAATCATAGAGTCGCCGAGGCGGATGAGCCTGCTGATGGTCACGCGTGAGAATTCTGGCGACGTGTGATGACGGCCCTGATGACAACGGGCACCACGGACAGCACCACGATGCCGATCAGTACGAGGTCGATGTAACCTGCTGCGAAATCGGCGACGCCCGAAATATGGGCCAGGCCAAAGCCCAAGAGCACAACCCCGGTCGTCCACAGCGCCGCGCCGACGATGTTGAACATCGTGAACACCCGCCTGGGCATCTTGCCCACGCCGGCAGCGACGGGAGCAAAGGTACGCACGACCGGCACGAATCGGGCGATCGTGACAGCCGCCGGCCCGAACCGATCAAAGAATCCCTGCGTTCGCGTCACGCTGGTGCGGCTGAACAAGCCTGAGTCACGACGGTCGAATATGCGCCGGCCAGTCGTGCGGCCAATGGTGTAGCCGAGCTGATCGCCCAACGCAGCCGAGATCGCAATGGCCGGGACGACGACCCACAGCGGCTGGCTGATCACCCCGCTGAGGGTGAGAACGCCGGTGAAGAACAGCAGGGTGTCGCCGGGCAGGAAGAACCCGACGAGTAGGCCGGTCTCCACGAACACGATCGCGCACACCACAACAAGGCCCCAGACGCCGGCGCCGGCGATCACTGATTGCGGATCCAGAAATCCGGAGGTGGGCAGAGCGGTTACGGTCATAGAGTTCATGCTGCAAGGGCTTTCTTTGAGTTATCTGAAGAAGGGCGGGCACCCGCTGCTGCACACGGTGATTAGACCGTGGCCGTCAGACGCGCATCTGTGGTGCGTGCACGGCGGGTGAGCACGATCACCAGGACGAAGATCACCGACAGAAAGAGCACGCTGGTTCCTGTGGTTCCCAGTCCCAGCCCGCCGTCAGCAACGGGCTGCGAGAGAAGATCGCCGGTGGATGCACCCAACGGGCGGGTCAGGATGTACGCGATCCAGAAGGCGAGCACAGCATTGAGATGAAAGACGAAGTACGCCACGGCAACTAATGCGATCGCGGCAGCGAAGACGAGCAGCGCCACGAGAAAGCCCAGATTGAGTCCCTCAGCGACGAGGTCGCCGGCCGCGGTGCCGAGGGCGAACGTGAACAATACGGCCAACCAGTAGAACGTCTCTCGCCGGGTAGTGAAAATGGAGTGGATGGAGAGGGTCTTCTCCGAAACCGCCCACGCAATGAAGGTCACGGACAGCGCGATCGCGAAGACGACCGTCGTCACCCATAGGGGCACGCCAAGGCTGTCGGTGAGGTTATCGGTGATGAGAGTACCGACAACGCTGATGAGCACCACCGCCAGCCAATAGACGGCCGGAGTGTATTTCTGCATTCTGAATTGCACGATCAGGGCGACGATGAGCAAAACCGCCATGATGACCGAAGTGATCGAGAGACCAAAACCGAGGTCGACGTTGAGGAAATCCGCGGCGGTCTCCCCCACTGTGGTCGCGAGCACTTTGATAACCCAGAAGATGAGGGTCACCTCGGGCACCTTGGTCAGGATGTGCCGTACGGGCGAAACGGTCGAGAAGAGCGTTGAGGTCGTGGACAAGTGTTCCTCCTTAGATAGGGTCGGTAGCACTAGCGAACAGGGCGGCGTCTAAGACGCCTCACAGAAACCACCAATCGTCGCCGGAGATCTACGAATTCGCAGTCCTTGGTTCGACGAACCTCGTTCGGTCAGAGAACAGATCAGGCCTGTTTCGCCCGCGGAACGGTCAGGCAGATTGCTGTGCCCGCGGCAGTGCTCTCGACGACGTGCACGGATCCGCCGTGGCGCACGACAATTTCGCGCACGAGGGACAGTCCGATTCCAAACCCGGTGCGGGACGCATCGCCACCGGCATCCGGCGGGGCGGAGTGGGCGAACCGATCGAAAATTCGGGCGGGGTCGATGCCGTGGATGCCGGGACCTTGATCGCGCACGGTGACCGCCACCGTCTTCTTGGCCACGGTCACGCCCACGGTGATGGCCGAATCGCACGGAGCGAACCGCACAGCGTTATCCAGCAGGGCGACCACGCATCGGGTGATGCTGGATGCTGGCACCCGCACAGCCGCGGGCTGGGGCGCATCCAGTTCGATGGTGACGTGTTTGTCGACGGCAATAAGCGCCATCGACTGCGCGGCGGCAGCCACGGCAGCTACCAGATCGACGACGACAGCGTTCTCCACCGCAGCGCCGCCGATTTCCGCCGATTCGAGCAGGTCGTTGACGATGTGAATGAGGTCCTTCGCATCACTGCGCAGCTCCGCGACGACCACGGAAGACGGGTCGTCGGCGGACAGGGTGCGTTGCAGAATCTGCAGGCGGGCATCGAGCACCGCGAGGGGGGTGCGGAGTTCGTGGCTCGCGTCTGCGACGAACGCCCGCTGAATCCGCAGCACCTCGCCAAGGGGTTGCACAGCCCGATGAGTGACCTGCCAACTCAACACACCGGCCAGAATGATCAAGGCCACGCCCAACACCGCAGCCGCGCGCAGCAGGTTGACGGCGCTGACCTGCAGGTTGTCGGTGTCTGGCACCGGTTCAAACAACTCACGAGGCGAAATTTCGGACAGGATGTAAACGAACACGGCAACGATAACCACCACGACCACCACAGCGCACGCGATGGCGATTCGGGCACCGACCATCCGGGAGGCCCGACGGATGGCCAGGGTGTCGCTGTCCATGACGGGGATTCTTCTGGCGGTCATGGTTGCCCCAGACGGTAGCCCTCGCCGCGCACGGTGAGGACAATGTCCGGGTCTGTCTTGCGCCGGAGGTAGTGCACGTAGGTATCCACCGTTCCAGCGGTATCCGCCGCGCTGAAGACGGTCTGCAGGATTTGCTGGCGCGAGAACGTGCGCTGCGGGGCATCCGCTAAAAGTTTGAGCAGCTCGTTCTCTTTGACCGTCAAAAGGATGCGCCCGTTGTACGGGGAATAGATCGTGCGGCTGTCGGGGTAATACTCCCACCCACCTACCAGCAGAGTGCGGCCTTCGCCGGTGAACACCCGACGGATGGACCGCAACCGGGCGAAAAGCTCATCGAACTCGAACGGCTTGACCAGATAGTCGTTGGCGCCGATGTCGAGCCCGGTCACTTTGTCGCCGGTGGTCCCCAGAGCAGTCAGGAGCAGGATGGGGGTGGTGATCAGTTTGCGGCGGAGGGCTTCAACGATTTGTAGTCCATCGATCCCCGGAAGGCGCCGGTCGATGACCATCACCTCGAACTCCCCAGCGAGGCCGGCGGCCAGGCCGTCCGCACCGTCGGCGACCAGGGTGACATCGTAGATTTCTGCGAGCACGTCCTGGATCATCGGGCCGAGCTTGGCATCGTCCTCGATCAGCAGCAGTCGGGTGCCCGTCTTGCTCTCAGCGACCATCCGAGACTCCTTCGTAACCGGGTCCGGCGAGGTGGCCGGATCGACGTTCGGTCCAGTGTGACAGTGAAAGCCGCCAGGGCGCGTTCACCAGTGCCACGGCAGCGATCGACGCGGCCACATCAGGTGGATAGTGCACCCCTAAACACACCCGAACTTCCTCGGTAAAAAACGAGGCTCGAACTAGTGTGTGACGAAAAAGGGTCTGACAAGGAGGTGTCGGTGGCCGAACTTCTAGCCATCCAGCCATGCCTGTGGTTCGATGGCAGCGCGCGCGAGGCGATGATGTACTACGTCGATTTGTTCCCCAACTCCCGCATCAATTCCATCGTCGAGTACCCCGATGCGGCTCTCGACGAACACTTTGTCGGAATGTCCGCCAAGGTGTTGAACGGTTCATTCACCCTCGACGGAGTGGACTTTGCTGGCAGATCATCCCCGAGAACATCGCCGATCTGACACGCCGACCTCAGCAGATCGGCGTGATGATGGGCCAAAAGAAGATTGTGATCGCGGAACTCGAGAACGCCTAAGCGGTTCGCCAGGACCGCGTCAATTCAGGATGCCGGCCAGCCGCTCATTTCTCGGTTTCGGGTGGCGTGCGTTCGCCGGCGGTATCGCACGAAAGTGTATCTCGCTCACGAATGCAACGGTGCTTGCGGTCTGGCCATTGGGTCAGCCCGGAGTGAGAACGCAGAACTCATTCCCTTCCGGGTCGGTGAGAACTTTCCACATCGACCGACGGACGCCGGGTCCGGCAAGACCATCGTCGGGGGTTCAACCTTGGTCACTCCGGGTCCCTCGCTGGACACGCCCCAGCCGAGGGCATCCGCCCAAAAGCGGCCGAGCGCTGAGTCATCCCTGGCCTTGAAATTCACCGGAACCAGTCGGAGTGCCATGGCGGCCAAGCCTATTCGTGGGAGACATCCGACACCAGATGTCTTCTGGAGTTCCACCTTGCTCCGCTCTTGATAATCTTCCACACTCGGAATACCGCGGCCAAACTCGGCTCGTCCGGCGTCTTCGTCGATCAAGATCTCTCCTCGGGCGGCTCCCGTCTACGACTCGTGGGCCCTCTGCCCATGTGGCCTGATCTGGATCGGCGGTACGGCTAGCGCGCCACGCGGTGCCGGAGGTAGACGATTCCCGACGCAAAGGTGCGGCTGTCGACGAGTTCGAGATCGACGCGCTGCTCCCGACGGGGGAAGAACGGAATGCCACCGCCAACCAGCACCGGATAGACCATGGCCTGATACTCATCGATCAGCCCGAGAGCGGCGGCCTCGGCGGCGAGAGTGGCGCCGCCAATGGCGATGTCACCCTCCCCCGGCTCGACACGCAACCGCTCGATCTCTTCCGCGAGGCCGTCGGAGGCCAGGCGGGCATTGCCCTGCACTGCCGACAGCGTGGTGGAGAACACCACTTTGGGGAGCGGCTTCCAGAGCGCATTCCACTCACGGTCGGCAGCGACGAGCGATGCTTCCTGGTCGGCTGACTCCCAGTACAGCATGGTCTCGTACAGTCTTCGTCCCAGCAGGTGGACACCGACCTGTCGAATATCGTCGATCCAGAAACGGAAGACCTCCTCGTCGGGCGCTGTCCAGTCAAAGTTGCCGTCTGGCCCGACAATGTAGCCGTCCAGTGAAACGCTCATGGAGCAGGTCACTTTGCGCATTGGAAATCCTCCTCGGTAATGCGTTCGACGATACGCCGGACGCCGCAGAACGCAACGCGACGTGCGGGGTCCCCTTACCGCCCGATTTCGTAGCGTTCGGGGATAATCAGAAATCCCGAATGTCGGTGTCCTCTGAACGTTCGCCGTACATTATCGATATGGGTTTCATCGGATACGCGCGCATACCAACCCCGGGAGAAAACCCCGACGGACAAACGGACGCGCTCGCGGTTGACGGCTGCATCAGGGTGTTCGTCGCGCCCGCTTCTGAAGTGGGGGCAAAGCGTTCCGCGCTCGATGACTTGCTCGCGCGCGGCACGATCTATCGTCACCTCGGCGATAGCACCAGCCTTAGCCTGAGCCGTCACTAACACGATGGACACCCCACTCATCGGTCCGGTCGCAGCGCCGGACCTGCACGTGATGTCATTCAACATTCGGCGGCGAATGACGCGCCCGTTGCAGCGCAGCCCCGACCGTTGGGAACGCCGCAGCCCGCTCATCCAACGGATGCTCCGCGTCGAACGTCCCACCGTCGTCGGCATTCAAGAGGCGCTCCCTGACCAAGCCGGGTTCGTGCGGCACGCGATCGGAGAAAACTACCGCTCCGTCGGCTTCGGTCGCAACGCGAACAGGCGCGGTGAAGGCTGCCCGATCATCTTCGATGCCGACCGGCTTCAGCTTCTTGATTGGGCGCAGACAGCGCTTTCGAGCACTCCGTCAATACCAGGATCGATCTCGTGGGGGAATCGAACTCCGCGAGCAGTCGTCGATGCCACGTTCCGCGACTGCGAGACGGGAATTGAGTTCCGTGTGCTTAATACACATTTTGACCACTTCTCACGGAAATCGAGGTCCTCCTCCGCCGACCAGATACTCCTTCTCATCGCGAGCTCCTCCCTGCCGATTATTGTTACCGGGGACTTCAACACCGATGTCGACTCGCTCCCCCACGCGAAACTTATGGCATCGGGCGCAGTCGTCAACTCCTGGGACACGGCAAAACATCGTGTCACCAAATCGTGGGGCACGTTTCCGAACTATCACGAACCGCGTCTGGACCGCAAACGCATCGACTGGATCCTCCTATCGCCCACGATCACCGTGCGGCGCACTGCCATAAATGTGACCAGGTGCGACGGCAAGTGGCCTTCGGACCACGCGCCGGTGCAGGCCGTGCTCACCCTCAGCGAGTGAGCCAGCCACCCGCCATCTGGGGTCCGACTGTGGAAGTCGGTGTCAGTGACCCCAGCAACTCATCGGGTTGGTCGAGTCGTCCTCTTGCCGTGAATCCCTACTACTGGGCGGCAGCTTTCACCGAGGATGACGTGTGGCCGAGGCGCAGAGCCTCGGGTCTGTGAACGTTTTCGTTCAGCCGGAGAAGGATTCCTTCGATGCGATCGCGATGGAGTTTTTTTCCACCGAACGATCCTTACGGATGCGGCCTTCTTTCGATGCCCGGCGAAACGCGAAACCATGCGTGTGGCTATGGCTGCCACCGAGACACATCGGGAGCACCGGCAGGCACGTCAGTATTATGAACTTGTTCGCCTGCTTGGGGTTGCTCCTTAGCTCCCGGCTGCCTCACTGATCTCTGGAGCCCGATGCGACACTTCACCCTCACCCAGTTGCGGTACTTTGCCGTCGTCGCGGAGTTGGAAAGCATGACTCAGGCCGCCGCCCGGCTGCTCGTGAGCCAGTCTGCTATTTCTACAGCCATGGTGCAGCTGGAGCGAACGCTCGGTGCCCAGCTATTCCTGCGCAGCCCGTCGGCCGGACTCAAGCTGACCCCGACTGGGCGCACGTTCGCGCTTGACCTGAAGGGGTTTCTCGACCATGCCGATTCCTTGTTCGAGTCGGTCTACGGGGCCACCGAGACTCTCTCCGGCGAGCTGACCGTCGGTGTGTTTTCGCCGCTGGCATCGTTTCGGCTGCCGGCCATTCTCAAGGCCTTCGAGGCTACACATCCCGGCGTCGACGTGAGTTTTGTGGAGGCTGACCTCGCTTTGCTCCAGACGGCGCTCCGTGAGGGCCGCTGCGACCTCGCGCTCATGTACGGTCACGGCCTCGGCACCGGATTCACCAGTCAGGTGCTCGAGCGGGTCCCCCCGCACGTCATCGTTCCCGAGGGCCATTGGGCCGCGAACATTCCGGGTCAGGAGATTACCCTGCGCGACCTCGCCGGCGAACCCCTCATACTGCTAGACCTGCCGCACAGCCGGGAATACTACGAGGGCCTGTTCACCCTGGCCGGGCTGGTGCCCGCTGTGCGCCATCGGTTCGCCGGGTACGAAACCGTGCGTTCCTTCGTAGCCCAAGGTCACGGTTATGCGCTGCTCAACCAACGGGTCTACAACGATGTGCCGTACTCCGGCGGCCGTGTCGTTCCCTTGCGCCTGATCGACGAGTTTCCGCCGAGCGAGGTCATGCTCGTGCGTCTCGACAGCGCCGTGCCCACCCGACGTGCGCTGGCCTTCGAGGAGATCTGCCGACGATTGTATGGTGCGACGTGGTCATAGGTCATCACCAAAATCAATGCGCTCGGCCATGAGAATCAATTGGACACGGGTGTTTCCAGACGCGCAAGCTTGACCACAATCAGTCGCAGTCTCGGCACCGCTCGTTCTTGACCGGGATATGACTGATCGTGATCAAGGAGGATCAGTGCTTGAGCAAGCAATTCATGCGTCGCCCCGGTTACAGGCCAGCGGATGCGCCGTAATATGACCGGCACGCGGCCCCTGCCGAGATTACAAGTCAGAAACTCAGCGGCGATCGCCGGCATCGTCGTGTTCGTACAGTGGATTTCATGACCGCGAACCGAGCCGCCGTCACGATCAGTGCGCCGGTCGAGACCGCTCCGTCGAAGAAGATCACCGGCCTCCAAAAGCGCGTGCTGCTCGGCGGCAGCATCGGGCAGTTCATCGAGTTCTACGATTTCACCCTCTACGGCCTGACGGCCGTGATCTTCTCCCAACTCTTCTTTCCGAGTTCGGATCCGATCTTTGCCCTGCTGGCCACCTTCGCGACCTTCGGCGTAGCGTTCGTCGTGCGCCCGCTTGGTGGCCTGTTTTTTGGCGCCCTCGGTGACAAGATCGGGCGACGCAAAGTGCTCGCGATCACCCTGCTCGCCATCGGTACCGCGACCGCGTGCATGGGTTTGCTGCCGACCTTCGGGCAGATCGGCGTCTGGGCCCCACTGCTATTACTGCTCTTGCGGCTCGTGCAGGGTTTCTCGGCCGGCGGCGAATCGGTCGGCGCCCCCTCGTTCGTCTTCGAACACGCACCGATTGACCGCCGCGGTCTCTGGCTGAACATCACTATCGCAGCCACCGCGCTTCCGTCCGTGTTCGCTGGCACGATGATCCTCATCCTCAGCCAGAGCATGTCCGACGAGTCGTTCACCGCGTGGGGTTGGCGCCTGCCGTTCTTGCTCGCCTTGCCGCTGGCTCTGTTCGGCGTATGGATTCGCAGCAAGACCAGCGAGAGCAAGTCGTTCACTGAGGCCCAGGCCACCAAGACCAAGGAGTTCAGCCCGGTCAAGGAAACCTTCCGCGAAAACAAGCTGCGCATGGTGCAGGTCATCTTCGTGATGGGCCTCACCGCTATGGGCTTCTACTTTCTCTCGGCCTATTTCGTGGCATACGTGCAGACAACGGGCAATCTCGGCCGCGAGCAGTCCCTCCTGGCCAATGCGGCTGCCCTCGCCTTCTATGCCGTGCTGTTGCCGATCGGCGGGCGCATTGGCGACAGGTTCGGTCGTAAGCCGATGCTGATCGCCGGATCAGCCGCGATAGCCGTTCTCGCCATCCCGAGCTTCATGCTCGTCACGAGCGGCAGTCTGCCACTTGCTCTCCTCGGCCAGATGCTGTTCGTGATTCCGCTGTGCATCTACGGTGGCGGCTGCTACACCTTCTTCGTCGAGATCTTCACGACCAGAACCCGCTTCACGAGCGCCGCCGTGAGCTATAACGTCGGCTACGCCATCTTCGGCGGAACCGCACCGCTTGTCGGTACCGCCCTCGTCGCCAGCTCGGGAGTTGCGTTCGCCCCGGGCTTCTACATGGCCGGCGCCGCCGTAATCGTGTTCCTGCTCGTGACCCTCACCAAGGTGCCGGAGACGCGGGGGCGTCTGGGCTAAAACGTTGCAGCATCCGTCCACGCCCTATCCGTTTTCTTTTGAAGGAGCACAAATGTCATCTGCTGACTTTCTGACCGACTTTCACCACGTTGCGACAATCGGGGCCACGCCCCATCACGGTGTCGACCGCCAGGCGGCAACACCCGAAGACGCACAGAGCCGCGCTTGGTTCTCGAAATGGGTCACCGACGCCGGGTACACCCTGCACGTGGACGGCATCGGCAACATGTTCGGGCTGATCGAGTGGACTCCCGACGCCCCTTTCGTGCTCGTGGGCTCACACCTCGATAGCCAGCCGCTCGGCGGGCGCTTCGACGGAGCCTACGGCGTGCTCGCGGCGCTACACGCCGCCCGCAACGTCGACGAGCTCGTCACAAACAGCGGCACGGCGCCGCCGTTCAACCTCGCCGTCGTGAACTGGTTCAACGAAGAGGGCGGCCGCTTTGCGCCGAGCGTCATGGGCAGCAGTGTGTTTGCTGGACTTTTCGACCAGGAGAAAATGCTCGACGTGGTCGACCTGGCCGGCGTGACCGCCCGTGCCGCCCTCGCCGAAATCGGCTACCTCGGCACCGACCCCCGCCCCGTCACGGTGAGCTACGCCGAAATTCACATTGAACAGGGTCGCATTTTGGAACGCGAGAAGATCGCGATCGGGATCGTCGACCGCAGCTGGTACACCCAGAAACTTGACATCGAGGTGCTCGGCGAGCAGTCCCACACCGGGGCGACCGCCATGGTCGACCGGCGCGACGCCCTCGTCGCCGCCGCCAAGATCATCCTCATGGTGCAAGAAGTCACCACCGACTTCGCTGACGAGGCCATCGTCTCGTCCATTGGGCAGCTGACGCTCGAACCCAACTCCCCGATCGTCGTTGCCCGTCGGGTGCGCCTGATCGCCGACCTGCGTAGTGGCGACCCGCAAATAGTGCAGACCGCCCGCGCAACCTTGCTCGAGAAGATCGCCGCCCTCGCCGTTGAACACGACATCCAGATCAACGTGACCGACTTCGATATTCGTCCGATCAGGTATTTCCCTGAGAACGGCCTGCAACTTGCCGAGCAGGCCGCCGCGCGTTCTGGACTCTCCACCCGCCGCATTCAGACCATGGCCGGCCACGACTCGGTCGCGATGAACACCAGCGTTCCCTCAATCATGCTGTTCATTCCGAGCATCGACGGTGTCTCGCACTGTGAACGCGAATTCACCACGGACGCCGACATGGTCGCCGGACTCGCGCTGCTTACGGAAGTCGCCACCGACCTGGTCAACGGGGCTTTGGTCGATCCGACACGCTCGCCCGCACTCACCTCGACGACGTCTGCTCGGGCCTGACGGTGTCGGACACGACAACGCTGACTGACCTGCACTACCTCGGCGCGAGCGAGGCCCTCGACCTGTTTCGGTCGCGCGACCTGTCACCGGTCGAGCTGCTCGAAGCTGTTCTACAGCGCATCGACGCGGTCAACCCGCAGATTAATGCGTTGACCGAACAGCTGGTACATGAGGCACGCGAGTCTGCCCGAAACGCCGAGCAGCGGTATCGAACCGGCGGTAGCCTCGCCCCGTTGCTCGGCCTTCCTATAGCCGCGAAGGAGAAGCATTCCCTTGCCGGGCATGTGCTGAGCAACGGGCTCGTCGACCAGCGTCACGTCGTGGCGCACGCGGATCATCCGGTGATCGGTCGCATCCGCTCGGCTGGCGGCATCGTGCACGCTCGCACCGCGACGCCCGAATTCTGCTGTGCCACAGTGACCCACTCGCCGCTCTGGGGTGTCACTCGCAATCCGTTCAACCTCGAGCTCTCCCCCGGCGGCTCTTCCGGTGGCTCCGGCGCTGCCCTCGCGGCCGGCTTTGCGCCGCTCGCCACCGGCTCAGACATTGCCGGATCGACCCGGTTACCGGCGGCCTTCACCGGAACCGTCGGGTTCAAGGCGCCGTACGGCCGCATCCCGGGCGTCGCGCCGCTCTCCGCCGATCACTACCGCGGGGACGGCCCGATGGCCCGTACCGTAGCCGACGCCGCCCTGCTCGCCAACGTGATGACCGGCCGTCACCCGGACGACCATGCCTCGCTCGCCGCCGCCGAACCGCTGCCCGGCGCTTGGGCATCGGTCGTGGGCCTGCGAATAGCGCTCTGCATTCGCTTGGGCAACTACCGAGTCGACCCCGATGTGGAGTCCAACACCCGCGCGGTCGCCGCCGCGCTGCAGAGTGCCGGCGCGATCGTCGAAGAAGTCGAACTGCCCTGGACCACGGCTGAGATCCACCGAATTTCGTTTACACACTACGGTCATATTTTGGGTCCGGCGATAGAAGACGCGACCCGTGGGGCCGAGAGTCAGCTCGCCGCCTACACGGTGCAGTTCATGGCGGATGCCCGCGCTGCGGCCGCCGACACCCGCTTTCTCGACGGCCTCACCGCCGAAACTCGGATGCAGAGCGAGCTCGCGGCGGTAATGAGCGGCTTCGACGCACTCATCTGCCCGACCTCGGCGGCGGCCGCACTGACCGCTGACGGGGACTATCTTGACGGCATCTCGGTCGGCGGCGAGCATCTCGAGCATTACTGGCAGGCGCACATGACGGTGCCGTTCAACATCGCTAATCGCTGCCCGGTGCTCGCTGTACCTAGCGGCATGGCCGACTGTGGCATCCCGACCGGGATACAGATAGTCGGGCATCCGTTCGATGACGACATGGTCTTTCGAATCGGTGTTGCCGTAGAAAAAGTGCGCCCCTGGGCCCACCGCTACGCGCAGATTGGCAGCTGACTGCTTTCAGCAGGCTGGAAGCGAGGGCACGATCTCCGTCACTCAGATCATGGTCATTTTAGTGATGCGCGACCGACGCCAACTACACCACTGCTCTCTTAGGCGCCCGAGCAGGCCTAGTGATACTGACATTCTGTCGAGGGCTGAGGTCCTGGCGCCGTGCGGCACTGTGCGTGCTCGCACGGGCCTGGACCTCAGCTCTGAGTCTGACGCCTGCCGCTAGCGCAGGACTCCACAGGCAGCCGGGTCGGTCGCCTCGGCGGGGAGGGTGGGGTCAAGCTCGCTTGCACCCTCGGGGTCGCTGAGGTTGTACGTTCCGTTGCCGTCGTAGTCGATTCCGTGGATCACGACAACACCTTCACCATCACGGATGGCTTCAGCAATCTGGGCGGCGGTGCCGAGCCCTCCGGCTCCCGGATATCCGGTTCCCGCCACGTCCGTAAAGCGGATGTTGGTCCGCAGGTAGTTGTAGGAACCGTTTTTCGAGACGGGGAACCGAGAAACATCTAGAAAACTGGCCGGCGTGGTGTCTCCGCTGGTGTTCAGGGACACCACAACGGGTCCATAGGCCGGAACACCCTCGACGGTGTTCAGTCGTCCGTCTCCGTTTTTGTCCAACGCCAGCGTGGGACACTCGTTCAAGGCCTGTTCGCCATAGTGGATGTGCTGGGCGTGAGGAGCATCGGGCGACAAGCCCTTCGCTCGGATCCCGATCGCTCGGATTGTCTCGCCGCGAACGACGGCGAACGCCTTCCCCGACGCGCCTGAATTGTTCAGCTCCGTAAGGTGCGCGGTGAGCACCACGTTACCGCGCACCGATTTTGGGACATGCGCTGACGCCGGCGCAGCACCCATCGACACGGCGATCAGCGCAGCTGCACCCAAGCCAAGCACCAGTTTGATGTTCTTCTTCACGTTGCACTCCTTTGTGACCTCGCACATCGGGACGATCCCGAAGGCTAGATGAGACAATGTCAGTTCGTAGCCCCAGGCCAATTGGATTGGCACTATTCACTTGCACTCACGCATCCCTGCGGCGAAGGGTATCCGCAAATCGGGATTCCAGTGGTCGTTGCCGACTTTGTCCGCAGTTTGCATATGCCTTTTCATCGTCACAGCGGGAACTCGGCTCTCGAGCGGTGCGCCACTTGAGCATGCCGCCGTGGCATCCGGAGGCGGCGAGCTTTTGAGCAAGAGAACCGTGCGGCCACGCATGATCGTGGGTTCTATGCTGTCGGAGGTGCCCCGTTTACTCGACTTGCGGGCGCGCGTATCGTGATCCTCCAAAGCCCAGCAGTACCGTGCCTGTCCCCGCGACACTCCGCCATCTCCGGAGCGTACTTGGCCGCACGCGAATTACCGGAGAGAGGACGATCGATTACGAGCGACGTCGCGGGCGGCAGCCCACGAGATGGCTTGGCACGGTCGATCGAGGCCGGACTCAAGCATAAGCAGCCTGCCGATGATCAAGCGTGGCTGAGGACTTTGCACTCGTCTTACGTCGACCGGTATCAGCGTGATAGCAACCGGACGTGGAGCACCGCTACATGTCTGGTCGCGCTTGCGTAGACGCTATTCCCTGCGGCTGTTGCTTTCAACCAGCTGTCTCCACCGGTGGTTTTGATCTATGGGCTCACATCCGTCGCGCTCGTGCTCCTCTGGCTTGCAATTGCGTCCACGCATCGGGTGTGGGCGGCCCGGTCGTTCGACACAGTCCGCGCTATCGAGCGCAGCGTGCTCGGGAGTGCGGCTGACGACGCCATCCGAATCAACTTGAAGAAGGAGCACAGGACTTCCCGCCTTCTCGGGGGTGACCCGATGCGGTTCGTCCGGTGGCTCATCCGCATCAACGACGTACCGTGCATTGTGTCCCCGCTGGTGAGATTTCGACAAGCTCGATCCGACGGCTGCGCAGGTCAGAGGGCGGCGGCGACCTGGGCGGCGACGGTGTCGGTGGTTCCGGAGCCGCCGCAGTCGGGGGTGAGCCGCGCGGGCGTGGCCGTGACGGTGCCGAGAGCGCGAAGCAGGTCGGCTGCGGCGTCCCGCTCCCCCAGGTGCTGCAGCATCTGCGAGACGCTCCAGATAGTGGCGATCGGGTTGGCGATGCCCTGGCCCGCGATGTCGGGCGCCGATCCGTGCACAGGTTCGAACATCGACGGAAAACCGCCGTCAGGGTTGATGTTGGCCGAAGCGGCGAACCCGAGTCCGCCCTGAATGGCCGCTCCGATATCGGAAAGAATGTCGCCAAACAGGTTGGACGCGACGACAACGTCCAGGGTCTCCGGGTGGGTCACGAATCGAGCCGCGATGGCATCGATGTGGTACCTCGTGACGGTCACGTCGGGGTACTCGGCGGCGAGTTCGTCGGTCACGTCGTCCCAGAACACCATCGTGTGCTTCTGTGCGTTCGATTTTGTGACCGACGCGAGCCGACCCGAGCGCGAGCGAGCCTGCTCGAACCCATAGCGAAGGATGCGCTCGACTGCGGCCCTCGTAAAAATCGCCGTCTCAACCGCGACCTCGTTCTGGGTGCCCTGGTGCACGCGTCCGCCCGCACCGGAATATTCACCCTCGGTGTTTTCACGAATCACCAGAATGTCGAATTCGGATTTGCGCAAGGGCCCGGTGATGCCGGGAAGCAGCAGGTGCGGGCGCATGTTCACGTACTGATCGAATCCCTTGCGGATGGGTAGCAGCAGCCCATGCAACGACACCGAGTCCGGCACCTGCGCCGGCCACCCCACCGCCCCCAGCAGTACCGCATCGTGCAAGCTCAGCTGCTCGAGGCCGTCATCGGGCATCATCGCTCCGGTCTCGAGGAAGCGAGCGCACGACCAGTCGAAGCTCGTGTGACGCACCGAGAAACCGTGCTTGTCAGCCACCGCCTCCAGCGGCACGAGAGCGGCCGCTACGACGTCGACTCCGATGCCGTCACCTGGAATGAGCGCGAGCGAATACTCAGACATGGGTAACCTCCCCTACGGTGCCGTTATCGGCGAGGGGCGCAATCCTGTCGTGTCGTGCATCGAACATGGGTTCTCCTTTAGTGGGGGGTTTGGGATAGCGATAAACTCGCGGAATGGCAGGCAAAGTAGCGTCGAACAGTCCGTTGCTCGTACTGGCGAAAATCAGTACCATCCTCGACGCTTTCACGTTTTCGACTCCGGAGCGGTCGCTGGCCGATCTACGCACCGCGACCGGGCTGCCGGCGTCGACGGTGCAACGCCTGGTCGCCAATCTCGTGCAGAGCGGGTTTCTCGACCGCCACGGCGACCAATTTCGCATCGGTCTGCGCATGGCGACCTGGGCGGGATCCGCTTTCCACGGGCTCGACGTGGGTGAGTTGGCGCAGCCCGTGCTCGCCGCCCTGAGAGATGAAACCGGTGAAACCGCGTGCCTGTTCATCTCTACACGAGAGCTTCGCGTGTGCGTTGCGATGGCGGAGAGTCGGCACAGCGTGCGACGCGTGATCGCCCTCGGCGAGGTGACGCCGGTGAACGTCGGGTCCTCCGGCCGGGTGCTGCTGGCGTGGAACGACGAGCTCGCGACCCGGGTGTTCGAGCATCCGCTGCCTGCCTTGACGCAAGAGACGATTGTCGATGTCGACGAGTTGCGCCGATCCCTCGTCACCGTGCGCGAGCGCGGCTTTGCGTACACCGTCGGCGAACGCACGTCGTCGGTGAGCAGTGTCGCCGCACCGGTATTCCAACACGGCGGCTCGCTGTTCGGAGCCCTGAGCCTGCTCGGTCCGAGTTCGCGCATGACACCGGATGTCGTCACCCACCTCACTCCGTCGGTGGTCGCGGCCGGCGCCCATCTGAGCCGAGCCCTCGGTTCGGCGGTCACAGCACCAGACTGAGCAGCATCGTGAGGCCGAGTGCGATCACGGAGGCAACGGATACAGCGAGGGTGCAGGTTTTGAAGGTGCCACGCGTGGACTGGTTGAGCGAGCTCTGAAGCAACCAGAACGTGTTTGAGGTGACGTGAACGACGAAGAGCGATCCGGCGGCGGCGGCGAGAGCCACGAGCACCGGGGCAACGTCAATCTCGCTCATGACCGAGGCGAGCAGGCCCGCGGCGGTGATGGCTGATATCGACACCGATCCGATGGCCATATGAAGCACGGCAGCGACGACCCAGACGAGCAGCAGCGGAGCGACGGTCGTGGTGGTGAACAGCGCCCCCAGGATCTCGCCGATGCCCGTTGACGCTACGGCCGCTGCCAGGGCGCCGCCCGCACCGGTGAGAATGAGAATCTGGCCCGACTCCCGAAACCCGCGAGAGACGGCCTTGTTGACTCGTTCGGCACCAATGGTAAGCCGCGCCACGAGGCTCGTGCCGAGTAACCCGACCAGCAGGGCGAAGACCGGCTCGAAAACGATGCTGATCGGGCCGAGGTCAGCATCCGTCGCCTGCACAATCGCGCCGGTGGCAACGAACAGCAGCGACACGATCATGGGCGCGAAGAGCAGCGCCAAAGTGGGCTCACGTGTCGGCTGCTGCACACGGGTTCGCACACGGGGCGGGGCGCCAACCGTGGCGACGGCCGAGGTATAGCCCGTCGCCGGCCGGGTGGCATACTCATCGTCGGCGTCTTCGTCAGCCTCCGTGTCGGTGATGGTTACAGATTCATCGCGCTCGGGATTCCAGAAGCCGCGGTCGAAGGCGAAATACATCACGAGGAGTGTGAGCAGGACGGTCGGCACGGTGACCACCACGCCACCGAGCAGCATCACGCCCAACGGCACGCCGAGAAGGCCCGCCAGGGCGAGGGCGCCCACGCCTGGCACGATCATGACGAGGCCGCATTCCAGTCCCACGGCGATGGCGGTAGCGACTCGGGCGGTACCCGTGCGACCGAGGCGTGCCGCCATCCGTCGCCCCAAGGGTGCGCTCATAACGAGCAGAACGTCGATATAAATTGACGGCAGGGCCACAGCGAGAGTTGTCGCAAACGCGTAGGGCACCCGACGTGCGCCGAAGATGCGCAGGAGCCCGTCTACCAGGCGCTGGATGGCTCCCGCCTCGCTCAAAATGGCGCCGATCAGCACGCCCCAGGCGATGAGCAGGCCGATCTCGGCCATGATCTCGCCGAATCCAACGGTGACGATGCTCGCCGTTTGCGTCACGTCTCCGCTGGCGACCAAAGCAATGGCGCCGGCCCCGATGACCAGCGCGACGGCCGGGTTCAGGTGCACTTTGACGATCAACACGACCATTGCGACGATCACCCCAGCGGTCACCGCGATTACTGCCCAGTCGTCCATAGCATTTCTCCTCATCGTTGAGAACTCAGTATGTAAGTTGTAAACTCATATTATGGCTTTAACCCCAAGCCGTCAAAGTCGCCCGTCGTCGAATGCCCCCCGGTGAAACCGACCGCCCGCATCCGATCGACTGGAACATCCTCAGCGCCGTCGACGCCGAGGTCGAATGGATCGAACTCAACCGCTGGGTGAACAGCAGCGCGCACGGAATGGCCGAATAACGGCGTGCCTGATCGGCGTCGAAATCACCGTTGTTTTGTCGTTAGTTCTATCTGGATGCGCAGCAGTCGCCCCCGCTCAACCTGCTGCCTCACCTGAGCTGGCTGACGACGAGCACCCCTTGCCGACCGTGTTCATCGATGGTTACGCGGACGACGTTGCCCCTTAAAGGCCACCAGGAGAGATCGACCTGACCACCTACGGCTCCGGCTGTGCGATCGACTCGTCTGCCTGCAAGGACGCCGCCAGCAGGCATTGAGCGATCCGTTGGCGCTACTTGATGCAAGGGCAATCGACGGGCTCGTCGTCTAATGTCGTCAGGACATTGCCATGTTTTGATTGGAAGGCCTCCGGGCATCCGCCGGAAGTCCCATTTCACCACATCAACCAAGGGAGATCCCATGTCCTCACCCCGCCGCGCCCTGATCGTCATCGACGCCCAACAGGAGTATTTCGAAGGACTGCTGGCGATCCAATACCCCGCACGCGATGAGTCACTTACTCGTATCGCCGAGGCGATGGACGTTGCTGAGCAGGCTGGCATTCCGGTCGTCGTTGGGCAACATAAATCCCCTGCGGGGTTCCCGGTCTTCGCGCCGGAGTCGTCGACCTTCGAATTGCGCCCGGAGATCGCCAAGCGCGCCGACAACGTGGCACATCGCTTCACGAAGTCATTCGCCAGCATCTTCGCGGGTACTGGCCTCGAGGAATGGTTGCGCGAGCGCGGGATCGACACAATCACCATCGTGGGCTACATGACGAACAACTGCGTTATCGGTTCCGCCGCCGCTGCCGAACCCCTCGGGTTCACCGTTGAGGTGCTGTCGGATGCAACCGGAGCCATCGACATTGTGAATTCCGCCGGTTCTGCGCCGGCAAAGCGAGTGCACGAAACAATCATGGCTGTCCTGAACTCCAATTGGGCTGCGGTCGCCACGACGAGCGCGTGGACCGAAGCGGTAAAATCCGAGATCGCTGTCGCGGGAGACAACCTCATCGAGTCAGCTGCCCGGGGGCGGGACGCCAGGTAATTTAACGAAGGGCGGCCGAATTGGGCTGTCCCAAGCACTGTCAGGTGCGTCTGGTGATGCCGGTCGGCTCGGCAGAGTGGGCTGGTTTCGCGGTGACGTCATGGCGTCGCGCCGAGTATTTCGCGAAGTCGGGCGCGTGCCCGCGAGTAGCGTGCTCGCGCGGCATCCGGTCGGATGCCGCGGATTTGGCTGGCGCAAATCTTCTGATCAAGGCTAAAAGTGGCGGGCTGTTCCCGGGACTCACGGGCGGCGGAATCCCACGGCAGATTTAGGACGCTTTCACGCGCACCTTCTGCACTCTGCCAAATAGTGCTCTACCTGCCGAACAACGTGGCCAACTCGTCGAGCGACTCCCCCGTAATCGTGGACTACTCAGTGACACCCTCGAATAGGATCGCGAGCTCGTCGAGTTCAACGTCCCAGCCCTCTCGGTTCTGCTCAAGACGTTCGCGACGGTAGCGGGTGCCGCCGGGGAGTGTGTCGAAGCCCGATTCGGTTACCGTGACATCCGTCCCGGAACCCGCATCGACGATGGTGAAGCGCACGTGCGTCGAGTACTCGTCGAGCTGTTCAGCGGGGATTCCCGACCAACGAAAGCCGAACGAGCCGTCGGGCACGACCTCGGTGATTTCGATCGGAAAGCTGCCGTAGTCATCCCAGTCGATGCTGCCTGTTGCACCGGGCTCGAGCGCGGCGAACCCCACACGGTCGCCAAACCACTCAGCCATCACCTCGGGATCGGTCAGGGCCTTCCAGACGCGAGCGCGCGAGGCTTCGATGTGGACGGTGCGGGTCACGGTGTGCCCCTTGATTCTTGCGTGATCCGACACGGTGTTTCCTCCACGTTTAAGCCGAGCGCGACGAGACGTTGCCCGCCGAGCAGCACGTCAACAAGTTCTGCAAACGCACCTTATCGAGCCTACCCATGATTGCGAATCTCACGGCCGAGCGAGCGCCGTGAAAGCGAGGGACAACGCAACAGAGGTCGGCCCTCGGGAGCCCAGAGCGCCTGGACGCCCCACGAGCTCAATCAGTCGCCTGGCGTGGTTCCCGCCGAGTCCAGCACCGGCATTCGGAAGGGCCCGGTTTGCTTCGCACACGACCAGGAGCCTCAGCGCCGTGTCGGAGCGCGCTCAAACTAGGCACTACTAGAGGATGAAAGTGGTTTTCGGTGAGTGGACCGCGCGGGTGGATCGTTGCGGCCTCAGACGAAGGCGACCGCTCGCACCGGCGCCCCGTCTCCGCCGAGTCGCAGGGGGAAGAAGCCGATCCGCACCTGTGAGGGCAGGTCATCCAGTCCGCAGAGGTTCTCGACGATCAGCCCGTCTCGGCCCAGCACCACCTCGTGCACGGGAAAGGCGGCCGACGACGTACCGGTCGGGTCGGGACTCAGCGTGTCCACCGCGAGGATCCGCATCCCGCGAGCGACAAGCTCACTCGCCGCACCGACATCGAGGGCCGGATGCCGCACTGCGCGCGCGTCGCCGAACCACCGCGCCCAGCCGGTGTCGATCACGACGATCGGGGGCAGTCGATCCGGTAGCGGATGCTCCGCATTCAGCCGGTCCCACCCGTAGACCTCGCCCTCGGCCAGCGCTCGCACCCGCACCACCAAGGCATCGCCGAGGAGCTCGTCGAGAGTTACATCGGTCATTGTTCGACCACCAGCGATGGTGTGGGACGGCGCATCTATGTGAGTCCCGGTATGAGACCCCATTTGGAGCCGCGTCACGGCCACCCCGTCGCTATCGAGGACCAGCGCAGCGACGACGTGGACCGCCGGGTCGCCGGGGTAGACCGGCATCCCGTCGGTGATCGGGTGACTGAGGTCCCGGAGCGCCGCGCGCGGCGACACTCCAGGGCCGTCAGCGAGGGGTGTCGGCATCAGCGAGGTGCCGGCTGGGCTCGAAAGGCGTCTTGCTGCGGCGCGCACGCGAGAGGGCCAGGTAGACGACGAAGGTCAGGAGGAATGCGGGAACAGTCGCACCGAACGGGAGCGGCCACACGTACGCCCACGCGTAGGCGGACGCTGCACCGACCACCCACGACGTGACAGCGAGCCAGTTGATGCCGCCGGTGTACCAGTAGCGACCGCCCTGAGCCTTCAGGATGTCAGCGCTGTAGCTGCCGCGCGCGACGATGTAGTAGTCGACGATCATGATCGCGAAGATCGGTGCGAACAGGGCGCCGATCGTGACCAGGAACGTCGTGAACTGGGCCAGAAGACCGAAGAAGGTCGAACCGATGATTGAAATGAGCCCGAGCACGATCGCGGTGGGCAGGAATTGCACCCGGCGGCCGGGGAGCGCGTTGACAACGCTCGTGACCATGCCGTAGACGACCATCGTGTTCGTCGCCATCACGGACAGGAAGATCGCGACCGCGAACAGGGCGCCGAAGGGTTCGATGATCGTCATAGGGTCGAACGGTATCGCGTCGCCGCCCCGCAGGACGACGTAGGCGATCGCGCTCGCGCCGAGCGACATCGAGATCACCGTCGACAGGGTGTAACCGATTCCCGAGCCGATCACGCCCGCACGGGTCGACGATGCGAAGCGGTTGAAGTCGGCCGAGAGCACCGTCCATGATATGGCAGTCGCGACCACGACATCGAACATTAGTCCCGGGGAGTAGAACGGCTCAAGCGGCGCCGAGATGCCCGCGAAGTCTGCCGGCGAGAACGTAGAGAACGCCACGGCGAAGATATAGGCGGCGATCACGAGGATGACCGCGGCGAACCACGGTTCCACGCGAGCGACTCCGGCGTGGCCGAAGACCGCAAGGATCACGACGATCGTCTGGCAGAGAACGGCGAAGATGACGGGATTGGAGAACCCGGTCATCGACGCGACGATGTAGTTAAGGGCGATCCCGGCGAGCATTGCCTGCACCCAGCTCCAGCCCATCAGGATGACCACGTTGGCGGCCACCGGCAGCAGGCTCCCGCGCGTCCCGAACGGTCCGCGTGTGATTGCCATCGTCGGCAGGCCGGTGCGCGTTCCGATCGCGCCGATCGTCACGAGCACTGCTGCTCCGACGATGGTTCCGCCGACGATCAGGGCGACGACGAGGCCGAACGGTACATCCGGCACGAAGAGCGTACCGGTGAGAAGGGTGGTGACCACAAGGTTCGCGGCCAGCCAGATCATGAGCACGCGGCCAAGCGAGTAGGTACCGCGAACCGGGCCCGCGTCATCTGATTTGGTGTCCAGTTGGCCTTCGATACGGGTGTAGAGCGACATCTTTGGGCTCCTCAATGAATGGGGTCGGGTCAGGGCTGGGGTGAAAGGTGTTCGTGGATGGCGATGAGGCCGGCAGATTCAGACCGGAATACGATCGTTTCGCGTTCCCGGTAGGACTTGGGTCCGTCCGCGGTGCTCACGCTCGTGTTGACGGAGTGGGTGAAGACGGCTCCGCCGGGAAACGTCTGCACCGCGGGTGCGCTCGATGCGCAAGACCTCACGCTCCAGCCGTCGCCCACCCACTCCTCCCACATGGCTTCGTAGGCAGCCCGGTCCTCGATTCGTGCAGGTTCGGTGTGAAAGACGAAGGTTGCGTCGGGTGCGAACAGTGAGAAATAGCGCGGGCCGTCGGTGGCAGCGAACGCCTCGACGATGGCGGATGCCGCGGCACGGACTGCTGCGTCCGTCGGGGAAAGCAGTGTCATGGGTGTCTCCTGTGTCGGGCTGGCCGGTCGGGTTCGGGACTTCTGTGTCTGGTCGGCGATTTGTCGGTCGGCTGGGTCACTTAGGCGCCATCGCGCTCAGCAGCTCGTAGATGACATGGCTGGCCGCGATAGCGGTCAGCTGGGCATGGTCGTACGCGGGGGCAACTTCGACCACGTCGGCGCCGACGATGCGCAGATCGGCCAGCGCCCGCAGCATCCGGAGCAGTTCCCGACTCGTGAGCCCGCCCGCCTCCGGAGTTCCTGTTCCCGGCGCGTGGGCAGGGTCGAGCACATCGATGTCGATCGAGATGTAGAGCGGCGCGTCTCCGACTCTGGCGCGGATGCGTTCAACGGCGGGCGCGACGCCGTGCTCTTCGACGAATTCGCTCGTGACGATCGCAAAGCCGAGCCGGGCGTCGTCCTCGAGGTCGTCCTTCGAGTATAGGGGGCCGCGGATTCCGACGTGCATGCTCGCGGTCAGGTCTATGAGGCCTTCCTCGGACGCCCGCCGGAAGGGGGTCCCGTGAGTCACCGGCGCCCCGAAGTACGTGTCCCATGTGTCGAGGTGGGCATCGAAGTGCAATACCGCGACGGGCCCGTGCTGCGCGTGCGCGACGCGAAGCAGCGGCAGAGCGATCGTGTGGTCTCCGCCGATGGCGACTAGTCGGTCGGCGTGCTCGCTGAGCTGGCGCGCGCCCGCCTCGATCTCACCCACGGCAGCAGCAATGTCGAACGGGTTCGCGGCGATGTCGCCGGCGTCGGCGACCTGCTGGGCGGCGAACGGGAAGACGTCCTGCGCAGGGTTGTACGGTCGCAGTAGACGCGAGGCCTCGCGCACATGCGCGGGGCCGAACCGAGCACCAGGTCGGTAGCTCACTCCGCTATCGAAGGGAATCCCGACGATCGCGATGTCTGCCCGCTCAACCTCGTCAAGCCGCGGGAGTCGCGCAAAAGTCGCGATTCCGGCGAACCGGGGCACGACACTCGCGTCCACCGGCCCGTGGGGCTCAGCCGTCGCATCTTTGTTAAACGGTTGCATATTTGACAACTTTCGGTACGCTATAGACAACTTAGGTTTACGGTACGCTGCCCCGGGCAGATCGTCAAGGACGAATGTGTGAGTAGCTTCGAGGAGGAACTGTGCGCGCCATTCACCCCCGCGCCGAAGGCACCGCGACACCCATCGGCGCCAAGCTGCGCTCCGCACGTACCGCTCAGGGCATGTCACTCGCCCAGGTCGCTCAGACGACGGGCCTGAGCAAGGGCTTCCTCAGCCGGGTCGAGCGCGACGAGACGTCACCGAGCGTGGCAACGCTTGTCCAGTTGTGTCAGGTGCTTTCGTTGCCCGTCGGAGCGCTCTTCGCCGAGCCCGACGTGCACCATGTTTCGTACGCCGACGCCCCGCGGATCAACTTGGGCGGAGTGCACGCCGACGAGCGGCTGATGTCACCGCGCAGCGAGGAGCGGGTTCAGCTGCTGCGATCAGAACTCGAACCCGACGCACACGGCGGGTCCGATCTCTACACGATCAACTGCGACGTCGAAGCGCTCCACGTTGTCTCGGGGTCACTCACCGTGCGATTCGCCGGTCGCACTGTGGCCGTCCACGCCGGCGACGCGCTGACCTTCCCCGGTCGCGAGCCGCACACCTGGCAGGTCGAGGACGGCGAGCCGGCCGTCGTGCTGTGGGTCATCGTGCCCGCGCCGTGGAGCGGCTCGGCCTAACCGAGACCGTAACACCGCAGCGACCTGGGTGCCAGTCACGGTCGTTGAGCTGTCGAAGGAGCTAGTCAGCATCCACTGGATGCCTCTTGCAGCCGCGGGACTATTCGCAGCCACTATTCTCGCGCTCTACTCGTTCACAAGAGTCACCATTTCGCGGACGGGAGCGGTGCCATGGTTGCGACGCAACGACCATGCGGTGTGGCTGGTAGCGGGCCTGGTCGGGCTTGTCGCGGTGTTTGTGGTGCTTAGGCTTACCGTCATGCCCAAAATCGGTGAGGCGGATGCATTGGTCTGGTCAATACCGAAAACCTTCCCGAGCTGGATTGGCGGCGTTGTCATCGGTGCTTCTGGAGCGCACAACCACGGCGGTCGGTGATTGCCTGAGCTTCGGCGATTCCCGATGGACTTGCCCGCCGATCGGATCAACGATTGTGAGACCATTACCCGCGACACCATGATTATCGTGGACCAGCCTCAGCGGGGTCACGAAGACCTCATACAGTCATCCGCATGACCATCGGGCAAACCCAGAACAGCGCCTTCAGGCACTGATACTCACGGTCCAGGGCAACCGCTCCCGACGCGAATGAATATGAGCCACCGGGCCGCAAGTGGCTTTCAGCATCCAATGCGACGCCTGGGTCAACAACTCCGGCATCGTCCCGCATGACCAACCCCCCTACGGGACTGATTCACGCTATCGCGAAGAATCAAGCGCCGCAGCCATCGCGCCGCAGTAGTGCTTGATCGATAGTCTGGCTCTATGCCCATCCAGACCGTCGGCGCCACGCGCTCCCCCGCCGTCGCAGTGGGGACCGTACTCCTGGGATTACTCGTACTCTGGATGGCGCAGCCGGTCCTTCCCAGTTGGGCTTGCGCGGCCAGTCTTCCGGCGGTGTGCCCGCCACAGTTGTTGCCCGTCCGTGCGTCGCTGATCAGCGCAGGCATCCTGTTCGCGCTGCTGGCGACCGTATTGGTTGGGCTGCTGCTCCGGCCCAGATCAAACCGGTGGCTGGGCGGACAGTCGCGACGGACAGTGGTTGCCGTTCCGATCGTCTTGGTCTTGACCGTCGTTGCGCACTTCGTGATACCGCAGTCCTGATTCCAGACTGCTCGGCCAGACCGCAACACCTCGCGCCCGCAAACCGAACCCTTACCGAGCGCTCAAGCGATCTCAAACCTGTCGCCGAACGCGGCTTGAGAGGAAGGGCGGCCTGCAAGACTTCAGAGGGGGCCCCCGTGGGTGACCCCTAGAATCGGCGGTATGGCACTCCTATATCAGGCCGAGCTGCGGCCGTCGAAGATCGAGCTAATCAAGGGGTGGGCGCCGACCCAGCCGTGGTTTGAAGGCAGCGCCAGCGCGACCTTCACGAGCGTTGGCTCGTTCCGCTTCGACGATCCCAATGGCGAGGTGGGCATCGAAACAATACTCGTCAGGGCAGGAGACGGCCCAGTACTACAGGTACCTCTGACCTACCGCGGTGTGCCGCTCGTGGGCGGTGAGGCCTGGATTATCGGCACCATGCAGCATTCAGTTCTGGGCCAACGGTGGGTGTACGACGCTACGGGAGACCCCGCATATCTGGCGGCGGTTGCGACGGCTGCTCTCACGGGTGGCCGTCAAGCAGAGCAGTACATCGAAATTGATGGCGTGCGAGTTCTCCGCGAGTCGACGGCCGTCGTCACCGGCAGCGGGAAGAACGACGCGTCCGTCCCCTCGCTAACTTCGGCCGGCACAGTGTCTACTCGGCACGACCGCGGCGCGACCGTCGTTGAAGCAGGCGCCCTGCGACTTGTCGTGGCCCGGTTACTCACCCCGCGACGCCCCCAGAGGAGTGACTCGGATTGGCTCGCCAGGTTCGACGACACTGCGACAACGGAAGTCCTCACCGGCACGTGGACAAACCAGCCTTGCCCACAAACACTCGTCCAGGTTCAGGTTCAGGCTGGCTGAGCGATCCGGGACGCCCTGAGAGCACTGCGGAAGCGCGTTGGCCCCCCTAGTGAGCGCTGAGGAGTTGTACCGTAAGCCGAACCCCCTACGGGACGGCTCGCCTTAGAACAATCCGTTTGCCGCAGCGAAGGAGTCCCCGTGGGCGTCTGTGCGAATCTCTAGCTCGGCAGCGGCGGCCACCGCAGCAGCAGTCTCTGGCCCGAAGAGATACGCAATCAGTGCGGCGGTCATGTCAATTCCTGCCGCAACGACTGAAGTCGTCCATCAGCTGTGGTCCCCTACCCACCGTGCTTGAGCGAAGCCTGCGCAGCGTTACGACTCGGTCCGGTCGCCGTCACCCTCCGCGTTTGACCGTCCCAGTCGCGGAAGCGAGTAATCGCTCGGAAGATCGCTGGACCGACCTGTTGAGTCGTGATAGCACCGAACGTGCTGACTGGCAGCCGCGGTCGTCCGGCCATCATTGCTTGGCCCCGTGGTCAACTACGGGAGTCTCTGGCTCGTGAAGCCCGTCAAGCCATCGCACCACGTCGGAAACGCGGAAGCGAATCTCCCGGCCCACTCGAATGCCCAAGGGACCACGTCCGTCTGTACGCAGGTCGTAGATCGCCTGCGTCTGCACACCGAGGTACTCGGCGAGCTCGCTTGTCGTTAAAACCGGCTCGAGGCCGAGCCCGAAGTGTTGTTCGCTATCCATAACCCATAGGTGCTCGAGGTCATTCCAGACAACTCGAAATGGGTCGTGCACCTTCTCTATGAAGACCCGGAGGAGGCGGATATTTTTGAATAAACGGCGAATAAACGGATAGTGTATCAAGTCTTGCCCCAAGTTTGTGTGGCACAACAGCGGTCGTATCGACACCGCGTTGGTCATCAACCCTGAGTATGCCGTTGAATGTACAAACTCGTTTGAGGGATCGCATTTCTCCTACGCGGCATGAGCGGCTTCTTCCTGCGGGGCGGGGCATCGCCGCCAGTTCGGCGATTCGGTGGGACGACCGCCGGCCCTCCTAATATCTCGGCCTTCTTCGCCGCAAACTCCTCGTCGGTCACTACGCTCGCGTCGCGAAGGGCGCCAGGTCTCGCCCGAGCCCATCCCGGGGCTCGCCTGGACGCTGGCGTCCCTAAATCTGCCGACGGTCCTCGGCGAGCCCACGGCACGACAGCCGTGGAGATGGCGGGCATCCGCTTCGAGCTCGACGATCCGCAGGTGTCCGCGAACATCGCACAGAACGTTGGGCTCCGGGACCTGCCACACACTCACCTGGTCAGCCGCTAATTCGCTATGCGTCGCAGCCGATGCCGTCCTTGTCGCGGTCAAACTTGGGCTGGAAACCCGGCGATCCCTCGGAGATCGGGGCCGCTCCCGCAGCTCGCACAGCATCGCAGTTCTCGTAGTAGACGTCGACCGGTGCCGGTGCCGGTGCCGGCGCAGGGGCCGGTGCAGGTTCAGGGGCCACGACGACAGGAGCCGGCGCAGGAGGGACGACAACAACCGGAGCTGGCGGAGGCGTGAACGAGGAGGTCAGTGCCATTTCACCAGTGCAAGAGCCGAGGACGCGGGTCATAGCGTCGTGCTCAGCCTGAGTCACCCACAGACCATATGTTGCCTTGACGGACACCTGACGGGCAACATAGCTGCAGCGGATTGCCGTATTCGAGGGCAACCAAGTTGCGGTGTCGCCGTCGCTCTTCTGGGCGTTGGAGCGGCCGTCGACGGCGAGCAGATTGAGGGGATCGTTGGCCAGAGAAACGCGCTGAGCCTGAGTGAGCTGCTGAGCGCCCGTCTGCCACGCATTCGACAGAGCCACGACGTGGTCGATCTGCACGAGAGCTGACGTGTCCTGACCGCGAACGAAGGCGATTGAAGTGTCCGTGTATGGCGAGACGAGGTAACCGGTCATCACCCGGCAGGTGCCCGACTTGGTGGTGGGGTTCAAGTCCCGAGAGAGGATGTCGTTTCGGGTATCGCATCCGTTTCGGTCCACGTCGATCCAGGCGGAGCCGAACATGCCGGTGCGCTCGTAACCGGTCTTCGCGGCCTTTCCCTTGACGGGGATGGTTGCGAGGAGCGTTAGTGCCGTGGTGTCGGTGGAGGTGGTATCGACGACCACGACCGATGTGCCCTCAGTTGCCGCAGTGACCGTCGCGGGGTCGACCGGCGCTTCCTCGGAGAATTCCGGGCCGGGTGTTGGGGTTGGGCTTGGGGTGGGAGTTGCGCTCGGCGTCGCGCTAGCGGTCGGCTGCCCAGCCAAGGCAGTTTCCCCTGCACCTGGCGCCGCAGCAGCGACCCCACCGGAGATGAAAAAGACAAGGCTGGCCGCCACCGCGATCGCAGTTGTCTTGCGTGCTGATACGGATGCCGACGGCCGGCGACCAGAGAGCGCGTACACGCCCGTCACCAGAGCCGCCATTCCCAGAATGATGAGAATTGCGGGGAATCCACCGAGGATGGCGTACATCAGAGCGAAGAAAGCGACCAACCCGCGGAGGATCCAAGTGCTGAAAGTCGGCTTGGACGCCTTCTTCTCGGCGGTCGACGGCCTGTCGATGAGAGGCTTCGCCGGCTCCGGTTTTTTCTTGCCAAATTTCATTATCTGATCCCCCATTTCACCGCACTCAGCCTCGAGTGCAGACACGACTGTTTGAAATCTACTGGAAACAGGGGTTGGTCAGAGACCGGGCGAACACCCCAGAACGGGGAACTAGGCCGATCCAGCGACATTTCCCGTACCGACTCCTGTCGACCGCGCGGAATCGGGACCAGCTACACAGCGATCGGTATGAATCCACACAGATAAGTGCAGACCACGACCCGGCCCGAAATGCGTGGCCGCGTGATGGCGCTCTACATGGCCATTTTCGTGGGCGGCACTCCCCTCGGCGCTCCGCTGGTCGGCTGGGTAGCTGACACCTTCGGTCCACGCTGGGCGCTCGGCCTCGCCGTCATCTCGGGCTTGCTGGCCGCCGCCGTGCTGTTCTGGATGGTGCGGTATCGCCGGCTTCGGGTGCAGGTGCATCCGTTCTCGGCAACCCGGGTGCGCGTTCTGCACGCCGGCGACGGGCGCGAGGCGCCGCCGGTGCGGCCGAGGCGCCGAGGCCGGTCCGCCGTTCTGGAGCGGGAGGATTCTTCTGAGGACGGGTCCGACCCGGATCGAGAGCGCGCCGCCGAACGCAACCCTGAGACCGCCACGCGGGAGATCGCGATCGTCGAGTCGACGGTTCCGCGCTAGAACTCTCCGGCCGGGCACCAGCCCCGCCGACGGGGCCTGGGCCGCAGGCCCAGTTTATAAGCTGGGCCCGGGGACGGGACCTGGGCCCCGTCTGCCTTTCTAGGCGCCGGTGGACTCTCGGATGACCAGATCGATCTGGAACCCGATCTGGTCGTGTTCGAACGCAGCGCCGCTGCCGGCCGCACGCAGCACTGCGGACTGACGAACGAGCAGCGCGTGCGACGCCGCTTTGAGTCTTCCGCAGCGCGTCGACTCCTCGTGAACTTTCGATGTCACCGGGGCTTGTAATGCTGCAGAGTGACTGACCGGGTGATGACGGCCCGCATCGCCTCGAGGCTACCCGAGATGAGTTGCGCAGTCCGCGCCTGAACGAGCACGTTGCCAAAGGCGGTTGCCTCGACCGGTCCCGCTATCACGGGCAAGCCGCTGCGGTCGGCGGTCAACTGGCAGAGCAGAGCATTCTGCGAGCCGCCTCCCACGATGTGAATGACCTTCACGCTTGTGCCCGAGAGCTCGGCGGCAGTGCGCACGGCGCGCGCGAACGCATCGGCGAGGCTCTCGTTGATTGCTCGGGTGAACTCCGCTGGCGTCTGCGGCACCGGCTGATTGACCTCGATGCAGCACTGTGCAATGCGCGCGGGCATATCGCCCGGCGCGAGCAGGCGGGCGTCGTTGGCATCGAAGACCGAACCGCCAGGGAGCGCGGCAGCCGCCTCGATCAGTGCGGGTAGATCGATGGGGCGCCCCTCCCGTTCCCAGGTGCGGATGCTCTCTGACTGCAGCCAGAGACCGGTGATGTTCTGCAGAAACCGAATGCGGCGGTCGACCCCGCTCTCGTTCGTGAAGTTGGCGATCCGGGCCGCCTCGCTGAGCACCGGCGTCTCCACTTCCACCCCGGCGAGCGCCCAGGTGCCACAGGAGATGTAGGCGAACTCGTCGTCCAAGGCCGGCACGCCGACCACCGCGGAGGCGGTGTCGTGCGACCCGACTGCTACCACGGGGATCTGCCCGCCGATCTCTGCCTGCACGATCGGCAGCAGCGGGCCGAGCACCGTTCCGGGCTCGACTAGGGAGGGGAACAGGCTGGCTGTAAAGCCGAGCCGGTTCGCCAGCTCGGTCGACCAGTCACGCGTGTGGATGTCCAGCAACCCAGTGGTGGACGCGTTGGTACGTTCGGCAACGGGCACACCGGTCAGCCAATAGCCGATGAGATCGGGCATCAGTAAGGCCGTGTCGCCCGTGTGCACGCGCCTAGCGAGCCGGTCGGCGGTGAACTGATACACGGTGTTGATAGGCATGAACTGTATGCCGCTCGCGGCATACAGTTCATGCTGCGAGACCAACTCGTGGGTCGCCCGTACGCCCTCGATCGTGCGCTCGTCGCGGTGCGAGTAGGGATTACCCAGCAGCGCGCCCCCGCGCAACAACCCGTAATCGAGCCCCCAAGCATCGATGCCGATGCTGCGTAGATCAGGCTCGTCGATGGTTGCTTTGCGCAGCCCCACCAGGGCCGAACGAAACAGTTCGAGCACGTTCCAGTGCAGGCCGTCGGTCGACCCTTCCCAGCAGCGCACCGGGTTGTTCAGGAACCGCTCGACCACGTCGAGTCGAACGGTTCCATCGTCGATGCGCCCGACCACGACCCGTCCGCTGGTCGCACCGAGATCGATCGCGGCAACAGCTCCGCGGGTCATGACCGGGTCATCGCAGGAACGCGGCGGCGACGCCGGAGTCGACCGGAATGTGCACGCCCGTCGTGCGACTCAGCGCGGGCCCGGTGAGCACCCACACCGCGTCGGCGACGTTCTCGGGCACGACTTCCCGTTTGAGGATGGTGCGGTCAGCGTAGAACTGGCCCAGGTTCTCCTCCTTCACCCCATAGGTCTTGGCGCGATTGGCGCCCCAGCCTGAAGCGAAGATGCCGGAGCCACGAACGACCCCGTCGGGGTTGATGCCATTGACGCGAATGCCATGACCGCCGAGTTCGGCTGCCAACAATCGCACCTGATGGGATTGGTCAGCTTTGGCGGCGGAATACGCGATGTTGTCCGGGCCGGCGAAGATTGAGTTCTTCGAGGAGATGTAGACGATGTCCCCGCCCATTCCCTGTTCGATGAGCGCGCTCGCCGCGGCCCGCGAGACCAGGAATGATCCCTTGGACATCACGTTGTGCAGGAGGTCCCATTCCGCCTCGGTGGTCGCCAACAAGGAGCGGGCAATGGACAGGCCGGCGTTGTTCACGACCAGATCCAGGCCGCCGAAGGCCAGCAGCGTTGCATCGACCGCGGCTTGCACCGCTGCAGCATCGGAGACGTCGACGGCGATTCCCACGGCGACATCGACGGAACCAAGCTCCGCGGCCGCAGCCTGGGCCTTCGCCAGGTCGAGATCCGCAATGACGACGCAGGCGCCGTCGGCCGCCAGCCGGGTGGCGATGGCTTTGCCGATGCCCGATGCCGCACCGGTAACGAGGGCGATACGGCCCTGATGGCTTCTAGGCTTCGGCATCCGCTGTAGCTTCGCCTCCTCGAGGGCCCAATACTCGATGCGGAACTTCTCCGCGTCGGAAATCGGGCTATACGTTGAGAGGGACTCGGCGCCGCGCATGACATTGATGGCATTGAGGTAGAACTCTCCCGCGACCCGGGCTGTCTGTTTGGTCGCCCCGTAGCTGAACATGCCCAATCCCGGCACCAGCACGATTGCGGGATCGGCGCCGCGCATGGCAGGGCTGTCAGGGGTGGCGTGCTGCTCGTAATACGCGCTGTAATCCACGCGGTAGGCCTCGTGCAGTTCTTTCAGCCGTTCGATCGACTCTGCAACTGATGCGGCGGCCGAGAGGTCGAGCAGCAGCGGCTTGACCTTTGTGCGCAGGAAGTGGTCGGGGCAGCTCGTGCCGAGGGCGGCAAGTTGCGGCGCGTTTGCGCTCCCGAGGAACTCCAGCACTCGCGGGTCATCGGTGAAATGACCGACCATTGGCTTGTCTCGGGAGGCGATGCCTCGAATGGTGGCGGCGAGGGCCGCGGCCTTGATGCGGCGCTCGTCGCGCGGCAGCGCGGTGTTGGCGGGGACCTGCACGCCGAACGGCGCCGGTGAACCGTTCGCATCGATGTAGGCCTGAGCGGTGTCGATGATCCAGCGGCTGTTCGCTTCGCATTCCGAAGATGTGTTGCCCCACGCCGTGATCCCGTGCCCGCCGAGGATGCAGCCGACAGCCTCCGGATTCTGCTTGTGGATGGCAGCGATGTCGAGTCCGAGTTGGAAACCAGGTCGGCGCCAGGGCACCCACACCACCTTGGTGCCGAAAATTCTGAGGGTCAGCTCCTCCCCGTCTGCGGAGGTGGCGATGGCGATACCCGAATCGGGGTGCAGATGGTCGACATGACGGGCATCGACCAAGGCGTGCATCGATGTGTCGATTGAGTGTGTTGCGCCGCCGGTGCCGTGCAGGCAGTAGTCGGCTGCGGCGACCATCTCGTCTTCGCGCTCCAGCCCCGGGTACACGTGCCGCAGTGCGCGGAAACGGTCAACGCGCAGCACGGCCAGACCCGAAGAAGTCAGCGTGCCCAGATCGC
Source organism: Cryobacterium serini (assembly GCF_004404025.1). Taxonomy (NCBI): domain Bacteria; kingdom Bacillati; phylum Actinomycetota; class Actinomycetes; order Micrococcales; family Microbacteriaceae; genus Cryobacterium; species Cryobacterium serini. The sequence goes on from NZ_SOHN01000015.1 coordinate 66,533, forward strand.
CGCCGGAGCCCTTGACCCACATCAGCTCGACCGGTTGACCCGTGACCGGGTCAACGTCGGTGCCCTTGGCCGAGGTATTGCCGCCGGCATAGTTGGTGATCTTGGGGTCGCTGCCCAGCGTGTTGCTGCGAGCGACCAGTTCGGACGCGGTTCGGTTCGTCATCGTTACCTGCTCTGCTCCTGCATCGGTGAAGGGGATCTGATCGATGACCATACGGCAAATGTGCGCACTTGTGAAACATAACAAATTAACACATGAAAATTAACAACCGGTCCTAGGCGCTTCAGCGCAACTCCACGTGATCTCGAAACTCATCGAGGCGGCTGTCGCTCGGGTCGAGCTCGGTGATGAGCACTGCCAGCTTCGACAATTCCAGAGATGCCGCTGTGGCTTCCTGGTGGAGCTTCGACGAGTCGAGGCAGAGCACGATTTCCTTGGAGACTCGGGCAAACGCCTGTTTCATTTGCGCTTCGGCGAGTGAGACTTCGGTTGTTCCGAAGCTGGCGTCGACGGCGCTCGCGGAGGCGAAGAACCGGATATAACGCAGTGACTGTGCGGCCTGCACTGCCAGTGGTCCCACGAAGGTGTCCGTCGACTCCTCAGTTTCGCCGCCAATCAGGATGGGGTTCACTCCGACCGTTCCTTTGAGGCTCGCATATGTCGGATAGGAGTTCGTGCTCACGATGAGACCGGAACGTGGACCCAGTTTGCCTGCCAAGGTTCCAACCGTGGTCGACGCGTCGAAGGCGATCGAGCCGAAACGTGGAATGAGTGCCAGGGCCTTGTCAGCGATCAGCTCCTTCGCGCGCGACCGCACGGAGCGCCGCTCCTCGAAGGGGCGGGGCCCGATCACCGAGATCGCCCCACCCCGCACGCGCCGCAGCAGCCCTTCGGTCTCGAGATCGGCCAGATCCCGCCGAATGGTCATCGCTGAGACCCCAAGGGACTGGGCGGCCTCAGTCAACCGAATGACGTTTTCGCGCTCCAGCACCGCCAGTAGTTGCCGGCGTCGTTCCTCGGATTCGGTACTTCCGGTGGTGGCCATAACCGTCTCAATTCTCTGTTATTTAAATGTTAACTTTATACGCTAACTAACAGTAGAGCAGTGTTGTCCCTGATTTGGCGGGAAATAATGAGTGTTGAATAAATTTATTGACGCACACCGGACGTGGTGTTACTGTCCCAATACGGTTCATTGAACCGACATTGTTGGCAGCGTTGCCTCCCGGTGACGCATGAACTGAAGGAAGAGTGTCACTGATGACCTCTGAGGCCTACGAAAACATCGTGACGTCGGCAACCGCCTATGACCGTGCGTTAGACGCCGGCAAGGGAATCGTGCGGTTCGCACCAACCTGGGTACCACGCGCGTTTTGCACTCCCGGCAAACGCATCCGTCTGCACCCCGATGACTACTTCCCTCTCGGCTATGGTCGCGGCGGCATTGACGAGCGTTGGCTCGCCTCCTCGATCCGTGCCGACAACGGCCCGCTGACTGGGGCACACGAGGGCCTCAGCCTCGTTGTCGACCCCGACGGCGGACTGCTTCCCTTCGACGAATTCATCGACCATCACCAGGCCGATGTGATCGGTTCGAGACTGTGGGACCGCTTCGGCGGCTGGACGATGTACTCCAAGTTCTACGACAACTTGATGCCCTTGCCCTTTCACGTGCACCACACGGACGAGAAGGCTGCACTGGTCGACAAGGTGGGAAAGCCCGAGGCCTACTACTACTCGCCCCACATGAACGACAATCTCGGCCTGCAACCGATCTCTTTTTTTGGCTTCCAGCCGGGTACCACCCGCGACCAGGTCAAGGAACGCCTCATGCGCTTCGCCGATGGCGGCGACAACCGCATCACCGACCTGTCCCTCGGCTACCGCACTCAGTTGGGAACCGGATGGGACATCCCTGCGGGCGTTCTGCACGCTCCGGCGAGCATCTGCACCTACGAGCCGCAATCTGCCAGCGACGTGTTCGCAATGTGCGAATCCTGGAGCAATAACAAGGAGGTCCCCGAGGAGTTGCTCTGGAAGGACGTGCCCAAAACGCATCACGGGGACTACGAGTTCCTTCTCGACCTGCTGGACTGGGAGAAGAATCTGGATGTCGACTTCGTGCCCAACCGGTTCATGCGTCCCTACGCGACGGCAACCTCGGCGGCCGATGGCGGGGGAAGCTACGTCGAGAACTGGATCGTGTTCCGCTCGAACTCCTTTAGCGCCAAGGAGCTCACCGTGCGCCCCGGGCAAACGGTGACGATCAAGGAGCAGGATGCCTACGGAGCCCTCCTCGTTCAGGGCAGCGGCACCTTCGGGGTGCACGACGCGCAGGCCGCGACACTGATCCGCTTCGGGCAGCTCAGCCAGGACGAATTCTTCGTCACCGAGACCGCGGCACGTGCCGGCGTCACGATCACAAACCGCAGCACCACCGACGACCTCGTCATTCTGAAGCACTTCGGCCCCGGAAACGTCGAGCTCGGTGATGTCTGACATTTTCCGCACCCCGGTCGCTCAGGCCCTTCTTCGGGTCGGCTCGCTGGATCAGTGTGCTCGGGTCGATCGCTTCGTTGAAGATGACGGACCCGCGCGCGGTGCTCGCCGATTTCGGGTGATGAACGGCGGCGGCCTGGAATTCGATGTTCATCCCGATCGCGCGCTTGATATCGGAGCGGCCACCATCAATGGGGTACCGCTGGCCTGGCTCTCGTCAACGGGCATCACCCGGCCTGACGCCTACGAGCCCTCCGGACGAGGCTGGCTCCGCACCTTCGGTGGCGGCCTCGTGACGACCTGTGGACTCGACAACTTCGGCCCACCCGCCGACGACGAGGACGGCGTCTCCGGCATGCACGGCCGCATCGGTGCGCTGTCTGCTCGAGTCACGGAGGTCACGGTGACCTCCGAGCTGATCACAGTGGCCGGCGAGGTACGCCAGAGCGGCGTGTTTCAGGAGAACCTCCTGTTGCAGCGACGCATCACCTCGCGCGTGGGTTCCACGGCCTTCACGATCGAGGACACCGTGACGAACGAGGGCGAGAGTGCGAGCCCGCATATGGTTCTGTATCACGTGAATCTTGGCTGGCCGCTGCTGGATGCCGGGACTGTCATCGAGATCCCCGCGGCGTCCGTCACCCCCCGTGACGCCGACGCGGTCGAGGGCTTCGACCGGCGGGCCGAAATCGGTGAGCCTGTGGCCGGTACGCGCGAGCAGGTCTACGTTCACACCGCCGGTACCGAACGCGTCGCCCAGGTGACCAATGCGGCTCGGGGATTGACGTTCACCCTGCGCCACTCCGAAACGCTGCCGGCGATCTTCCAATGGAAACTGACCGCCACGAAACATTACGTTCTCGGCCTTGAACCCGCCAATACCCCCGAGATCATGGGCCGCGCCGCGGCCCGCGCCAACGGGGCTTTGCCTCGGCTGGAGCCGGGAGAGAGCCGTACCTATTCCATCGGGATCGAGGTGACTGCAGCATGACCGACACCGCATTGCTTGAACTGCACGGCGTCACCAAGTCATTCGGCGCGGTGGCCGCGCTGGTCAGTGCCGATCTGACCCTCCAGGCCGGTTCCATTCACGCCGTCATCGGCGAGAACGGTGCCGGCAAGTCGACGCTCGTCAAGATCATCGGTGGCCTGTACCGCCGCGACGGCGGAGAATTTCTGCTCGAGGGCGAGAGCGTCGACTTTCACAACACGCGTGAGGCGAAGGCTGCGGGGATCGCCGTCATCTACCAGGAGCCGACCCTGTTTCCCGACCTGTCGGTGGCCGAGAACCTGTTCGTCGGCCGCCAACCGTACACACGATTCGGTGCGCTGGACCGGGCCAAAATGCGCCGTGAAACCCGTGAACTCACGCAGCGGCTCGGCGTTCCCATCGATCCCGACCGGGAGGCGCGTGGTCTCTCGATCGCGGACCAGCAGGTTGTAGAAATCGCCAAGTCGATTTCGGTCGGCGCCAAGGTCATCGTGATGGATGAGCCTACGGCGGCGCTCTCGGGCGTTGAGGTCGAGCGGCTCATGGGTATCGCCCGCCAGCTTCGCGATGAAGGAAAAGGTCTTATCTTCATCTCGCACCGGTTCGACGAGGTGTTCGCCCTATGCGACGTCATCACCGTCATGCGAGACGGCAGCTACGTCGCCACGAACTCCACCACCAGCACGACGGAAGATGAGATCATCCATCAAATGGTCGGTCGCAGCGTCGACAATCTGTATCCCAAGCAGGACGCCCAGATCGGTGAGCCCGTGATCGAGGTCGAGCACCTGACCAGCGTCGGCGTCTTTGACGACGTCAGCTTCACCGTGCGTTCGGGAGAAATCGTTTGCCTGGCCGGTCTGGTCGGTGCCGGACGCAGTGAAATCGCCCGCGCCGTCTTCGGCGTGGACCCCTACGATTCGGGATCCGTGCGCATGAACGGCGTCAGCGTTCCGAAAAAGAACCCGGCGGCGGCAATGCGGCTCGGTATCGGCTTCGTTCCCGAGGACCGGCGCAAGCAGGGCCTCGCCATGACAGCCGGCGTGCAGACCAACATCACTCTCGCGATCCGCGAGAAGCTGGCGCGCTTCGGATTCATCATCGACTCGCTGGAAGAGCCGAGCGCCCGCACCTGGGCCGCGCGCTTGCAGGTCAAAATGTACGCCCTCGACACCGAGGCGCAGATGCTGTCCGGTGGCAACCAGCAGAAGGTCGTACTCGGCAAATGGCTGGCGACCCGGCCGAAATTGCTGATCGTGGATGAGCCGACCCGGGGCATCGATGTGGGTACGAAGGCTGAGGTGCACCGTTTACTTTCCGAGCTCGCGGGCACCGGTGTCGCCCTGTTGATGATCTCCTCAGAACTTCCGGAGGTGATGGGCATGGCCGACCGCGTTCTCGTCGTGCGAGAAGGTCGGATCACGGCGGAACTGCCGCGTGCGACTGCGACCCCTCAGAACGTCATGTATGCCGCGACGCACGCGCCGGAGGTGGCAGCATGATCGTCACACACACCGTTCCGCTGGGTGTGCAGCGGCGTTCCCTGTTGGGCAGGATCGTGCGCGCACGCGAGGTCGGCCTGATCATCCTGATCTTGGCGCTGGTGGCGCTCACCACCGTGACACAACCGGGATTCCTCTTCAGTGAAGGCGGATGGCGCGAGCTGCTTCGACAGCCGACGATTCTTATTCTGATCGCCCTGGGCCAGGCCATCGTGATCATCACCCGCAACATCGACTTGTCGGTCGGCTCGACCTTGTGCCTGTCGGCATACGCGGCGGGGAGTCTGTTTGCGAACGTTCCCGGCATCCCGATCCCGCTGGTGATCCTCTGTGGCGTCGCACTCGGTGCCTTTCTCGGATTGGTTAACGGTCTTCTGGTCGCCTTTCTCCGGGTGCCATCGCTGGTGATCACCCTAGGCACGCTGTACACCTACCGGGGCATCGCGATTCTCTGGATCGGCCCGCACTTCATTCGATCCAGCTGGCTACCCGAGGACTACCGCTCATTCGGCACCTTGCAGTTTTTGGGTGTCCCCGTCCTGCTGATCGTCGTGGCGATCATCGTCTTGGTGATCGGATGGCTGATGACGAGTCGGCGGCTGGGCCGCGATCTGTACGCACTCGGCTCCAACCCTGAGGCCGCCACACTGTTCGGACTCGGTGAGCGTCGCTTGACCGTCACCGCCTTCGTCGCGAGCGGTGCGCTTGCCGGGCTCGGCGGGCTCGTCTACCTCGCGATCTTCGCAACCGGCGATGCTCAGGTCGGAACCGGGTACGAGCTGCAAGCCGTGGCGGCAGCAGTTGTCGGGGGCGTTGCGATCGTCGGCGGATCCGGCACCATCTGGGGCGTAGCCCTGGGCGCTTTCTTCCTCGCCACCATCAGCAACGCGCTTCCGGTGCTCGGTGTGCCCAGCCTGTGGCAGCAATCGATCGTCGGCGTATTGATCGTCGGCGCCATCCTGCTTGACCGCATTGTATTCATCACCCGCATTCGCCGGGCGAAGAGAAACGGGAGTGCGTCATGAGCGCCGATACCGCCGGCGGGACCGCCGCAGACAACGCTGCCGCACAGTACCGCAGGCACGGCCGCCCGTTATGGCGCCGCCTGCTGCTGCGCACAGAGACCGCCATTATCATCGCCACCATTCTGCTGATCGTGATAGCCATCACCACTGTTCCGTACTTCGCGCAGCCGTATACGTACCTGACGATGATCCTGAACTCCGCGCCGATTTTGCTCATGCTGATACCGGTCACCCTTATCATCATCACGGGCGACATCGATCTTTCGGTGGGCAGTGTGGTCGGTTTCTCCAGCGCCATCTTCGGGCTGACCTATCAAGCGGGGGTTCCGCTCTCTCTTGCGGCCGTAATCGCGATCGTCGGTGGCGGCCTGGTGGGCGTTCTGAACGGTGTGCTGGTGACCGTCGTCGGATTGCCGAGCCTGGCGGTCACTATCGGCACTTTGGCACTGTTCCGCGGCATCGCGGTCGGGCTGCTGGGCACGACGGCGATCACCGGCTTTCCGAGCGATGTCACGAAGTTCGTCGGTGCTCCGCTCTTCGTCGGTGCCCCGGTGCCCATGGTGACCGTGGCGATCATTGCGGTGGCCATCGCTTTCGCGGTGCTGCTGCACTTCACGCCCTTTGGACGCGGAGTGTTCGCCATCGGATTGAGCGCGGAGACGGCTGCCTTCTCGGGCGTTCGGGTGAACCGCACCAGACTTACCCTGTTCATCCTCAGCGGACTGGTCGCCTCTGCGACGGGCGTGTATTACACGCTGCAATACAGCAATGCGATCGGCACGAATGGGTTCGGCTTCGAGTTGCAGGTCGTCACGGCCATTGTGCTGGGCGGCGTCTCAATCTGGGGCGGCCGGGGCACAATTCTCGGCGCACTGGCCGGCGGCGTGCTGATCGCAACCCTGAACAAGACCCTTCAGCTCGCCGGAATCGGCTCCGACACCATCAGTATCGTCACTGGCGCCACCCTCATCTTCTCCGTCGTTGTCGCCGGTATAGCGGGATTCCTCTCGCGGCGGCGTCGGTCGAAGGCCTCCGCGATAGCGGCTGGCGTTGAAAAGCACCGCGCACTCCACGTCTAAAAACCTGCACCAAGCAACCACTAGGAAGGCAATAACAGTGAATTTCACATTCAATAAGTCCTCACGCCGGCGCGCTGCAACGATCGCCGTGGCCATCGCGGCCGCGTCGGTACTGCTTGCCGGCTGCGCCGCCCCCACGGGCGGTTCCACCGGGACCGACGCCGCTGGCGGCGGAAGCCTGACAGTCATACCGAAAAGCCTCGGCAACAAGTACTTCGAGGCTTCGGACAAGGGCGCCAAAGCGGCTGCCGACGAACTCGGCCTGGACTTCTCCGAGGTCGGTCCGACATCGACCGGTTCAGCTGATCAGGTTCCGTTCATCCAAACGGCGATCCAGACCGGCCAGAAGGCCATCGCCATCGCGGCGAATGACCCGGCCGCCGTCTGCAACGACCTGAAGGCGGCACAGGACGCCGGCGTCAAGGTCGTGGCATTCGACACCGATACCGATTGCCGGGACATCTTCATCAACCAGGCCACCGTCGACGGCATCGCCCAGGGCCTGGTCGATCTGACCGCTGCGCACCTCGGTGCAGAGGGGGGTACCATCGCAATCCTCTCCGGTGGTGCCAACGCAGCTAATCTGAACGCCTGGGTCAACGCCATGACCGCACTGATCAAGGCAGAGCACCCGGAAATCACGATCGCCCAGGTCGCGTACGGCGAGGACGTCGACCAGAAGGCCTACCAGGCTGCTCAGGGACTCATGCAGAGCATCCCGGATCTGAAGGCCATCATCGCGCCGGACACAGTCTCCGTGAAGGAAGCCGCGCACTACCTCTCTGATACCCCGCAGTTCCAGGGCAAAGTCTGGGTCACCGGTCTCGGCCTGCCGAGCGAGATGGCGACCTACGTCACGAGCGGCATCATCGAGCAGTTCGGTCTCTGGAACCCGGAAGACCTGGGATTCCTCGCCACCTACGCCGCTGACGCACTGGTCCAGGGCACCATCACCGGCAAGGAAGGCGACACCTTCACCGCCGGCAAGCTGGGAGAGTTCACGGTCGGTGCGGGTGGAGAGGTTGTCCTCGGCCCGATGTTCGTGTTCGACAAGTCCAACGTCGGTGACTTCTCCTTCTAGGAGCCTCCGACCACCGACTCGACTCGGATCCAGCTGAGTCAACACACCACGGTGGGGTCTGCAGCGTTCGTCGTCGCAGGCCCCACTCGTACTCTGCAGAATGAAGGAAGACGATGGCAACCATCCACGACGTCGCAAAATATGCGGGCGTCTCGGCCGGTACCGTCAGTAATGTGCTCAACCGTCCGGGTTACGTAGCCCCCAAGACGCGGGAGCGCGTACTGGGGGCTATTGCCGATCTCGGGTTCACCCCGGTCCAGCGGGCCCGAAAATTTCCGGCCGGTCGCCAGCGCACCCTGGGGCTGGCGCTGGCCGATCTGGCCAACCCCTTCTTCGTTGACGTGGCCCTCGGTGCGGAAGCCGAAGCCAAATCCCTCGGCGTTGGCGTCGTCTTCGTACACAGCGGCGATGATGCGGCGCGGGAACAGGACAACCTCGACGTTCTCGTGCAGCAACGCGTTCACGGCATCATGATCGCGCCGGTGCGTGCGCTGGACTCTGCGCTGGAAAGACTTGACGCCCGGGATATCCCCGTGGTTTTTGTGGACAGGGTCGATGAGACGATCGAGCACTGCTGGGTGAAAACCGACGACGTCGCCGGTGGGCGGCTTGCCGGCGAGCATCTGATTGAACTTGGCCATCGTGAGCTGGCCTTCGTTGGCAACTTTGCCGGCACCGTGCAGGTGGATCGTCGCTTCGACGGGTTCGCTGCGGCGCTGGCCGGAGGCGGTGTGGTGCCCGAGCGCATCGCCACCGATTCCTGGCGGATCACCGATGGACGCCAGGCCGGTGCCGCCATCGTTGGGCGACCCCGCAAGGAGTTGCCGACCGCGATCATGTGCGGAAACGACCTCACCGCGCTCGGCGTTTTGCTTGAATTCGCCCACCATGGAATACGCGTGCCCGAAGACGTCTCGATCGTCGGATTCGACGATTTGTCGTGGTCGGAGGCAGCGACCGTTCCCCTGACCACTGTGCGCCAGCGCCGAACCGAGATGGGCCGTCGGGCGGTACACCTGCTGCTCGACGAGATCGACCATGGCGATACCCACACGCACCGCCACGAGTTGCTCGTGCCGGAGCTCGTCATTCGTGCCTCAACCGCCGCCCCTCGTTCAGCGCGCTCGACCGTCTGACGCGCCCCTACTTTCACTCTTAGAAGGAGATCACCATGGCCACCATCTGGCAACCCGAACTCGTCACCGACGATCTGATAGCGCTCACGCGGTCTTTGGGGGAGCCCGCCAAAGACCTGGTGATATTGGCCGAGGGGAATACCTCACAGCTTCTCGCCGACGGCAGAATCGTCGTCAAAGCTTCGGGCGCCTATATGGCTGCGGCCACGAGCCATGACTTCGTGGCCACTGATGTGCCCCCCCTCATCGAGTTGATGGATGACCCGGCCTCGACGCAGGAAGACCTCACCACCCTGCTCGACGCGGGCGAGCATGCCGGGGTAAGGCGGCGCGCTTCGATTGAGACGCTCGTGCACGTGGCCGTTCAGTCCGTGCGGCCGACCGCCTATGTTGCCCACACTCATCCGACGCCGGTGCTCGGACTGCTCGCAAGCGTGCACGCCGAGACCGCCTTTGCGGAATGGGTCTACTCCGACGAAGCCGTCGTCATCGGCATTCCACTGTTCGTGCCGTATGCGGCACCCGGGATCGCCCTCGGGCGCATCTTCCTCGAGCGCCTTCGTGACTACGTCGCCGAGCGTGGCGAGCTGCCGTCGCTGGTACTGCTGGGCAACCACGGCATCGTCGCGATCGGCGGCAGCGCTGAGGCTGTCGAGGCGATCACGCTCATGACGGTCAAGGGTGCGCGAACCCGAGTGCAGGCGCTGTCGATCGGTGGGGTGGCCGGCCTCGGCGACGACGCCGTGGCCCACTATTTTCAGCGCACAGACATGATCGAGCGCCGCAAGAACCTGGCCGGCACCGCCTGATGCCCGAACTCACCGCGCGCACCTCGACACCATCGCCCGCCAGCACGACGAGGCAGCCGGCGGCGAACACAGCGCTGTGGGTCGGCATCGATCTCGGCACCCAGAGTGTCAAGGTGTCCATCGTCGACGATCGGGGTGTCGTCGCCGCGTCGACCGCATTGCCGCTGGTGAGTCGGAGACAGGGCGTTCGACACGAACAAGATCCCGAGCACTGGATAATGCAGGCGGCCGCGGCGCTCGCTGCAGCCCTCGCTACGCTACCCCCGGCAGCTGTCGCCCGCATTTCGGGGGTGTCGATCTGCGCGACTTCGGGAACCGTCACGACGGTGGATGCCGGGGGCCGGCCCTGTTCCCCGGGCATCATGTACGACGACGCCCGAGCGGGTGACCTCGGTGCGGAGGCCAACGACGCCGACCCGGTGCGCTGGGCCCGGCTCGGCTACCGGATTCAGCCGACGTGGGCGCTGCCGAAGATCGTCTGGCTCGGGCGCAGCGGGGCGCTCACTGAGGGCCGGTTCGTGGCTCATCAGGCGGACGTCGTGGCGGCAGCTATGGTCGGCACCCGCGTCGCAACGGACTGGAGTCACGCTCTTAAGTCCGGCTACGACATGCTCGCCCTGGAATGGCCCGTCAACGCGCTCAAAACCCTCGATATCAACCCGGCACAGGTGCCGAGCGTCGTCGCTCCGGGCACGGAGTTAGGCCGGTCCAGGACAGCGTGGGCCGAGTCGACCGGACTGCCCGCGGGCACGCCGGTCTTCGCCGGGATGACCGACGGTTGCGCCGCTCAGCTCGGCGCCGCGACCCTGGGCCTCGGCGACTGGCATAGTGTGATCGGCACGACCCTGGTCCTCAAAGGTGTAACCGATCGCATCATCATCGACGATGCCGGTGCGGTCTATTCGCACCGTGCACCCCACGACGGTCTGTGGTTTCCCGGCGGTGCCTCAAGCGTCGGGGCCGGCGCGATCACGTCAGCGCTACCGTCGATCGATCTGGCCGGTTCATCTGATCGTTTGAGCGGTTTGGGTGACCGGCTCGGGTCCATCCCGATCAGTTATCCCTTGGCCGGTACGGGCGAGCGTTTTCCGTTGATCCGCCCGGATGCTTGCGGCTTCGTCAGCGTAGATGGGGTTGATCACAGCCTCGCGGAGGCAGCTGTGCTGCTGGAACCGGACCTCCTTCTCGCATCGATTATGCTCGGCATCGCCTGCGTCGAGCGGTTGAGTTTCGACACCTTGGCCCGTGCCGGCGCCGCCGTCGACGGCAGGTTGAGTTCGTCCGGGGGAGGTACGCACAACGAATGGTGGACGCAACTCCGCGCCGATCTGCTCGGACGCACCATCACCATCCCCCGTTCGTCAGAGGGATCGATCGGCATGGCCATCCTGGCCGCCTGGGCCGGCACTGCGGGAAGCGCGCTGCCCGAGACCGCCTCGCGAATGTCGAGCGTCGGCCGGATCGTCGAGCCACGCACCGCGTATGCGGCGGTGTGGAACGATCGCTACGAGGCTTTCGTCGCGGAACTCGGCGCCAAAGACTGGATTCTGGCATGACGACCATCTTTCTCGTACGTCACGGCGAGACCGCCTGGCACGCCGAGAACCGCTACGCCGGCAGCTCAGATGTTGAGCTCACCGAACTCGGACTCGCTCAGGCTGAGCGGCTGGCACGCTGGGCCGAGGCGCAGCCGATCGACGCGGTCTACGCCTCCGACCTGTCCCGGGCCGTGATCACCGCCACGCCATCGGCAACGGCGCTCGGACTCCCCATCAGCGTGGACCCGGCGCTGCGTGAGGTGCACTTCGGCCGTGGGGAGGGCCTCACCTCCGGCGAGATGCGAGCTCTGTTTGCTGCGGAGACCGCCCGATTCGTTGAACGCCCTGGTACCTCGCCGCTGCCCGGGGCCGAGTCGGGGACGGATGCTGTTGAGCGGTCCTGGGGTGCGCTCGAGCGGATCGTGTCGCAGTACCCCGGCGGAACCGTTCTGGTGGTCATGCACTCAACCCTGATGCGGCTGATTCTCTGCCGTGCCCTCGGGATCCCGCTCGATCGTTACCGTACGGACTTTCCCGCAGTGCTGAATGTGGGCATCACCACGCTGCTGTGGACGGATCAGGGAACGGCGCTGCTCGGCTACAACGTACCGATTCCGGCTCAGTGAGGCGTTCACTTTCCACCACCGGCTCCACACCCTCAACAGAACAGGATCACATCATGACTTCTTTCGCGTTTATTGAGCCGTCGCTTGCCCAGCAGACCATTGAGCTGCCCTCGTGGGCGTTCGGGAATTCCGGTACCCGGTTCAAGGTATTCGGCACCCCCGGCACCCCGCGCACCATCGAGGAGAAGATCTCCGATGCGGCCCAGGTGAACCAGTACACCGGCCTGTCGCCGAAGGTGGCGCTGCACATTCCGTGGGACAAGGTGGAGGATTACGCGGCGCTGCGGGCGTTCGCGGCGGACAAGGGGCTCGCCCTCGGTACCGTCAACTCCAACACCTTTCAGGACGACGCCTACAAGTTCGGCAGCCTCACCCACAGCAACGCGGCGACGCGGCAGAAAGCCATCGATCACCATTTCGAGTGCATCGACGTGATGCACCAGACCGGCTCGGCCGACCTCAAGATCTGGCTCGCTGACGGCACCAACTATCCCGGCCAAGGCGATATCCGCGGCCGTCAGGACCGTCTCGCCGAGTCGCTCGCCGCGATCTATGCGCGTCTGGGTGATGAACACCGTCTGGTGCTGGAATACAAGTTCTTCGAGCCGGCTTTTTACCACACCGATGTGCCCGACTGGGGAACCAGCTACGCGCAGGTCTCCGCTCTCGGCGAGAAGGCCAGCGTCTGCCTCGACACCGGCCACCACGCTCCCGGCACCAACATCGAGTTCATCGTCGCCCAGTTGCTGCGCCTGGGCAAGCTCGGCTCCTTCGACTTCAACTCGCGCTTCTACGCCGATGACGACCTCATCGTCGGGGCGGCGGACCCGTTCCAGCTGTTCCGCATTCTGTACGAGGTCATTCGCGGTGGCGGCTACGGCCCGGACTCGACTGTGGCGTTCATGCTCGACCAGTGCCACAACGTCGAAGACAAGATTCCCGGCCAGATTCGTTCCGTGCTCAACGTGCAGGAGATGACGGCCCGCGCGCTGCTCGTCGACCGCGACGCGCTCGCCCTGGCCCAGAACGCTGGCGATGTGCTTGGCGCCAACGGCATTCTGATGGATGCCTTCTATACGGATGTGCGCCCGTCGCTTTCCGCTTGGCGCGAGTCGCGCGGCCTCGCCGGCGACCCGATGACCGCCTATGCCGCCTCCGGCTACCAGGCGCAGATCGCCGCCGAACGGGTGGGTGGCAGCCAGGCCGGCTGGGGCGCGTAAGCCGCATTGGGCTGTCCATTCCACCGGCCCTGTCTGCACGTGCAGTACCGCACAACTCCATAACTCCTGCAATTCGTTCGGAGTCGCAAGAAGTTCCCCGAAATCACGCGGGCGCGTCCCCTTACGGCCAGAAATTGCAGGAGTTATGCGGCCGCAGCCGTCGCGACGCTTCGAACACCTGAGTGGATACTGAAGTTGGTCACGAGGCGGAAGCGGCTCACGCCGAATCCAGGGGGTGAATCAGCGATGTCAGAGTCACTCGCCGAGTGGGCATCCGGAGATCACGACGACGCTTTCGGAGCGAGCTCGTTAGACGATCTCGACACGCCGCTCATGGCTGAGCCGCCGCATCCAATCAACTGGAACCTCCTCAGTGCCGACGACGCCGAGGCCGAATGGATCGAACTCAACCGCTGGGTGAACTGGCTGCGACGCACCTACGGACTGCCGGCATCCGTTCTGGCATCGGCACCCCGAACTCGTCTGGGAACTCTCCGCACTGCACCTGCACTGGCTCGGAGCCTACGACCCGACCAGCACGGCTCCGCCCCGCTCGGCTGGCACCGTGACTTCGCGGATGCCCGCCAGCGAATTCGCGACTGGGTCGCGATCTCGGGGACGCGGCTGGAGCGGGATCGTTCGACTCGGCAAACGTCATGGCCAGGCGAACCGCCTGCCGACGCAGTGGAGGACGTTGTCATTGGCGATCGCGACGAGGACTTCGTGCAGTTCGTCGTCGACGATGTCGCGCGTCGCCGCGATGCCGAGGCATCGTTCTACTCTCGCGCTGAATCTCGTTGATATCGCCAAGACTTGGCTCTTGCGAAGGGCGTAAAGGACCTGCTTCACTGTCCCAGTTGACGCACCTGAGCGCGACTGTTCAAAGGGCGGGGCAAACGCGACACCCTCGGGCTCGTGACCCGCAGAACCCAGTATCCGCGCGGACGTGCCCGCTCAGCGTCCGGCCTACGGAACGTCTATCGGTCGATCAAAGCGATCCTCGTGGGCAGCCAACGAGGCTTAAGCTGAGCAGCGACAGCGAAGCCCCTGTGGGAGGTTGCGCGAGAGCGCGCGAATACCGTCTTTGGTCGGTGGGCGCAGTGTGCTCCTCGGCACGGCTCGGCAATCGCCGCCTGGGCCCACTGAATCGATCGGGTTCGCTCGTCTAGGACGCGTTGAGCGCTGCCGCTGCGCGGACGAGCTCTTGGAAGGCTGTGGCGTTGATCTTGTCGCCCTCGTGCAGGTCGATGGCTCGCCTCACGCCTGCGGTCTGACTGGCGTTGAAGAGTTCATCGGCGTCGTCGAGCGAGGCGCCTTTCACGAAGGTGAGTTTGACCTTGTCCTTGTAGGTCTCGCCGGTGCAGATGAGCCCATCGAGACTCCACGTCGGCACGCCGAGCGGGTTGGTCGCCTTCTGCCATTTGGTCTCTTCGACCACGTTCGGCTCGGCCTCAAGGATCAAGCCGCGAATGTGGGCCAGCATGTCGCCACGCCAGTCGCCTAGTGCGGCAATGATCTCATCTATCGACGTCATCGGAATCTCCGCTACCTTTCCGTCACACCGGGCGCAGCCAGCACGTTACTCATAGTATGAGACCTCGACGGAAAGCGTGACCCTCATGGACGAGACTGCAGCTTTCGAGCGGGAGCGCCCCCGGTTGTTGCGTATTGCCGGGCGAATCCTGCGGGACGACGCAGAGGCCGAAGATATCGTCCAGCAAACCTGGCTGCGCCTTCAGTCCACTGAGGCTGTCATTGACAACCTGCCCGGCTGGCTGACCACGGTGACCACGCGGCTCTGTTTGGACAGGCTGCGCGCCCCGAAACCGGTCCTCGTCGACGATCTAGCGTTCCCTTCGCTGACTGAAGATCCAGCCGACACACTTGCCCTGGCCGACACGGTTGGGATTGCGCTCCAGGTGGTCTTGGACCGCCTCACACCAAGCGAGCGGGTAGCGTTCGTGCTCCACGACAGCTTCAGCTTTGATTTCCCCACGATCGCCGCGATGCTCGGAACCACTCCCGCCGCTGCACGCAAGCTTGCTTCGAGAGCGCGCAGCAAGGTCCGCCCGGAGGGCGTACAGCGCCGCCGAGCTGACTGGGAAGTTGTGGATGCGTTCCTCGCCGCCGCCCGGCAGGGCGATTTTGAGCAGCTCTTGGCGCTGCTGGCGCCGGGGGTGGTGGTCGCCGGTGATGAAGCGGCGATCTCGGCGGGAACGCCAACCCGGATAGAAGGACGGAGCGCAGTCGCAGCGATGTTCAACGGCGCGGCCAAAGCCGCGTTGCCCGTGTTCATCGACGGCCGCCCGGGCGCGGCATGGTTTCATCGTGGCTCGCCGCGGGTCGCGTTCGATTTCACGGTCGTCGACGGGGTTGTCGATCGGATCGATTTCCGCGCCGACCCGGCCATTTTGGAGCACCTCATCCGCCGTGATGCAGGAGTGCAGCGGAGCTGACCGGCGGCCTGCAACAATCGAACCCCTTAGCGGTCACACCTGCTGGCGCTCCACCGTCATACAGGTAGCAAACCTCAAACGGGGCGACGCGTTCACAGTCAGGATTCGAATCAATGAAAACAATGACCTGCCGCCAGCTGGGCGGCCCTTGCGAAGAACCGTTGCTCGGCAAAACGGCTGATGAAGTTATCAAGGCCCAAGACCGCCATCTCAAAGTCGCCGTCAAGGCCGGAGACACCACCCACGAGCAAGCACATAAGGAAATGAAAGATCGTTGGAAGCACCCAAGACAATCAATGGACTGGTACTCCTCCACCAAGACGGCGTTCGCCGAGTCACCCGAGGACGACTAACCGGGTCGCAGCCGCCCAAAGAACCGCAACGGCCCACTGCGGGGCTACACGGCGAGACCTTCCCCAGCGCGCCCACTCCGCTGTATCCCGGCGTTCGGCTTGCGGGCGCTTTGATCACATCGATAACGATCGTTAGCGATTCGCCACTCCATATGTCCGCACTCCTGAGGAGCACAACCGACGAAGGACTGATGTCCTTCGTCGGAACTCTTGGGACGATCTATAGATGACTAAGCAATCCTTCCGCGCTCGCATCGCCGCAGGGCGGCGTCACTCCGTTGGCCTGACCGCGGATGGGTCGGTGCTGACCGCGGGCATCCCGAAGGCGGAAGAGCGTCGCGTCGAGCGGTGGAGCGGCATCGTCGCAGTCGCAGTCGGCAACGTGCACACGGCGTCCAACACCGGGCGATCCCACACGGTGGGGCTGCTTGAAAACGGCACCGTCGTAGCGACCGGCTGGAACAACAACGGACAGTGCGACGTCGACAGCTGGACGAACGTCGTAGGTATCGCCGCCGGTTGGCGACGCACACTCGCGCTCCTCGCAGACGGGACAGCGCGCGCGGCTGGTCGACAGAGCGAAGGGGCGTGCGATGTTGATGAGTGGAACGAGCTGGTCGCCGTCGCAGCGGGCGACTGGCACTCCATTGGGCTTCGGGCAGACGGCACGGCCGTAGCTGTGGGAAACAACCGCAGGGGCCAATGCGAGGTGACCGGATGGCACGATCTGCAGGCGGTGGCGGCGGGATATCTGCATACCGTCGCCCTAACCAGAGACGGGCATGTGGTCGCGACGGGAGACCGAACGTCCGGCGTCGAGGACATCGCCGTGTGGCGCGATGCCGTAGCCGTGGCAGCGGGCAGTTGTCACACGGTCGCCATTGTCGCAGGGGGCCGAGTTCTCGCTGCCGGCGACAACAGTCGCGGCCAGTGCGATGTTGCATCTTGGCGTGAAGTTGTGGCGGTTGCGGCCGGTTCTACGCACACGCTCGGACTTCGCGCCGATGGGTCAGTGTTGGCCGCCGGCAACAACGATGACAGGCAGTGCGACACCGCGGGCTGGCACCTCGCCGCTTCCGGCTGACCGGAAGCCGATGGCGCTTCGGGCAACGTCCCGCTGAGGGTTCCCGTTGCCGGACCGACCGATCCGGCAACGGGAATTCGTTTGAGGCCCCTTTCAACGGCCCGATTCGAACTGACGTTGAATCGTTCGATAAACGGTCGACCGCGCGACGTTGAAAAGCTCTGCCAATTCCGCGCTGCAATGGAGGCCGGCGTTGTGCACGTCGATCAGATGTTTCTGCTGTGCTGAGGACAGTTTTGGCTGCTTGCCGCGGAGACGCCCCTTCGCCTTAGCCACCTGCATTCCTTCTCGCGTTCGGGCGCGAATTAGATCCGACTCGAACTCGGCGACCATCGCCAGGACGTTGAAAAGGAGGCGTCCGACCGGGTCGTTCGGATCAGGGACCGCTCCGCCGATACTCAGCTTGACGTCTTTAGCCGTCAGCTCGTCAATGATGTCTTTGGCATCTCTGAGTGATCGTGCGAGCCTGTCGAGTTTCGCTACGACGAGGGTGTCTCCGGCGCGACAGGCGGCCAGGGCTTCGCGAAGCCCTGGCCGGGCCCGGTTCGTTCCGGTCAGACCATGATCGGTGTAGATCAGTGACGATCTAACGCCCAGTCGTTCCAGGGCGTTTTGTTGGGCGGTGAGGTCTTGTTCCTCTGTGGAAACGCGTGCGTATCCAATTAGTAATCCATCCATGGCGAAACCATCCCGCTACGCCGTGAACGGGTCAATAATCGTCGCAGTGGGGTCCGGCTTACGGACACGAATATGGGGTGCCTCGAACTTGGTCGTTTCACCATGTCTGACGCTGTCGTTTTATTGTCGTGGTGGTGTCGTGGTGGTGTCGTGGCAAGGTGGCCGGGTTGTCTCCTAGGTTGAGAGCATGAACAAGACACACATCGGTGAACTTCGTCGGGCCCGCGGATGGACTCAAGAGCGGCTAGCGGCGGAGAGCGGGGTCGCGGGGCGAACGATCCAACGGGTGGAAGCGGGTAACGATGCCAGTCTGGATACGATCGCTCTCATTGCGGATGCGCTGGAAGTAGCTGTCAGAGATCTGTTTGTGAGCGTGGAGAGTATCGACTTCGGTGAGGCGGTGGAAAAGCTAGATGCTCGCAAGAGCGCGCAGCAAGCCCGCCGTGATTCCATCACGCACGCGTTCATTTATCTGTTCCAAGGCGTGGGCGTCCTGGTCACCTTCGCGACGATCGTTCTGCAGCTCACCGGTACGTTTTCGTGGCTGGGATGGTTCATCATTCCCGCCTACTGGGCTGGAGTCCGGTTACTCTTCGGTTTTCTCTTCCGAATCGTCATCGACCCACGGTTGGATGCGAAATATCCCCTTTCGCTCCCCTCGCGGGCCGCTGCAGACTACTGACCAGTTTCCGCACCCGCAACGGAATCTCATGTATATCGGTCACTACGCAGCTGCTGCCGTGTTGGTTACGCTCGTGCCGGCCTCGCCGGTGACCCCGATTGCTATCGGTGTCGCCTGGCCGGACCTGGTCTGGCCCGTCCTCGTCCTCATGGGCCGCGAACGCGTCACGGTGGGCCGGAGCGACCCACTGCAACGTTCTATCCGATTCGACTCCTACCCGTTCTCCCACTCGCTGGTGCTCGGCAACCTGTTCACGCTCGTGCCCGCCGCGATCGTCGCTCTTCTCTACGACAGCATTCTGCTGGGGCTGCTGTTCTGGGTCGCCGCCATCTCACACTGGATCCTCGATCTCGTAGTGCACATGCACGACCTGCCTATCCTTGGCTTCGGCGGCAACGACCGCAAGCTCGGATTCGGACTCTGGCAGTACCCGAAAACAGCCTTCGCCACCGAGTACATCTTCTTCGCCATCGTCGTCCTCCTAACCGCTCAACCGACGGCGTATGTCGGTGTGCTCGGCGGGGGTCTGTTCCTGCACTTCCTGAACGCGAACTCATTCTTCGGGTTCAGCAGACACAACCCATTCAGCACGCCAACCCGATTAGCGCTCATTACTTTCGTTGGGTACATCGGCGCGATCGCGTGGTTCACACTCGCCTGGCAATGAGCGAAAGCGGTCGACGGAGATCGAGATGCCTCTCCCGCGTGCAACCGCCCGGACTCAGGGAGATCCATGAATCCAAACCGATGGACGCTAAGAAGCCGCCTCACTACGCAGCTCGACATACAGGCGTAGGCCCACGCCCCGTAGGGGGTTCCCCTTGCGGGGCGGGACTGCGTTGTTGTTATGCGGTTGCGGTGTTCTGCTTGAGGGCACGGGGCCATATTGTGTATGACACAGCCCAGATCGCTTCGATGCCGCAGATCGTTATCAGGATTGGGTACCAGTGCTCCAAGGCGGCCGTCTGCGTGGCGTTGCCTACCAACCAGATCAGGCCGAACAGGACGAGAGCGGAGATTGCCGCTGCGAGCAGGGTGCGCGCGACGTCCTTCCAGCAGGCCACGGTGTAATCGGTTCCGGAGAGACGTGTTGGTGCGGGGCCGTCGGCGAACCGGTGAGAGAAGCGGATGTCGGCCCAGCGGACCATCCCCGGGCCGTAGGCGATCGAGAAGCCAATATAAACCGCGGCCAGGCCGTGCGCCCATTCCGCGTCAGCGCCGGAGCGCAGGTGCACCGCGGTCGTGGTCAACAGCACCAGGTCGATGACCGGGGCCAGAGCGATCAGCACAAGGCCGAGGCGCTTGGCTTTGAGGATGTAGCGGGCGATCAGGCCCAGCACGATGACGACCCAGAACCCGATCTCGCAGGCGATGATGATACCCAAGATCACAAGCCGCTCCGCCCCTCGTAGTAGCCGCAAGCCGAGCTTACGGCAGGCCTAGTCTCCAGTCCGAATCGGGCGGCCGAGCAGCTACACCGCCACGAAGCGGGCCCGAGACGGTGCGACAAGAGCTATTGCCGTATTCCTCGTCCCGGTGAGGGTCCGGCTTACGGGCAGTTTCTGGATCATAAGCCGTAACTCGCGAGGAATCGTTAGTGTCAACCTTGTGAGTAAAGCCCAACGATGCATTCTCCTTCTTGCGCTGGCGGTCGTGCTATGGCTTTTGGGCTGCGCTCTCATCCTGTTTGCAGAAGAGCTTGTCGTTCGCATTCTCGGAGTGGTTTCTTTCGCCGCAGCGGTCCCCCTGGCAATCGCTGGTGGCCGCGGCTTACGCGACCGTCAGTGACGGTTCTTCTTTCGGGGAACGACGCTTCAACGCGAGTATCGTCAGTGACGTGGAGACCTCCTCGCAACGGTTCGCGCGATTGCACGCAAGCAGCCAAGCGCTCTGGCGGACAGCCAAGCTCGTGCGGGGCCTTGCGCTCCTGGTACTCGTTTTTTCAATCGTCGAGCTCTTCCTCACGTGGCCACAGGGAATTGTGCGGGTAATGCGGTACGCAGCGTTCGGTTTATGTGTCATTGGTTTCGGTCTATGGGGTGGGTCGAGAGCGCGAGATCGAGATTCTTTGATCGCCAAGGTGCAGGGTGATGAGCCTCTGATTGACGAATAGGGCATCGTCGTATCATTGAGGGTTCCCCAAAAGACTCGGCGGGGAGGCTCACTGGAGGTGTCGCTACCGGTTCAATCTGATACTGGATACTCTGAGCCCATGTCGCCCAAGGTTGCCGGTTGGTTCGGAATGCCTGCCGCCGCCGTGATCGCAGCTGCCGCGGGTTTCCTAATCGCCAACTCGGCGACGAGTATTCTTGGCGCCTTGGTTCTGGTCGGCGCCACCATCCTCTTTTCCATCGCTGCGGTATGGACGCTGCGGAAGACCTGGGCCGACAAAGCGTGGCCACCGGGAGTGCCCGCCAGCGCGTCCCGACGTCGACGGAGACAGCGCATCGGGGCCATCGTTCAGTGCGTTCTGTCGCCACTCTTGATTGCCCTGAGCGTCCTCCTCATCGTCGCTGGTAGCACCTGGGCGGTCGTCTATATTCTGCTCGGGGTGATAAATGGTGGGACAGCGCTGTGGACCCTCAAGCTTTTGCGCGACTCCGCCTCGAAATCTAAGTGATCACAGATCTCGAGGCGGACCCGCACGTTGAAGACCGGGCTCGCGACGCACCTCGTAAGTAGCCGGTGTACAGTCCAAGCCATGTCCTCGCTGATTCAGCAGAGAATGGCCATAGAGCGTATCCGCACGTCCGCCATCGTGTGGACGCTGCTCGGCGGGGTTGGGGCGTTGCTTGCACTCGCCCAATTGGTCGTGGGAACGGAGCCGACGCGAGCGGTCGTGTTCTTCGGTATCGCGGGAGGGATGATCATCGGCGGGCTCGTCAACTCGAGGCGATATCGTCGGGCAATTGCGGCGTTTACCACCGAGAACGGCGTAGATGCTGGCAAGCGTTGACGGACCTCCGGTCGTCCCGCTTGGGGTTCCCCTTGCAGATCCACGACAAGGCGAAGGCGGGCCGGAATTGCAATAGAGTCGGCGCAGGATGAAAAGCAGGATGGCACTGACGCGGTCTATCGGCATTTCTCTGATCGTGGTCGGTGTTATCGCTGCTCTCTGCGTAGTCGCCTTGGCTTGGTTGTCCGCCACGTACGGCGGACTCGATTACAAGTGCCTCGTGGAAGGACCACGGCGGGTGTCCGCCCCTTTCGCGGTCACGTCGGAAGCCGTGCGGGTGCACGGATCTTTCTCCTGGTGGCCGTTAGGGCGAGCCTGTAACTGGCAGCGTGCAGACGGTCAAGGCTTTGTGATAGCCGGCCCTGGCTGGACCACCACCATCACATTCCTCGTCTGTGCCGCCGTTGCATCCGTTGGCGGACTCCTCATCGCCATCGGAAATGCGCGCACGCGCTCCTTGGCCGCAGCGGGACGCCAAGGCATTCCCGGCTAGGCGTCCCGCAAGACGTTCCCTTCTGAAACTCCTAAGGTGGCGGCGCCAACCGTTGCATCACCTCCGCCGGCTCCGCCTTCACCCTGCGGTCCGGTTCCGCGTAGTGCGCCTTGGTCGTTGACGTAGACGTGTGCCCGAGCATGTCCGCCGCCGCCTGCATTCCAAGCTCATTCGCGAGGAGCGTCGCCCCGGTGCGGCGAAAGGAATGCGGCGTGATGTTCAGACCCTCGAGCCCCGCATTGCGGAGTATCTCCCGGAACGTGCGCCTAACGTTGTATGGCGCGAGCGGGGTGCCCACCCTCGAGTAGAAGATCAGGTGCTCCGCATCCTCCGGATCGAGCAACGCCAGACGCTGGCGGATAACCTCGGCCGCAAAAGGCGGCATGCCAATGACCCGGTTCGACTCGTGGGTCTTGGGATGCTCCTGACGGTGCACGCCGGCTTTGTTGTGCACGACGAGCGTGCCGCTGATGTGCACCCGCGGCGGGTCGGCTTCCAGGTCGACGTCACACTGCCTAATGGCGAGCACTTCACCGATTCTCGTGGCGGTGCCCAGCATCACCTCGATGATGTCGCGCACCTGGCCGTCCGACCGTGGCCCCATCCGGCCCTCTTCCGTGCGCCATTCTCGGGCAGCGAGCCGGATGGCGGCAATCTGGTCGGTCGTGAGCGCCTTTGGCGTGTGCGGAGGGCTCTTCATGCGCGAGGTCTCCTTCATCGGATTTCGCGGAATGATCTCCCGCCGCGTTGCGAACGCCAGGATCATCCCGAGAATCGTTCGAGAGTGCTTTGCCCGCGTATAGGACTGCACTCGCTGCTCCCTGAGGAAGAGCTCGATACGACCGACGGTCACCTCGCGAATCGTGAAGTTCTCGAAGTAGGGCAAGACGAGCACACGCAACGCGCGTTGATACGTGTCCTTCGTGCCCTGGACACGGTCAACATCGAGCATCACGTCCTCCATCCATGCCGCCGCGAGCAGCGGAAACGGCGAGCTGGCCGTCAAGGACTCCCCGACGCCACCGACGCGCATGCGCGCGGCGAGTTCGATCTTGAGGGCCGCCTGCGCCGCGTTTCGGCTATCCCGCGTCGCGCCGACTTGTCTGGACTGTCCGTCCCAGTCTCGGAATACGGTCGTGGCGCGGAACCGTTTGGGGCCGAGCTTGACCGTCGTGATCGAGCCAAACGTACTAATGGGCAGGCGCGGTCGCCCCGACATCAGCGCTCAGCCCCTTGGCGATCCAAAGCCGCGTCGGGCTCATGCAAACCGTCGAGCCACTGGCGTATATCTGAGACGCGGTAGCGGATCTCCCGGCCCACTCGGATGCCGGAGGGGCCTCGACCGTCGGTTCGCATGTCATAGATCGCCTGCGGCTGAACGCCGAGGTACTCGGCGAGCTCGCTTGTCGTTAGAACGGGCTCAAGACCCAGCCCGAAGAGTTTTTCAGTGTCCATGACCCAAAGGTGATCGAGGTCATCCCAGATGACTCGAACCGGGTCGTGCATCTTCTCTATGGGAACAGCAGAAGGTCGGAAATTTTTGAATAAACAATGGATAAACAATGGGTGAGTCAAGTCTTGCCCTTTCGGTACAGACAAGAAACCCTGATCAGATCAAATTTACAGTAGGGCGGCCGGGACTTGAACCCGGGACCGACGGATTATGAGTCCGCTGCTCTAACCAGCTGAGCTACCGCCCCAAAAGGGAACGACCGAACGGTCGCACCCACAATTACGTGACTATTCCGGCGTCTGCGAGGAGGCCCCGTTGGTGACCAGATCGCTCACCGGCTCCCCACGATACAGGCATTCGAACGTATTTAGAGTGCGCTTGATGTCGTGGGCGGCGATGAGCTTGAGTGACTCCCGCTTAAGTGCCTCCAGGCGTTCGGGGGTAGCCGTCAGCACCACGGTCAGTTTGTCCGCCAGATCCTGCGCGTCGCTCGGCTTGAACAGGTACCCGTTGGCCTGGTCATGCACGAGGTGCGGAAGTGCCATGGCATCGGCGGCCACAATCGGCAATCCCGACGCCATGGCCTCCATCGTAGCGATGCTCTGCAGTTCGGCAATGGACGGCATGGCGAAAACCGTAGCCCGTGAGTAGGCCGCGCGCAGCTCGTCATCCGTCACATAACCGGTGAACGTGACATGCGAGCGGATGCCGAGGCTGTCGGCAAGGTGCTCCAGGTTGCGTTTCTGGTCGCCCCCGCCGACTATCTCGATCCGTGCGTCGAGGTCGGGCGACAGCAGCGCTGCCGCCCGCAGGAGCACGTCGATCTGCTTCTCTCCGGTGACTCGACCGACGAAGAGGATGCGGTTCTCTGTGCGCGGCTCGAAGTTCGGTGCGTAGTTGTCAGCGTCGATTCCGCAGGAGATCGCGTGGACACCGGTGAGACCGGTGTATTTCTCCAGAAACTGGGCGGCACGTCTGGTCGGAGTCGTGACGGCTGCGGCACGGCCGAACGTGCGCCGGGCAGCGCGCCAGGCCGCTTTAATGACGCGATCCTGTAGGCCGACCGGCACGAGGGAAAACTTCACCATGTTCTCAGGCATAAAGTGGTTCGTGCCGACCAGACGAATGTTGCGCTTGGCCGCCTCGATCGATACGCCGCGGCCAACGTTGATGTGGGATTGAAAGTGCACGACGTCGGGATGAAAAGAGTCGAGAATGCGCCGGCTTTCACCGCGAACCAGCCAGGGCAGGGCGAAGCGTAACCAGTCGTGCGGGTACCAGCGCCAGCTGTGTAGGCGATGCACGACCATCGGCTGTCCCTCGTGCATTTCGGTGCCACTGCCGTGCTTGCGCGTCGGCGCCGGGGCCATGATCTGGACCTCGTGGCCGCGTGCCACCAGGCCTGCGGCCAGTCGCTCGGCGAAGCGAGCAGCACCGTTCACATCGGGTGCAAATGTGTCGGCGGCGATGAGAACACGAATCCGCGGCTTTTGGCCCGGCGCACCCCCGTCGCGCTCGGGCGCATTGCCCGGGGTTGGGCTGCTCAGCGAGTCGGTCGAATCTGACAAGTGGAGTAGTCCCTACGTTGTTGGGCCGGGGATCATCATCCGGCAGGAAATCTTGGGAGCGCATGCTGGAAATGACGCGTTGCACTCGAACCCTATTCTAAACCGTGCCCACAACGCGGTGTCCCGCACCGTGGCGGTCCAAAATTCTTCGCGAGTCAGCGGTCGAGTTGGGGATGGTAGCGCGCGAGCAGGAAAACGCCCCAAATGGCGATCGCCCCGGCCACAACGAACGCGATCGCCGCTGCCGGCGGTGCCTGGCTGGCTTCGCCCAGCACGACGATTCCAATGCCCACAGCGACGAGCGGGTCAACCACGGTGAGCCCGGCAATCACGAGATCCGGTGGTCCAGAGGCGTAGGCGTTCTGCACGAAGTATGCCCCCAGCACGGCGGCGAGGAGTAGACCGAGCACACACGTCAGAGTGAGCCACTCGAAGTTTCCGTTCTGGGTGCGATTGATGATGACCTTGGCCAACGTCGCCACGAATCCGTAGAGCACACCGGCACCGAGAATGTAGAAAATTGCCTGCGACCGGCGGCGCAGAAACCCGAAGGCAAGCGCAAAGGCCAGCAGCACGACCGCGAGAACGATGAGAATTGTCACCAGATTTTGATCGGTGACCGGCTTGTCAACGGCGGTGAACGCGGCCACGGTCACGAACAGGCCTACCCCGCCCACACACATGGAGATGGCGATAACGCTCGCACGATTGAGCTTGACCCTACTGACTCGGGCGTTCAAAACGGCGGTGATGACGAGGGCGACGGCCCCGAGCGGCTGCACGACAATGATGGGCGCGAAGGCAAGGCTGGTCAGTTGGAACACAACGGCCAAGCCGAGCATAAGCGAGCCAAATACCCAGGACGGCCGGGCCAGCAGCCGGGTCAGCTGGCGCACACTGAGCCCGCCGGTGACCGCTCCGGTGAGCGCCTCGACCTTGTTCACGCCGCGATGCTGAAATTGAGCACCGAGGGAGAGAAAGACGGCGCCGACCAAGGCCAGCGGAATTCCGATGGCCTGCCGCGGATCAATGGCAATTTCAGTTGCCAGATCGGTTAGGTCAGAGGTCACTTGACGACCCTATCGACAAGCTTGACGATATTCTGGAGAAATGGCCGTACGCGCGATAGTAATTTCAGGTGACCCCGTTCTCCACTCCCCCGCCGCTCCCGTCGTCGATTTCGACGATGATTTGCGCGAGTTAGTGCGAGACATGTTCGAGACGATGGATGCTGCGCCGGGAGTCGGTCTCGCCGCCACGCAGGTGGGAGTCGGGCTGCGCATCTTCACCTACAGCTACCAGGACGACGATGACGTGGCGTGGCGTGGTGTCGCGATCAACCCGGAACTTTGGATCACACCGGTGTCAGCCGAGCCCGTGGACGACGAAGATGTCGACGAAGACGAAGGATGCCTGTCATTTCCGGGTGAGCGGTTTCCGCTAAAGCGAGCAGAGTCGGCCATTTTGCGCGCCGTCGACACCGAACAACATCCATTTGAGATTCGAGCGGACGGCTGGCTCGCCCGTATCTTTCAGCACGAGTTCGACCACCTCGACGGCACCCTGTATGTTGATCGCCTCGAGCACGTCTACGCGAAGGTGGCCGCCAAAGTCGAACGTAAGAAAAGTTGGGGCGTGCCCGGCCTGAGCTGGACCCCCGGCGTCGACAACCTCGAGGGTTGACAGCCGAGCGCGAGTCTAGGTGAGCGCGCGCAGGCCAGCGGCAACCAGCGCCGCAACCAGCACCACGACAATGAACGGTGTTTTGATCGCAAATAACCCGGCTGCCACGATAACGGCCGGGATCCGCGCGTCCACGGTGAGTGCCTGCCCGCTGCCCAGTGTTTGCACGGCAATGAGCGCCGCCAGCAAAGCCACCGTCAAAAGGTCGGCGATGCGGGAGGGTGTCGGTCTCTGCAGCAGGACTGGCGGCACCAGATAGCCGGCCAGCTTGAGCGCGAGCACGGCGATCGAGGCCAAAATGATGATCTGCCAGACGGTCATGGCCGCAGCCCCGATCGAGCGGATGCCGCACTCGTATCGGTCGAACCGCCCAGCCAGTTGAACAGGCCGACTACCACCGCGACGAGGGCTGCAACCAGCACGGGCAGTCCCGGCATGAGTATGGGGGTCAGCGCCGCGGCGACGACCGCAGCTGCGACGGCCACCGCGACCGCCTGCATCCGCTTGAGGCGAGGCCAGAGTAGACCTACAAAGGCCGCTGCCGCGGCAGCATCGAGCCCATACGCCCGGGTATCGCCGACAGCATCACCGATTACCGCTCCGACTAACGTGGTGATGTTCCAGCCAATGAAGACGGCCAGGCCGGTAACCCAGAATCCGACGCGTCGGCTGCGTGGGGTCGGTTGGGCGAGGGCGACCGCGGTGGATTCGTCAATGGTGATCCAGCTCGCAGCCAGGCGCTTCCAGGCGCCTGGGCCGATGATCGGAGCGGTGCGCATGCCGTAGATGCCGTTGCGCACGCCGAGCAGCGCCGCGCTGGCGATGGCCGCCGGGCCTGCAGCTACCCCGCCAGCGGCGAGCACGCCGACGAGGGCGAATTGGGAGCCTCCGGAGAACATGACGATGCTGATGAAGCTGGTTTGCCAGATATCTAAACCCGCTGCGACCGACAGCGCCCCGAACGACACACCGTAGGCGGCGGTGGCGAGCCCAACGGCAACACCTTCACGAATGGCCAGGCGTTGCTGAACTGCCTCGTCGTCGGGATGGGTTGCTGGCACTGCGGGCGATGCCGAAGTCACCGACTGAGGTCTACGCCGTGCACGCCGTTGTGAAAGCGCAGGGACGGGAATACTGCCGACACCGAGAAGCCCAGCCCGGGTACCGTTCCGGCGTTGAAGACACCGCCGAAGAGCTGCGCGCGCTCCCGCATCTGAGTGATGCCGGGGCCGGCGATGCTCTCGCTGAGGGCCTTGAGGTCGTCCTCGATCGTGTACGGGGTGCGTGCGGCCTGTTCGCCGGCTTCCTTTCCGTCCCGACGGGCTGCCGCGCGGATACCGTCATCGTCGACGAGCAGCTGCAGGCCGTCCCTGGTCCAGGTGAACGATACGCGCGCTTCGGTACCGACGCCGCCGTGCTTGAGCGCGTTTGACAGGGCGCTCTGCAGAATTCGGAAGATGGCCAGCTCGGCACCCGCCTTGAGCGCGAATCGTTCGCCCAATTCGATGAAGCTGACCACGAGCCCGGCGTCGCGCATGACGCGAAACAGGTCGCGCGTTGACTGCGGGCCTGGCTGCAAGGCCCCAACGGTTTCGCCTTCGCGCACGATCGTCAGCACGCGGCGCATGTCAGCGAGGGCCACCCGGCCATCATCAACGAGCGCTGTGGCGGCACGCACGGCCGTCGAGGGATCGCTCTCGGCCGTGTAGCGGGCGCCCTCGGCCCGCGTGACGAGCCGGGCGATGGTGAGCACTGCGCCATCCTGCAATTCCCGAATGATGGCCAGGCGTCCCTGTTGCTCGGCGAGGGAGAGTTCCAGTTCGATACGCACACGTTCAGCGGCATTGCGATCGAAGATGACCCGACGTGAGCGCAGCAATGAGATGGTCCATAACACGAGCAGCGCTCCGGAGAGTACGCCGAGTGCCGGTACCAGAAGTTGCGAGAAATCCACTGCTGACCGCCGTCTCTTGTGCCGAAACCATGGCGCACTTTGTGAATTAGGAGAGAATCTTCTGTCGAATCAAAACGTGCCGACAAAAAAGGCCACCCGGGGTGGAGCCCTGAGTGGCCTTTCGCTCCCCGACTTGGACTCGAACCAAGAACCTGCGCATTAACAGTGCGCTGCTCTGCCAATTGAGCTATCGAGGAATACTGGAACAGCGTTGTTACTTTACCAAGGTTTTTTGTTGTGCCAAAACCACGACGACTGCCGATCGACTCTGACTGTGCATTTTGACCATCGAAAAGCCTGTGAAGGCCTCAAAGCGTGGGCCGTCGGCAACAATTGAGCAGTCTGGCGCGCCAAAAGCCGGTCGGGCGTGTCGGACCGGTCGCGACCGATCACGCTTCACAGCGGATGCGACCGGTCGCGACTCGGATCACTTCACCGCCCCGGGCCCTGTTTCATCGCTGATATCGCCAATCTGCACGCTGGCCACATCATCGACCAGGGCAGTGTCTGCGGGAGGCTGCAAGGCTGCGGCAAGTCCTCGGACGTAGGGGTGCCAGGGGTCTCGAAAGACGTCGTCGATGGTGCCAAGACCCACCAGTACGCCCTGGT
This sequence comes from Cryobacterium serini, assembly GCF_004404025.1. NCBI lineage: Bacteria > Bacillati > Actinomycetota > Actinomycetes > Micrococcales > Microbacteriaceae > Cryobacterium > Cryobacterium serini. Next base: position 96,009 of record NZ_SOHN01000015.1, read on the forward strand.
GCATGACCCCGATACGACTGGTGACGCGCTGCAGCACGGCCAGGTCATGGCTGATCACCAAGGCGGAGAAGGACCGTTCCTGCTGCAACTCGCTGATCAGGTCGATCACGGCATCACGCACCAGTACATCAACGCCCGCTGTGGGCTCGTCAGCGATCAACAGCGCCGGGCCGAAAACGAGCGCCCGGGCCAGCGCCACTCGCTGCCGCTGACCGCTGGAGAGCTGATACGGATATTGGCCGAGAACGGCCAATGGCAGGCGCACCGCGTCGATCATGGTGGCCACCCGGGCACCAAGCGCGCGACGGTTGTAGCGCCGATCCCGTTCGAGCACCGGCTCGGCCACGATTTCAGCTACCGTCATGGTCGACGGCAGGGTGTCTGCGGCGTCCTGAGCCAGCAGTCCGACCCCGAAAGTGAGCCGCCCCAGCTTGCGCTTGCTGATGCGGCGCAGACCAAACCCCAGCACGGTCGCCTCTCCCCCGGTGATTTGCGGTCGGATACCGGCGGTATCACTGGCGAAGGCATCACCGGAAAGCACCCGGGCCAGCGTGCTCTTGCCCGAACCGCTCTCGCCGAGCAGCCCCACCACCTCGCCCGGCGCGATGCGCAGGGTAAAGCCGTGCACCGCGACAAAGGCCGGGCTCGCCCCGTGCGGCGGGTATTCAATGGTCAGATCGCTCGTTTGGATCGGGAAAACGGATGCCGCGCCATGCCTCATAAGGTCTATCCTGCCGCACGCAGAATGCGGAGTTCATCCCTCCGCAAAGCCTGCGCCGCCGGATCCGGAACCGGCAGCGAGGCGAGCAGCCGCTGGGTGTAAGCATCCTTCGGCGCACCGAGCACCTCGGCGCCGGTACCCTCCTCGACCAGCTTGCCCTTGTACAAGACGGCAATGCGGTCAGCGAGAATATCAACGACGGCGAGATCGTGGCTGATGAACAACGCCGCGAAACCGAACTCTTTCTGCAACTCGGCGAAGAGTTCGAGTACCTTGGCCTGCACCGACACGTCGAGAGCGCTGGTCGGTTCGTCCGCGATGAGCAGGCTCGGCTCCAGCGCAAGTCCACGGGCCAGGCTCGCGCGCTGACGCTGGCCACCGCTGAGCTCGTGCGGGTACCGATCACCAAACGCGCGCGGCAACTGCACTGCCTCGAGCAGCTCATTGACGCGTTTGCGGGCAGCCCGGGGATTGGCCGCTCGCCCGTGGACGACGAGCGGCTCGGCCACGCATTCAGCGATCGTGAGCAGCGGGTTGAAGCTCGACGCCGGGTCCTGAAAGACGAAACCGATGTCACTGCGCACCTTCTTGAAGGCGCGTTCCTTGAATCCGTGCATCTCGTGACCGAGAACGGTGAGGGATCCCCCGGTCACCCGGGTCAATCCGGCCATGGCGCGGCCGATCGTGGTCTTGCCCGATCCGCTCTCTCCGACCAGGCCGAGTACCTCGCCCGGACGGATGTTGAAGCTCACGCCGTCGACGGCGGTGAAGCCGGGCTTGCCGAGCCGACCCGGGTACTGAATTTTCAGGTTGTCGGCGACAACGGCCGGCATGGCCGCTGCCCAGTCGGCCTCGCGAGCCTCGAGCCGCGCGGTAGCCCGCGCCGTGCCCTGACCGACGTGCGGCACCGAGCCGAGCAGTCGTTTGGTGTAGTCGTGCTGCGGATTCGAGAACAGGGCCTGGGCGGGGGCCTCTTCAACAATCTTGCCCTCGTACATGACGACCACTCGGTCGGCGAGGTCGGCGACCACGCCCATGTTGTGGGTAATCAGCACAATCGCAGTGCCGAACTCGTCGCGGCAGCGCCGCAGCAGGTCGAGAATCTCGGCCTGAACCGTTACGTCGAGGGCGGTCGTCGGTTCATCGGCGACGATCAGCCCTGGGTCGAGCACGAGGGCCATGGCGATGACGACTCGCTGTTTCTGACCGCCGGAGAACTGGTGCGGGTAGTAGTCGACACGGCTTTCCGGGTCGGGGATGCCGACCCGGCCCAGAATTTCGATCGCCTTGGCGCGTGCCTGCTTCTTGGTGAATTCACCGTGGGCGCGAATGCCCTCGGCGATCTGCCAGCCGACGGTGAAGACGGGGTTCAGGGCCGTGGACGGCTCCTGGAACACCATGGAAACATCCGTTCCACGCAGCTGGCGCAGCCTCTGCTTACTGACGGCGAGAACGTCGTTGGAGTCGGCGCCGACTTTGCTGCTCAGGATGACGGCGCCGTGGGCGATCGCGGTCTCCGGGAGCAGGCCCAAAATGGTCTTGGCGGTCACGGTCTTACCGCTGCCGCTCTCCCCCACGATGGCGAGCACCTCACCGGGAGCAACGCGCAGGGTGACCCCATCGACGGCTTTCACCGCGCCGCTATCGGTGGCAAAGGTCACATTAAGGTTGTCGATGCGTACGACGTCGGGCAGGGAGCTCATTATTTGGCCTCGAATGGGTCGTCGTTCGGGTGTTTGCCGGGAGCCAGCGAGCTGGCCTCGAGCCCGTCGATGCCGCCGGGGCCGGCCGTCAGGGTCCCGCCAGGGACCACGCTCGTCGCGGCGACACCGGCGGTCTTACCCGGGGCGCGCCGGCTGCGCAGGCGCGGGTCGGCGAGGTCATTGAGGCTTTCACCGACGAGGGTGATTCCGAGCACCACGAGCACGATGGCGAGGCCCGGGAACAGGCTGGTCCACCAGATTCCACTCGTGACGTCGGAGAGAGACTTATTCAGGTCGTAGCCCCACTCAGCTGCCGACGAGGGTTCGATGCCGAAGCCGATGAACCCGAGCCCGGCCAGGGTGAGCAGTGCCTCGGACGCGTTGAGCGTGAAGATGAGGGGCAGGGTGCGGGTCGCATTACGCAGCACGTGGCGGAACATGATGCGTCCATTGCTGGCACCGAGCACCCGAGCCGACTCCACATAGGCCTCAGCCTTGATGCGCACGGTCTCGGCGCGAATGACCCGAAAGTACTGCGGAATGAAAACGACAGTGATCGAGATCGCGGCAGCGAAGATTCCGCCCCACAGGCCGGAGCGGCCGCCGGAGATGACGATACCCATGACGATCGCGAGCAGCAGCGCCGGAAAGGCGTAGACGGCATCGCAGATGACGACGAGCACCCGGTCAAGCCAGCCGCCGAAGTAGCCGGAGACGAGTCCCAGTGCCACGCCAGCGAAAATCGACAGGACGACGGCGATGACCATCACGGTGATCGCGGTCTGCGAGCCCCAAATGACGCGGGAGAGCACGTCGTAGCCGCCGACGGTGGTGCCGAGCAGATGCTCCCCGCCGGGCGCCTGCTGGGCGCCGAAGGTGCCACTGTCGCCGCGCAGCTGGCTGTAGCCGTAGGGCGCCAGGAAGGGAGCGAAGATTGCAGTCAGGATGAAGATGCCGGTGATGACGAGGCCGACCACGAGCATTCCGCGTTGCAGGCCGATGCTCTGGCGGACTTGATGCACGACGGGCAGTCGGGTCCAGAGCGCAGCTTTATGGGTAAGGGTGGTTTCAACAGTCATGGCTAGTACCGCACTCTCGGGTCGATGAGCGCGGCGATGATGTCCACAATGAAGTTGGAGAGGGCCACGATGACGGCGAGCAGCGCGACAATGCCCTGCACCGCCACGAAGTCGCGGGCCTTGATGAATTCGATGAGCATAAAGCCGAGGCCCTTCCACTCGAAGGTGGTCTCGGTGAGCACGGCACCGCCGAGCAGCAGTGCCACCTGCAACCCGATGACGGTGATGATAGGGATGAGCGCTGGTCGGTAGGCGTGCTTGCTGACCAGGCGGAACTCGTTGACACCGCGCGAGCGGGCAGCGGTGACGTACTCGGTTCCCAGCGTGCCGATGACGTTCGTGCGCACGAGGCGCAGAAACACGCCGGCCGTGAGAAGTCCGAGTGCCAACGCGGGAAGTACTGCGTGCAGTAGGACATCCCCGAACACAGCAGGATTACCGGTCTTCAACGCATCGATGAAATAGATGCCGGTCTTATCCGGCAGAAACTGCATCTCAAGTTCCGAACCGACCGTCGCGCGGCCAGCCACCGGCAGAATCTTGAGCCAGACCGCGAAAACGAGCTTGAGCAGTAGCCCGGCGAAGAACACCGGCGTGGCGTAGCAGAGGATTGCGAAGACGCGCAGGAAGGCATCCGGTGCCTTGTCCCGCCAGTACGCTGCCACCATGCCGAGCGGAATACCGACGATGAAGGCCACGATGAGGGCGTAGAAGACGAGTTCAGCCGTGGCCGAGCCGTAGGTGAGCAGCACTTCGGACACGGGACGATTGGTGCTGATGGTCGTGCCGAAGTTGCCGGTGAAGACCTGCCCGAGGTACTCGAAGTACTGAACAAAGATCGGTCGGTCATAGCCGGCCTCATGGATAAGTACGGCTAGCTGATCCGGACCCAGCTTGCCGCCGAGGGCAGCGGTGATCGGGTCACCCGTCGTGCGCATGAGCCAGAACACCATCGACACCAGGATGAAAATAGTGGGGAAGATGAGCAGGAATCGTACAAGAAGGTAACGGCCTATGCCACCGCCCTGGCCGGATTTCTTCTTGGGACTACGCCCGGCCGCCGGAACAGGCGGCTGCATCGCCACAGTGGTCATTACTACCTCACAATTGCACAAAGAATCGGGGGCATCCAGCGATCGTGTCGCTGAACACCCCCGGTGATCAAACTAGAGAAAACTCTAGTCGCTGTCGGGTCTAGCCCTTGGCCAGCGCGCCGTAACGGAATTTGAAGGACGCGTCGAGCGTGTCCTGGGTTCCGGTGATGTCTGTTCCGGTGATGGCAACCTGCGCGCCCTGGAGCAGCGGCACGGTTGACAGCTGGGCCGCCACCTTGTCCTGGATTTCTTCGATGAGCGCAGTACGCTCCGCGGGGTCGGTGGTGACGGCCTGCTTCTGGATCAGGGCAGTAACGTCGGCATCGTCGAAGTGGTTCTTGAGGAAGTTGCCCTCGGCGAAGAACGGTGCCAGGTAGTTGTCAGCGTCGGAGTAGTCCGGGAACCAGCCGAGCTGGTAAGCGGGATACACGTCGGCGACGCGGTCCTTGGAGTACTGCACCCATTCGGTGGACTGCAGGCTGACGGTGAACAGGCCGGAGGCATCCAGCTGGTCCTTGATCAGCGCGTATTCGTCGCTCGAGCCGGGGCCGTAGTGGTCGGCGTTGTATTGCAGGTTGAGTGCGATCGGTGTGGTCACGCCGGCTGCGGCGAGGTCAGCCTTGGCCTTCTCGACGTCCGGCCCGCCCTGGCCGTCTCCGTAGAGACCCTTGAGCGACTCGGTTGCACCGGTCATTCCGGCGGGAACGTAGGAGTACAGCGGGGTGTATGTGCCCTTGTAGACCTGATCGGCCAGCTCGGCGCGATCAACAACGTCGGCAACTGCCGCACGAACGGCGAGGGCCTTGGCCGGGTCGGCGTCAGCGGTTGTCGTACCGAAGGGCTGCGTGTTGAAGTTGAAGGTGATGTAGCGAATTTCTCCACCGGGGCCGTCAACGACCTTGACCGCGTCGTTGCCGCGCAGGTCGTCGATGTCGGTCGCGGAGAGGCTACGCCACGCGACGTCAATGATCCCTTCCTGCACTTCGAGCTTCAGGTTCGAGGCGTCGGTGTAGTACTTCACGTTGATGACATCCGTCTTGGGCGCGCCGAGCAGGCCTTCGTAGCCCTCGTACGCCTTGTAGGAGAGGAGGTTGTTGAAGTCGTAACTTGCCAGCACGTACTGGCCCGCGAAGGCTTCAGCGGCAACGATGTCATCGTCGGGCGTGACCTCGGTTGCGGAGAAAGAGTCTTCATCCACGATGACTCCAGCGGGGCTGGACAGAATTTGCGGGAAGATCTGGTCGTTCCCGTTTTTAAGCGTGAAGACAACCGTGGTGTCGTCCACGACAGCCGTGCTGTCGAGGTTGTAGAGCAGCGACGACGGGCCGGTATCGGACGCGATGGCGAGCTGACGGTCGAAGCTGAACTTGACGTCAGAGGCGGTGAGGGCGTTGCCGTTGGCCCATTTCAGGTCTGGCTTGAGTACTACGGTGTACTCCGTCGGCGAGGTGAACTCGGCGCTGACTGCGATGTCGGGTTCGACATCCGCTGTGCCATATTTGCTGCTCATGAGGAATGGGAAGACCTGGGTCTGCACAGAAAAGGAGCCGTTGTCGTAGGAGCCGGCCGGGTCGAGGGTGGTGACCTTGTCGGTGGTTCCGATGGTGATCGGGCCACCCGTGGATGCGGCGTCGTCGCCGCCGCCGGCGGCGCACCCGGAAAGTACCAGTGCTGCGACCGCGAGGCCGGCTGTGGCAACGAGAGCGCGCTTGCCGTTAGTGAATGCGGATGTCATATCCGTCGTCCTCTTCCTATAGAAGTCCTATGATCAGGAGCACTCGAAAAGAGCGCAGCTGTTCATTGCTGTTAGCCAAGAGGTAGCACAGAATTCGCAGATCGCAACGATCAGCCGCAGCTTCTTTACAGATCTGCAACAAACTCGGGCTCAGGTGTTGCAGCATGACATTCGCTGCTCCAGTGTTGCTGGCGAGAATACGAAAAATGCCGGTTACAGGGTTATTCCTCGCGGAGGGCGCGGCGCTCGGCCTCGACCCGCACGAGTTCCTTCTGGAGGGTGCGGTACATTTCGGTGTCGGCAGCATCCGCTCGCTGGAGGCGCCCGAGCAATTCGGCCTTGAGCCTGAGCAGGTCTTTGTCAATGAGCACGATCGTGATGTCGCGTACGTAACGGGCGACATCTTTCTCGGTACGCTCGGGAAGATTTGCCATGGCGAGTTCCTGCACGAGGTTCTTGAAGGTGTCAGGTACCTCGGCGACCACCCGATCGAGCCAGTCGGTTGCTTCGAAATGGGCGAGATTCGCGGCGATGGCGTCGCGCACGACCGCGAGCGAGGTATTCGCAAAGGATGTCTGCACCGCGCTGTCGAGAATGTCTCGCCCGATCAGTGTCGGTCGCTGGAGCATCGCCATGAGGCCGTCACGCTCAAGCCGGGTGACCGGGTCACCGGGCAATTCGACCAGCGAGAACGGGCGCTCAGGCAGGACTTCGATCGTGCCGGCGTGGCGCGGCGCGTTCGGTCCGCCGCTCGCCGCGGCGCGTGCCCCGGACTGGGCGTTCGTGACCGCCCTGGCCACTTCGCCCATGTCGACTCCCAGCATGCGGGAGAGTTCGCGGGTATAGCCGGGGCGCAGCACGGGGTCGCGAATATCGCCGACCACGGGGGCCGCTGCGCGCAGGGCTGCCGTTCGGCCCTCGACGGTGTCGAGATTGTACTGCGAGAGAATCTGCCGAATCATGAACTCGAACATGGGCTTCTTGGAGTCGACCAGCCGCCGTACGGCATCGTCACCGCGTTGCAGCCGCAGGTCGCAGGGGTCGAGTCCTTCCGGGCCGACGGCTACATAGGTCTGAGCGGAGAACCGCTGTTCCTCGCTGAAGGCGCGCATCGCGGCCTTTTGGCCGGCGGCGTCCGGGTCGAATGTGAAGACGACCTCGCCAACACCGGAATCATCACCGAGCACACGGCGCAGCACCTTGATGTGGTCGACACCGAATGAGGTACCGCAGGTAGCGACAGCCGTGGTGATTCCGGCCAGGTGGCAGGCCATGACGTCGGTGTAGCCTTCGACGACCACGACCTGGTGGCTGCGCGAGATGTCGCGTTTGGCCAGGTCGAGGCCGTACAGCACCTGGGCCTTGTGGTAAACGGGAGACTCGGGCGTATTGAGGTACTTGGGGCCCTTGTCGTCGTCGAGCAGTTTGCGGGCGCCAAAGCCAATGGTCTGCCCGGTGATGTCGCGAATGGGCCAGACCAGGCGACCACGGAAGCGGTCGTAGATGCCGCGGTCGCCACTGGAGACCAAGCCGGACAGAGTCAGTTCTTCGGTGGTAAAGCCGCGACCACGCAGGTGATTGGTCAGTTCGTCCCAACTTTTCGGGGCGAACCCCACCCCGAATCGAGTGGCGGCGTTGGCGTCGAATCCGCGCTGACCGAGGAACGCGCGGCCGACCTCAGCGCCCGCGCTGCCGAGCTGATCGATGAAGAAATCGGATGCTGCCTGATTAGCAGCGAGCAGCCGCGCACGATTACCGTGGTCGGGTGCTGCGCCGGAACCGTCTTCGTAGTGCAGGTCGAGGCCAACCCGGCCGGCCAGGCGTTCGACGGCCTCACTGAAGCTGACGTGGTCCATTTTCTGCAGAAAGGAGTAGACGTCACCGCTCTCACCACAGCCGAAGCAGTGGTAGAAACCGACCTGGGGACGCACGTGAAAGCTCGGGCTGCGTTCGTCGTGGAACGGGCAGAGACCCTTCATCGAGCCGACACCGGCGGACTTCAGGGTGACGTAATCACCGACGATGTCGGCGATATTGGTGCGGGCCTTGACCTCTTCGATGTCACTTTGTCGAATCAGTCCAGCCATGCCTAAATTCTATCGTCCCGGGGCGGCGGGCTTCGTCGCGCGGCCCCTGGGCCCATGTTCGGAAACCGGGCCCATGATCTATCGTGGGCCCAGCTTCCGGGCCCGGGCCCGGAAAGTGGAGGGGCTCGCTAGCCCTGCACGAGGCGCTCGTACCAGGCCAGGGCTGACTGGTCGGTGAGGCTGGCGACCTGATCGACGATGACACGCTTACGGGCGGCATCATCGGCGGCAGCCTGCCAGTCTTCGCGAAAACCAGGGTCGAGATGTTCGTCGCCAGACTGGTGCAGGGTGTCAGCCAGCAGGGTGAGCACCTGACGCTGCTGCACGTAGATGGGCTTGCGGGTGTTACGGGTCATCACGAAGGCCGCCACGATGCCTTTGAGTACAGCAATTTCGGCCTGGATCTCGCGGGGCACGATCACGTTGGCCCCGAAGCGCAGCATATTTGCGCCCGGGTGCGCCTCCTTGGTGGCGTGCACGGCTGCTCCACTGAAGCGGCCGATGAGTTGGCTCGTGAGGTTCTTGAGGCGACCCTGGTCACGGCGCCCGGCGGTCCAGGAGCCCATCCAGCCATCCAAAGAGTCGAGGCGATTGAAGGCCGTGGCGAGGTCGTCGGCGCTGGTTGCGTCGCCGATCCACTCCGACATGGTGGCGAGGAGTTCGTCGTGGTTGGTGCGGCTGCTCAGGGCGGCGACGTCGACGTAGCCGTTGACGATTGCGTCTTCAAAGTCGTGCACGCTGTAGGCGATGTCGTCGGAGAGATCCATCACCTGCGCTTCGATGCAGAGCTGGCGGTCGGGCGCTCCGTCACGCAGCCACTCGAACGCGGCGATGTCATCCTGGTAAAACCCGAATTTGGCGCGCCCACTCGGGTCGAAAACCGACGAGCCCTCGGGCCAGGGATATTTGCAGCTCGCGTCGAGGCTGGCCCGGGTGAGGTTCAGGCCATAGCTGTGACCATCGGGCCCGAACACCTTGGGCTCCAGCCTGGTGAGCAGGCGCAGGGTCTGGGCATTGCCTTCGAAACCGCCGATGTCTTCGGACCACAGGCTGAGTGCCTTCTCGCCGTTGTGCCCAAAGGGCGGATGCCCGATGTCGTGTGCCAAGCAGGCCGTATCGACGATGTCGGGGTCGACGTTGAGGCGCGATGCGATCTCTCGCCCGACCTGAGCGACCTCGAGCGAGTGGGTGAGCCGATTTCGAGCGAAGTCGAGCCCCGCCGTAGGACTGAGCACCTGCGTCTTGGCCGCGAGGCGGCGTAGCGCGCTCGAGTGCAGCAGGCGTGCCCGGTCGCGGGCGAAGTCGCTGCGCCGCGAATAATGCTCTTCGGGAAGCCAACGCGCCTCGTCGGTCTCGCTGTATCCGGTTTTGTTAGCCACCGCTGGTGTCCCCTTCGCCTTCGGTCAGATTCAGTCGTTGCGCACCGACGAGATCCTGCGACTCGAGCCAGTGCTCGGGCAATGAAGGCTTCTTCGGTGTTCCCGCGCGACCACGCGGTCCCTCGACATCGGCGCCCGGGTAGGGCAATGAGGCGTCGAGGGTGCCGAGCAGGTCGTCGAGCTGCGCGAGGGATTGCACCATGGCAAGGCTGGCTCGCAGGTCGCCGCCCACCGGGTAACCCTTGAAGTACCAGGCAACGTGTTTGCGAATGTCGCGGCAGGCGCGGTCTTCGCTGTCGAAGTATTCGGTGAGCAGTTCCGCATGGCGGCGGAAGGCGTTGATGACCTGGCCGAGGCCGGGTTCAGCTTTGAGTTCCTGGCCGCGGAACGCCGCAGCGAGGTCACCGAACAGCCACGGACGGCCCAGGCACCCGCGCCCGACAACGACACCATCGCATCCGGTCTCACGAACCATGCGCAGGGCGTCGTCGGCCGACCAAATATCGCCGTTACCGAGCACCGGCACGTCGCTGATGGCATTCTTGAGCTTTTCGATGGCCGACCAGTCGGCCTGGCCGGAATAGAACTCGGCTGCTGTGCGCCCGTGCAACGCGATGGACGATACGCCCGCTCCTGCAGCGGCCTTGCCGGCTTCGATATAGGTGAGATGGTCGGCGTCGATGCCCTTGCGCATTTTCACGGTGAGGGGAATTGGGCCGGCCGCGGTGACGGCGGCTTCGACGATCTGGCGGAACAGGCCGATCTTCCAAGGCAGCGCCGCTCCCCCGCCCTTGCGCGTGACCTTGGGTACCGGGCAGCCGAAATTGAGGTCGATGTGGTCGGCGCGATCCTCCGCGACGAGCATGGTCACGGCCTCGGAGACGGTTTTCGGATCGACGCCGTACAACTGAATGGAGCGGGTGGTTTCGCTCTCGTGGTGGGTAATCAGCCGCATCGTCTCGGTATTGCGTTCGACGAGCGCGCGGGAGGTGATCATTTCGCTGACGAACAGTCCGGCGCCGTATTCGCGGCAGAGCCGACGGAACGCCGTGTTGGTGATACCGGCCATCGGCGCCAGCACCACGGGCACGTCGAGCGTGAGTGGACCGATTCTCAGCGGTTCGAGCGCCGGCGGCGCCGGTTCACCGATTATGGGGGTGCGTAAAGTCATGTTGAGTCAATTCTCCCAGAAAGCGCAGGATCCGCGAATCGATGGCAGCGGCAGGCCAGACGGCGCACAAAAGCGCAGCTGCCGCACGGAATGGACCGTGCGACGGCTGCGCCTGGGTGAGATGCGTTTAGATCAGCTGCAACAGCCGCCACCGCAGCAGGAACCGGCGGCCTCGTCGGTTGTCGCGTCGGTAAGCCCTTGGAGTTGGATGGTGGGTCGACCGGCTGCATCGGTGTACACCGGCGGGATGATGGTGGTGTTGGTGTCGCTCATGCGATTTTCTCCTCTGATCTTTCGGTGAGTATCTGGTTGAAAGCCTGGGTAAAAGTAGCAGGATCCTGCGCGCCGGAGATGCCGTACTTGCCATCGATGACGAAGAATGGAACGCCCTGGATGCCGTATTCATTGGCCTGCGCGACATCCGCCTTGACATCGGCCAGAAAGTCATGCGCGGTCAGCGCCCGCACCACGTCCGCACGATCCAGGCCGATCTCTGCGGCCAGGTCGGCCAGATCCTCGATCCGGCCGACGTGACGCCCATCGATGAAGTAGGCCTTCAGCAGACGCTCCTTCATGTCGAGTTGGCGACCGTGTGCCTTGGCGTAGTGCAGCAACTCATGGGAGATGACCGTATTGGTCTGGTGCACCGAATCATAGTCGTAGTGCAGGCCCACGCTCTCGGCGATGCCGGTGACGCGCTCGAGCATCTCGGCGACCTGCCCGGGAGACATGCCTTTTGCTTCGCTCAGGTACTCAGACGGCGTGCCGGCGTAGTCGACCGGGGTGTCGGGCGCGAGTTCGAAGCTGTGATATTCCACCTCGACGGTACCGTCGAATTGGGCTGCGCCGGCCTCGAACTTGCGTTTGCCGATGTAACACCAGGGGCACTGCACATCAGACCAGATATCGACCTTGATCGGGTCGGAATTTCGGGGTGCGGTCGCTGCGGTCGTATTCGTATCAGTCACCTTCGTCACAACGGAGGGCGGTGTCTGTGTATTCCCCGCTCGGAATATCGGCGGGCGGCATTCAGACCGTTGGAGTATCGACGGCGCCGCCATAGCGGCGGTTGCGTGAAGCGTAGAGCTCGATAGCGTGCCAGAGGTCGACGCGGGTGAAATCCGGCCACAGCGTGTCGAGAAAGACCATCTCCGCGTAGGCGCTCTGCCAGAGCAGAAAGTTGCTCGTACGCTGCTCCCCCGAGCTGCGCACGAACAGGTCGACGTCGGGCAGCTCCGGCACGTACAGCTGCCGGGCTATGGCCTTCTCGGTGATACCGGACGGCTTCAGCCTGCCGGCGGCGACATCCTCGGCCAGCGCCCGCACGGCATCCGTTATTTCGGTGCGACCGCCGTAGTTCACGCACATGGTGAGGGTGAGCACATCGTTGCCGGCGGTGAGCCGCTCGGCGAACTGCAGTTCGTTGATAACGGATGCCCAGAGTTTCGGTTTGCGCCCGGCCCACTTGATGCGCACACCCCAGTCGTTGAGTTGATCACGGCGACGGTGCAGTACGTCGCGGTTGAAGCCCATGAGAAAACGCACTTCCTCGGGCGAACGCTTCCAGTTCTCGGTGGAGAAGGCGTACACACTGAGCTGCTTGACGCCAATCTGGATAGCGCCGGCGACGACGTCGAGCAGGGCGGCCTCGCCGGCCTTGTGCCCCTCGATGCGGGTCAGGCCCTGGCCGTTGGCCCAGCGGCCGTTTCCGTCCATGACGACGGCGACGTGCTCCGGTACGACCTTGCGGGGCAGTTCGGGCGGATACAGACCAGTCCAGTCGAGCGGTTTGAACGCGACGGCGTCGCGGTGGGTGAACGGGGACTGCGATGAACCTTTGAGACCGAACAGACTCGCCATCATCGAGCGACGTGTTCCAGCGAGCGAAGCCCGCGGCCCAGGTGCCACTGGGTGTAGGCGGCAACGACGCCGGCCGCCTGACTCTGGGTGCGTTCGGGCGATTCGGCAGCGTGCTCCCAGTCGCCGGTCAGCAGCGCACTGAGCAGGTCGATGGTCGCCGCATCCAGCCGGGGCGATCCGGGTGCGGCGCACTCGTCGCAGACGATGCCGCCCATCTGCACGACCATGGCGCTGTGTCGACCACCCGCGCTGAGCTCGCCGAGCGCGCCGCACCGGGCGCAGTCCTGAAAGCTCGGTGCCCAGCCAGCCATTGACACGGCGCGCAGCAGGTAGGAGTTGAGAGTGAGGTGGGAACCGTGTTCCTGTCGGGACAGTGATCGCAGCGCGCCGACGAGCAGCAGGTATTGCTGCAACGACCCCTCGGATTCGGTGAGTTTGTCGGCGGTCTCGACCATCACGCTCGCGGCGGTGTAGCTGCCGTAGTCGGCGGTGATCAGGGCGCCGTACGAGCCGAGCGACTCCGCCTGGGTAATGATATCGAGGCTGCGGCCCTCATAGAGCTGCACGTCGGCGACCATGAACGGCTCGAGCCTGGCCCCGAATTTGGAGCCGGTGCGGCGCACACCCTTGGCGACTGCACGCACCTTGCCGTGTTGCCGCGTGAGCATGGTGACGATGCGGTCGGCTTCACCCAGCTTGTGGGTGCGCAGCACGACGGCTTCATCTCGATAGACAGGCACAAACAATTATCCCACTCTGCCGCTGGGAGTGCGGTCACGGCGCGGGTACCCGCAGAACGAATGCCGCGCTTCAGCGATTTTTTATCACTAGTCGCTGCTGGCTATGGATTTTCGGACCGGACGGGGGGAGACTTGTCAACATATAGTCCCCGTGGTGTGGAGGTTTTCATGAAACCAGTCCAGGGCAGCCTGCCCGACATTATGCCTGTGCTTTCGCGTGGCAAACATCGCTCTCCCAAAAGTGGTGGATGCTTCATGGAATTCGCTTCCTACCTCGCTGGCGAGTCCTGGAGCGACCACCCCGCGTGCACCCACCCGGAGCTCGCCTCGCTGGCGCGGATGGTCAACGACTGCAGTTCAGACGAGGCCAGGTCGCGCCTCGCACTGCTCATTCCGTCGGTCATCGGCCTGACCGGATCCGACAAAAGGATCGAAGTCGTGGTCGCGCTGCGGGCCGGCTGCGAAGCGCTTCCGGTGGCCAGCCTGGAACGCCAGCGCGCGCTCGCGGTGGGCGTGCTCACCTGCGAGCGCACCGCATCCGTTCTCGATCCGGCGCTGGCCGAGCGGATGCGTCCTCTCATTCGGGCCGCCCTCGATGAAGCGACCGATGCCGAGCGCTGGGCGCGCGGCTTCATCGGCAGTGTGCATTCGTGGTCGCGCACCAAGTTCACTCCGCGTACCGCCGACACGATCATTCGCGTCGCCGTGCAGGGTATCGGAGAGGCCTGTATCGGCGACCCGGACGCCCGGTTATACAGCCTGCTTGATCACGCGATCAACGATTGCAGGGAGCTGCTGGAAACGCGCCGCCCGAACCGAACGGTGTATCTGCCCGCGCTGGCCTGATCACCCGCTCACCGACCGCATCTAGATGGTGCAACGAAAGCCCAGGACCGCGCCGACGGGACTGGGCTTTCGTGTGTGCGAAAAACGGATGCTGCGGTGTTAGACGGCGGCCAGCTCCAGGTCGCCGACCTCGGCACGGATGCCGCGGTTGACGGCAGAGACAACCGACTTGAGCGACGCGGTGGAGATGTCCGCGTCGATGCCGACGCCCCAGTACCGCTTGCCGTTCACGTCGAGCTCGACGTAGGCGGCCGCCTGGGCGTCGCCGCCCGCCGAGAGGGCGTGCTCAACGTAGTCGTACAGCGTGATCGCGATGCCGCGCTCGGCCATCACCCCAAGGAACGCGTTGATCGGGCCGTTACCGGAACCGGTGGCCTGCGCCACGGTGTCACCGTCGCGCAGTTCGACCGAGAGATCAACGGTGCCGGAGAGGTCGCTTGAGGTGCGGGTGGAGTGCAGTTCGAACCTGCCCCACTTGGCTTCGGGGTTCTTGATCGTGGCCGGCAGGTACTCGTCGTTGAAGATGTACCAGATCTGCTCGCTCGTCACCTCGCCGCCCTCGGCGTCGGTTTTGGCCTGCACAACGCCGGAGAATTCGATCTGCAACTTGCGCGGCAGGTCGAGGGCGTGGTCGGTCTTCAGCAGATAGGCAACGCCGCCCTTGCCGGACTGCGAGTTGACCCGGATCACGGCTTCGTAGCTGCGTCCGAGATCCTTCGGGTCGATCGGCAGGTAGGGAACGGCCCAGACCAGGTCGTTGACGGTGCAGCCCTGCTTGGCCGCGTCGGCATCCATCGCTTCGAAGCCTTTTTTGATGGCGTCCTGGTGCGATCCGCTAAACGCGGTGAAGACCAAATCGCCAGCCCACGGGTTGCGCTCCGGTACCGGCAGCTGGTTGCAGTACTCGGCCGTACGTTTGATCTCATCGATGTTGCTGAAGTCGATCTGCGGGTCGATGCCCTGCGTGAACAGGTTGATGCCCAGGGCGACGAGGTCGACGTTTCCGGTGCGCTCTCCGTTGCCGAACAGACAACCTTCGATGCGGTCGGCGCCGGCCAGGTAGCCGAGTTCGGCGGCGGCGATGGCGGTGCCGCGGTCATTGTGCGGGTGCAGCGAGATGAGGATGTTCTCGCGCTGGGTCAGATGACGGCTCATCCACTCAATGGAGTCGGCGTACACGTTGGGGGTGGCCATCTCCACGGTAGCCGGCAGGTTGACGATGACCTTGCGTTCCGGGGTGGGCGCGAGGATCTCGACGACCTGGTTCGTGATGTCCACGGCGAAGTCGAGCTCCGTGCCGGTGAAACTCTCCGGGGAGTACTCGTAGTAGATGGTCGTGCCGGGAATGGTGGCTTCCATCTGCTTGCAGAGACGAGCCCCGAACAGGGCCAGGTCGATGATGCCCTGCTTGTCTTCGCGAAAAACGACATCCCGCTGCAAAATGCTGGTCGAATTGTAGAAGTGCACGATGGCCTGTTTGGCACCAGTGATGGACTCGTAGGTGCGCTTGATCAAGTGCTCGCGCGCCTGGGTGAGCACCTGGATAGTGACGTCATCGGGAATGGCGTTCTCGTCGATGAGGCTGCGCACGAAGTCGAAGTCGGTCTGGCTCGCCGAAGGAAAGCCCACCTCGATCTCCTTGTAGCCCATGCGCACGAGCAGGTCGAACATGATGCGCTTGCGCTCGGGGCTCATCGGGTCGATCAGCGACTGGTTGCCGTCACGCAGGTCGACCGCGCACCAGCGCGGGGCAGCCGTGATGTGTTTGCTCGGCCAGGTACGATCGCTCAGTTCGACGGCGAACTGCTCGTGGTACGGGCGGTAGCGGTGGATCGGCAGGGTGGATGCGGTCTGATTGTTCTTCATGATCCTGTTCCTCGTGGTGTCGTACAGCCAACGACAAACGCCGCGACGAGGGAGGCCTTTAGATTAGGACTCGTCGCGGCAGCTAAGGAGGAGCGACCCGTTCAACACATTTTTCAGGCTAGCACCGTTTGGCGCGGTTGCGACCACGTGCCGAATATGGCTCCGGCGAGCGGATGCTATTGGCCGAGTCCGCGCACCAGGGTCACCACTTCTCGCACCGACAGACTGGGCAGGTAGGCCCGAACCAGCGCGAGACCGATCTCGGGCAGGGCCACCGGGTCGGGGTACGCCATGAAGACCGGCGCAAACTCTGGCTGGAACTTGCTCTTGAACGCCAGGAGAGATCGAAACCCATACACGGGCTCGAGTGTGCGACCGAGGTACTGGAGCAGACCGGTGGCGATGCCGCCCTGTCGCGTGTCGGACGATGGGGCGAGCGGCGCCACCGACAGGCTGAGAAACTCAATCTCCGGGCGTTCCTGCATACGCTGCGCAGTTTGGGCGATCAGAAATTCCATGACGCCGTTGATGCTGTCGGGACGGCGACGCATGAAGTCGAGTGTCCAGCCGACTATCGCGCCGTCCCGATAGGTCGGCAACCAGCTCGTCACGGCGTGCACGCGGTCTGCGCTGTCAACGGCGAGCATGAGACGCACGGCGGGGTCCCGCAGTTCGTCGAGGCCGCCGAGTGTGAACCCCAGTTCGGGGAGTTCCTTCTCCTGGACCCACTGCTCCGAGATCTCCGCGATTTGTGTCGTCACCGCTAGCGACAAGACCGGGTAGCTGGTCCAGAGCGCCCGTACCCCGGCACGGTCAGCGCGATTGATCGACGAGCGGATGTCCTGCCATTTCTTTCCCGTCGTGCTCCAGCTGCTCGGCCGCAACAGCGTCTCCTCCCCCACTTGCATGGTCGGCCAGCCCATCGAGGCGAAAACGGCCTGCCAGCTCTCGTGCACGCTGTAAAAAATCGGAACCCAGCCGTTGTCGTCGCACATGCGAGCAAAGAAAGCGACGGCCTCAGCGGCCTCGGAGCGCGGTCCGATCGGCTCGGAGGTCGTGATAGCGATGCCGTTGACCACCCGGTAGGCGATGGCCGTGCGTCCGCTCGCGGTGAACCACAGCGAATTGCCGGTCCAGGTGGTCATGTAGCCGAGCGATCCGCCGCCAAAGGTGTTGAGCACGCTGCGCAGTCGTTCCGACGCGTCGGCGGTGGATCCGGTCACGACGCTGCGCAGGCAGACGATTGCGCCAACGAAGACGACGATCCAGAACATGGCGCCGACGCTGTCGTAGAGGGCGGCGGCCACCGAATCGATCGGGAGAAAAGAGACCCGTTCGAGCCGCAGAAAACCGACCGGAATAAACCGCTCCGGAACATCCGCTATCAAATCGAGCAGCGTGACGGCGGGTTGAAAATGTGTCTGGAGCAGCCAGCCCAGACCCACGTAGGCTGCGGCGAGTCCGATCAGGCTGCCGAAGGTGACGAGCAGAAACCGGCGCTGCTGGCCGGTGCGGGAGGCGACGGGAAAGTGGCGCAGATTTGCGAGAATGGTCACCGCTACGAGGAGCGGCACGAGCACCGACACCCCGAGGATGAAGGTGACCTCCCAGTACCGGCCGGACTGCCATTGCCAGACGTAGGGTTGCCCGGAGATGGGCAGCAACCCGAAGTACCAGCCGGCGAGAAGAGCCAGCCCAGTGTTGATCGTGATGGCGAGCCAGGCGGCGAAGCGGCGTCCGCGAGCCAGCCCGAAGGCTGCAACGACGAGGGTCAGCAGGGGAATCAGGCTCACGAGCACCGGGCCGGCACCGCCAATGCGTTCAAGGCTGAGTTCCTGCACACACTGCCGGGTGACATCCCCCAGCAGGCAACGATCGACAACTTCGCCCGCGGTCGGAACGTCCTGTGTGAGCAGCAGGCCGAGCGGGGCGAGCAAGCCGAACCGGGCGCCGGAAAAGATCGTGATGACCGGACCAACGGCGACCATGCCCACGATCGCCGCGAGCAGGGTGCGGGTTTCGTGATCGGAGCTGCGTCGCCAGCCGCTGACTCGAGGGGTCGGCCGCCCGCGCCATCCGATACCGAGGCCGACCAGCGCGGCGAGCAGGCGATACAGGTCGGACGGTTGGCCGGAGTACAGTGCGAGCACGAGCACGGTCGACAGTCCGAGCACGCGGATTCGGCGACGCCAGAGCGGCCCGGCGAAGTAACTGGCCGCCATCGCGCTGCCAAAGATCGGGGTGAACGGATCAATTGCCCAGAGTTCGCTGACTTCACGCGACCACATCTCACCGCCCGCTACGCCGAGGTACTGCGCGCCGATTCCGATGAAAGCTCCGAAAGTGGCTGTGACGAGAAAGGCGATGGCGGTGCGCCGCGTACCCATCAGGCGTTCGGCAAACCCGAGCACGATCAGCGCACCGGCCAGCGCGAGCAGCAATTCAGCGCCATTGTCGACGAAGAACACCGAGGTCAGCGGCGACCACCAGTGGCCATGGTCGATAACCGACTCGTAGCCGGTGCCGAGTAACAGACGGATGCTGCGCGCCGGTCCGGAGACTGCTCCCGTCGCAAAACCCACCGCGAGCAGGGTGACGGCATAGCAGACGGAGAAGGGTCGCTGACGGGCCCATCCGGAAAGCGAGTGCCAGGTGGAGCCCCCCGCGGGCTCGCGCCCCGGTGGGTCGAGCGCGGTGGTGTCGCTCGTGATGTCGTTGGTGGTCACCGCGTCATCGCAATCACGGTCGGCGCGAGCAGTGCGGTACGTGCGGCGATGATTGGCAGGGCCGTGGTCCAGGCATACTCAACGGTTCGCCAGTCGTGTGCGGTACCGGGTGACTCGAACAGGTGGGTATCGACGCCGGCGCGCTGGGCGGCATCCGCTAGCCCGCGCACCCCCGGCAGAAAGCGCATATCGTCGTCGCCGACCACAAAGATGGCACCGAGATTGGCGTAGGGCTGGTGGGCGGCGAGAATAGCGGAGGGCGCAGCGGCGGCGTAGCGGGAGGCGCTGCCACCGAAACCGGATTGCACGGTGTGCGCTTCATTTCCGTTGCTGGGAACGAGCTCTCCCGAGATATCCAAGATCGTACTGTAGAGCTCTGGATGCGCAGCGCCGAGTTGAATGGAACACGTGCCGCCCTGCGAGAAACCCGCGATGGTCCACCCGGCGGGTCGGGCGGTGACGTTCAGGTGCGACCTGATCCAATCCGGGACGTCGACGGTGAGGTAGCTGGCTGAATTGCCAAGCGCTGAGTCGACACACATCGGGTTGTTGGCCGGTGCGCCGAGTTGATCGGGAACGACAACGATGGGGGCGAGACCGGAATGCGCCCGCGCATATGTGTCGAGAATATCCGCCAGCCGGCCGGCCGTGAACACGTCGCTCGGGCTGCCCGGCTGCCCGGAGAGCATCTCGACCACCGGCAGGGCCGGTGGGTTCGCGTGCTGCGCCGCCGGCGGCAGATAGACCAGCGCGTCGCGGGAGACGAAACCGGAGATGGTGGCCGGGATGGTGACCGTGCCGACGACGCCGGATTCGTTGGATGCCGTGTTGGTTGCGGCATTCGCTGAGTCGGGATGTACGGCCTCAGCATGGGCCTTCGCGGTTGCGAGGGCCGCATCAAGTGGCGGGTAGCTTGCGAGCCCGAGCGCGACACGCAGGGTGGGAAATTGACCAACGTCTGCGTTGATTCCCGCCGCAGCGCTGAGCAGGCAGAGCCCGATAGCGCCAATGGCGACGCCGCGGCGCCAGCGCACCTGGCCGCCGAGATTAAGCACGAGCACGGCGAGGCTCGCCCCGAGGGCTGCGGTCCAGAGGCGGGTGCCGGTGGAGAACGAGACACCCCACGGGTCCCAGACGTCAGTGATAAACCAGGCCAGCGCCCAACCGCCGAACGCACCGACGACGGCACCAATGACGGTGACCACAGCGCGACGCACGCCGGACGGGCCGAGCAGCACGAGCAGCAACGCGAAGCCGGTGACCGCGTAGAGCGTTCCGAGCAGGGGCGCGTCGATGAGGCTGATATCGAGCGGGCTGAGAGCCGAAAACAGCGAGTCCATCGAGAGCCTCCGTGGTCACTCTGGCACCACGCGCACGTTTCGTGGGCAGGCCTCGCTGAGTTACCAGCCGGCACTCGGCCAAGTCATGGCCGAGTGATAGCCCACGCACAGCAGGTGAGCGGATGCCCGGCGGTGCGCGCGCGCTGCGAGCTTGAGACTCGACCCGATCAGGATAATGATGAGCGCGATGATGATCACCAGAATCGCCCGCCAGGTCTATGGGTCGGTAAAGGTGGCCAGGACCGACGCCAACAGCAGGGTCACGATGCCGGGCGAGCAGAGGCCACGAGCCGATCCACGCTGCCGGCCAGCTGTTGAGCGTGCCGTCACTCCGGCGGCCAAATTCTGGAGGCACGCGCGCAGCATGCCGTCGCGCACCCTTCAGGATCACGGCGCCAGCCCCAATCTGGAAGATACCCAGGGGCAAGGAGAACCACTCGACCCGCAAATCTCGAGGACTCCACTCCATGATTGACGTGGCGAAAGGGAGGGCGAAGATGAACCAAGCGGGTGGCAGGCTGGTCAGGTGGGTGCGCAGCCGCCGGGCGTGATCACAGCGATGAGGTACCCGAGCATGAGTGCCCACATTGCCCAGATCGTGAACCAATCACGCTCGATCGCACTCCAGGTGGCGACGGCGACGTGGACGGCGGAGAGCGCAGAGAACCATCGAGTGCGGGCAAGCCGTGACCCTTCGGGGCCATCGAGCGGATGGCGCACGTGATTGAACCGTAACGTCTCGCTGCACCCAGATGGGCGTGCTCGTGCGAGACTGGAAGTTCACCTTCGCTCACGGCTCTGCGCCTGCGTCCCCATTGAGCTCTGCTTCGGCGCCTTCGGTTGCGCCCGTGCCGGTGGCGGTAAATCAATGTGTGATCGAAGCCAAGGAGTATTGATGTGTGGGATTTTTTAGGGGCTCAGTATGAGCAGATCCTGTTCAGCAGCTGGCAGCACTTTAGCCTCGTGGTGCAGTGCCTGATCCTGGCAACAGTCATCGCCGTCGTGCTGGCCGCCGTCGTGTACCGAAGTTCCGCGCTCACCGGGATCGCCAACTCGGTGTCGGCCATTGGCCTGACCATCCCGTCGTTTGCATTCATCGGGCTGCTCATCGCGCCGCTCGGCTTCGGCGTCGCTCCGGCCGTCATTGTCGTGGCGTTCTTTGCTACTCTGCCCATTCTGCGCAACGCGGTCGTGGGCCTGGCGGGGATCGCACCGTCGATCGTGGAATCCGCCCGCGGCATCGGCATGAGTCGGTTCCGCACGCTCCTGCAGGTGGAACTCCCAATGGCGTGGCCAATCATCCTCACAGGCATTCGGGTATCCGCTCAGATGGTCATGGGAATCGCCGCGATTGCCGCATATTCCCTCGGCCCAGGCCTGGGCCGATTCATCTTCTCCGGCCTCTCCCGCCTCGGCGGTGCCAACTCCCTCGAGTCGGTGCTGACGGGTGTCATCGGTGTGGTCGTGCTTGCTCTTATTCTTGATCTCCTTCTCGTCGGCCTTGGCCGCCTGACCACACCCAGAGGTATCCGTGTCTGAACTCATTGCATCCGACAACGCAGAATCCACCAGCACCGATGGTTCAACCACCCTGACCGGAATCACCGGTGCGAGCATCCTGCTGGACCACGTCACCAAGCGTTTCCCCGGCCAAGCGCGCCCCGCTGTCGACGGTCTCACCATGGAGATCCCGGCTGGCAAGATCGTCATGTTCGTCGGCCCCTCGGGCTGCGGCAAAACAACCACCCTGAAAATGATCAACCGACTCATCGAACCGACCGAGGGTCGCATCGTCGTCGACGGTGACGATGTCACCGACATGAACGGCGACACTCTGCGGCGAGGCATCGGCTATGTCATTCAGGCCGGGGGGCTCTTCCCCCATATGACGGTGGCGACCAACATCGGCCTCGTGCCGAAAATGCTCGGCTGGGACAAGGCCCGCATCGCCGCTCGCGTCGATGAACTCCTCGAGCTCGTCTCCCTCGACCCGGCGCTCTACCGAAACCGCTACCCCAAGGAACTTTCCGGCGGTCAGCAGCAACGCGTCGGTGTGGCGCGCGCGCTCGCAGCCGACCCGCCCGTACTGCTTATGGACGAGCCCTTCGGAGCCGTCGACCCGATCACCCGCCTACGCTTGCAAGACGAACTACTAAACATCCAAGAAGAACTGCAGAAGACCATCGTCTGCGTTACCCACGACTTCGACGAAGCCGTCAAGCTCGGCGACTGGATCGCCATCTTCAACGAGGGCGCCCAGCTCGAACAGTACGACACCCCGGAACGCATCCTCGGCGACCCGGCCAACGAGTTCGTCGAAAACTTCATCGGGTCCGGCGCCGGCCTCAAACAGCTCACCCTTACCCGGGTAGCAGAGGTTGGATTCGGCGACGCCGTCGTGGGAAACCCCGGCGAACGGGCAGCGGATGTCCTGGCCCGCCTCATCGACGCCGGCCACGGCCACGCGGTCATCGTCGATGAGCGTCACCGTCCCATTCAGTGGCTTTCCCGGCGCAACCTCGGCCGCCTCGAGGTCATCAGCAACGTTCCCGACCCGAAACTTCCGGTCGTCGGCTACCGCGCCACGCTCAATGACGCACTCGACACAATGCTCGTCTCCAGCGCCGGGGCCGCGCTTGTCACCGGCCGCCGCGACATGTTCAAGGGCGTCATCGACGTACAGACCGTCATGGACGCCATTACCCGGTCACAGACCGCTGCCGTGCTCGAGTCGGACCAAGCACCCGTCGGACTGAACACCGGCGTGTTCCAAGCCCAGGCGCCTGCCGCCGACGCCGACCTGAACGAGACCGATGGCAACGGCGCCGATGCGCGGGCCAGTCAATGAGCACCCGCACCCTGACTACAGAAGCCGGCATCGCTGGCGGCGACTCCGCCGTCGAAGCACCTGGCGATCCGGACGCGCCGGCCGTACCGGTCAGTCACGCCCGCGCGGTATGGCAATCCTGGCGGGGACTGGTCTACCAGCTAGCCGGCATCCTTCTTGCGTTCTTCGCGCTTATCATCTGGCTGCTACTGGCCAACCTCTCGCCGATCGAACTCACCACGCTCGCCCCGGACGCACTCTGGGTCTACACCGTGCAGCACATCCAACTCACCCTCCTCGCTGCGGCGATCGTATTGGTCATCGCGATTCCCCTGGGAATCGCCCTGACCCGACGACCCCTGCGGTTTCTGACCGCTCCGGTGCAAGCGATCGCCAACGTCGGGCAAGCCGCCCCAGCGATCGGTGTCGTCGTACTCCTCGCTTTCTGGGTTGGCTTCGGCTTTTGGGCGGCGACACTGAGCCTCGTGCTCTACGCGGTACTCCCGGTGCTGCGCAACACCATGGTTGGCCTGCAACAGGTCGACGGCCGACTTATCGAAGCGGGACGTGGCATGGGGATGACCTCCACTGCCGTGCTCTTTCGCGTAGAGCTTCCTCTCGCCGTGCCGGTCATGCTGTCGGGCGTGCGTACCGCCCTCGTTCTACTCGTCGGCACCGCCGCCCTGGCCACGTTCGTCAACGGCGGTGGACTCGGCATCCTCATCACCACCGGCGTCAATCTCAGCCTCACCCCCGTGCTCGTCACCGGAGCTTTACTCGTGGCTCTGCTGGCCCTCCTCATCGACTGGATCGGCCGCGTAGTAGAACACGTTGCTCGTCCGAAGGGACTCTAGATGCACCTCCCCGCTTCGCACACCGGCCGCGGACACCCTGGCCGCTGGACTCTGGCAGCGGGTGTCCTCGCTTTGTCCGCACTCGCCCTGACCGGCTGTGGGCTGCAGCCAGCGACCTCCTACGTTCCTGCGGTTGGACCCGGGTCGATCCCTCCGCTCGATGGCGCGGAGGGCGTCAACCTCACGGTCACGTCAAAAAACTATACCGAGCAGCTGCTGCTCGGCAAGATTGCCGTGCTCGCCGGGACTGCCGCAGGATTCGACGTCACTGACCTCAGCAATGTGCCCGGTAGCCAACCGGCCCGCGAACTCATTCTTTCTGGCCAGGCCGACGTACTTTGGGAATACACCGGCACCGCCTGGCTGACCTATCTCGGTCAAACAGAAGTGATCACCGACCAGAAGGAAATGTGGCAAGCCGTGCACGACATCGATCTCACCAATGGTGTCACCTGGGGCGCACCAGCACCGATGAACAACACCTACGCCCTGGCTGTACGCAGTGAGGCAGTCGCCGAGCTCGGCGGCATTACCGCCATGTCCGAACTCGCCTCACTGCCCGTCGAGGACCGCACTTTCTGTGTCGAGGCCGAATTCAACTCCCGCCCAGACGGCATGAACCCCATGCTCACCCACTACGGGCTGGACCGTGGCGCCGCCGACAGCGTGCCCGACAACAACATCGGCATCTACGACACCGGTGCGATCTACAGCGCGACCGATGACGGAGCCTGCAACTTCGGTGAAGTCTTCACAACCGACGGTCGCATCGACGCGCTCGACCTCACCGTCCTGACCGATGACCTCGCATTTTTCCCGGCATACAATGTGGCACCGATCTTCTTCACCGAAACACTCGAGGCCCACCCTGGCCTGGAAGAGATCTTCGCCGAGATATCGCCCAAACTCACCGACGAGGTTCTGCGCGGCATGAACCGTCAAGTTGACGTCGACGGTGCCGAACCCACAGATGTGGCCTATGCCTGGATGATCGACGAAGGTTTCATCACCAACCCGGTCAGCTAGCTAGCCCGACACGGGCAGCACCGGCGCAGTGCAACCAGGTCTGGGTCGGCGACATCACCCATCTGGGGATCTGGACGAACGGGTGTACTGGCGACCGTGATCGGCTACCACAGCTGTGAGGAAGTGTTAGGCGCAGCCATCGTCGGCGAGCGACGTCTCAGGGGAAACATTTTTTTGGGTATTTTTTGGCGGGTGTTGATGTTTTAGCGCTTGCAAGCATGATTTTTCCTCGGGAATGTCGGTGGTCGGGTGTTGAGTTGAATCATGAACAACAGGGCAGTGGACCTCACCCGGGCGGCGGCCGCGGTGGCCGCGCTCGGTGGTTCCAGCGCCGACTTCAGCAGCCTCTCTGACGCGCAGGTGCTCGCCGCTCGTGGCCCGATCGCGGAGCTACTGCGCCTGAGTACCCTGGCGGCGGCATTGTTGGCAGGCACGATCGCACGGCGGTCCCGGCCCGAGCTGGGACAGTCGGGGCTGGCAACGCGGCACGGGTTCGGCAACCCGACCATGATGGTGCAAGACGCCACCGGCCTCAGCCGCATCGAGGCTGGCCGGCTGCTGGCCGTCGGGGTACTCATGGCCGACACGGAAACTGCCGAACTTCGCGCCGTCGACGCCGCTCGCGAAGCCGTGCTGGCTGCCCAGACCGCCGCCGACGTTGCCGCGGAAGCCGAACAGGAAGCGGCGCGTGACGCTGCTCGAGAAGCGGAACGAGCAGCGGCATGGGCCACGCTGCACCCACATCTGCCACCGCTGACCATCGCCGCGCCCCCGGCGGTACTGCCGGGCGCCGCGCCCCCGGCAGTATTGCCGGTCGCAGCGGTGATGCCATTGCCGCCGGTCGCGCCGGTGGTGGTGCCGTGGCAGGCGCCGATCATGCACGCCATCACCACCGGCACCGTCTCCCCCGGCATCGGCGACGCGCTGCTGCGCGGCCTGGGCACCCTCGATCAAGCGATCACCGCCGAGAAACTCACCACCGCCCTGCGCGTGTTGCTCATCGAGGCGCCGGGGATGAACACCGAACAGGCCTACAAACGCGCCCGGCGCCTCCGGGACGACCTCGACGCTGCCGGCATCCTCGCGCGCGAGAAGCAAGCCCGCGACGACACCACCTGGTCGCTCTGGCGGCGCGCCGACGGCATGGTGACCCTACACGCCCTGATGGCACCCGAGCAGGGCGAAATGTGGCTAGCCACCTACGACGCCCTCACCAGTCCGCGACGCGGCGGCGTGCGATTCGTCGACCCGACACGAGCCGCCTGGGCGCAGAGCGTCAAGG